>JBAXHG010000148.1:0-4058 GCA_037139015.1 Actinomycetes bacterium | reverse complement strand
CCAGGCGCCTACACGCATTTCGCCATGAAGAAGCTCAAGAAGTGGCACGCAAGGGCAACCTTCTTTGTGATCGGCGAGCGCCTCCGTGACCCCACTTGGAAATCTTGGGCACAGAAGGAGACATACCTCGCGGCCACGGCCAACCACTCGTGGACGCACCCTTACCTCCCAGGGGAGGACCTCGCCTCGGTCCGCCGCCAGATAGCGGACACGACCTCAATGGCCCAAAGCGTCACAGGCAACACGGTGAGTGTTTTCAGGCCGCCCTATGGGGCACGCAACGATTCAATCGACGCAATCACAGCCCAGCTTGGCCTTGCAGAGATCATCTGGGATGTGGACTCTGAGGATTCACAGGGAGCCAACTACGCGGGAATCGCGAGGAATGTGATCGCCGGTTTGAAGCCTGGGGCGATCATCCTGATGCACGAGAATCGTGGGCAGACAATTCGCGCCCTTCCGTACATCCTTCCGCAGCTGAAGAAGAAACACCTGACGGCCGTCACGGTGCCGGAGCTGCTGGCGCTTGACCCACCGAGTGATGCGCAAATCAAAGCTGGTCCAAATGGATGCGGTGCGCTCCGCGGCCACGGTGGGCCGGTCAAGCCACCTGCCTGAGACTCAGTTACTCGGAACCGTGGTGGTAGTTGACTGAGTCGTCGTAGTGGTCGACTCTGTAGTTGAAGTTGTTGGCTGGCTCGTTGTCGTCTGGCTCGACTGAGTGGTCGGCGTGGTTGCCGTGGACGACTGCTTGGTGGATGTTGACTGCGAAGTTGTTGACGTCCCACCGCCCGTGGTCGCGATTAGCGCGACGATGATTCCGATCGCCAGAACGGTCGCGATGGCAATCAGGCTCTTGGCGTTAGTAGTCATGGCGTCAGCCTAATCACAGGGCCAGTCGCTCGAACGGACAGTCAACTGTGGCGAATGTGACACGGCGTCTGTAAGCTTTGGGGAAGCAGTAATCAACAAGGGGAGAGGTCTTTACTGATGACAAGGCGTTCAATTCGAGCAAACCTGCTTTTGGCACTCGCGGCGATGGTTATTTTGGCAGTCCCAACCACCGCATCCGCATCACTGTCGTCAGCCCAGAAGAAGGCCATCCAGAAGGTTGGCTCAGACGCGTACATCTATGGCTACGCACCGGTTTACATGAGCCGGAATGTCAATCGCTTCCCGCAGAACATGGTTCTCAACGTCCAATATTTGGCAACCGACCTGACGCGCACTGTGGTCAAGCCAAACGCTGACACGCTCTACACGATCATGGTTCTGGACCTGAGTTCAGGCCCGGTCATCATCCACACTCCACCAACTGGCAGCCGCTACTTCGCACTGGAATTGCTTGACAGTTACACCAATGTGACTGGTTACATTGGCAACCGAACGACCGGCAGCGCAGGCGGCAATTACGCACTTGTCGGTCCAAACTGGAATCAGACCACTGATCCGCTCAAGCGGAGCGTGTCCTCAACCATTCACGCGACGACAAACCTCGTCTGGGTTATCGGCCGCACCCTTGTTGACAACCAAGCGGACGTGCCAAACGCACTCGCAATCCAGGATGGAATCACAGCCCAGCGCAACAGTGCTGTCGACTCCGGGACCTTCCTTCCCGGCCTGAATCTGTCAAAACCAGGTGACACGGCCCCAACCCCAATCGCGATGCTTCCCAACGCCGCCTTCTTCAAGGAGTTCGGCACGGTTACCAAGTCACAGGCGCCACCGGCAGCTGATGCCACGCTCCTCAAGGGCCTTAAGAAGTACGGCATTGGACCCGCTCTTGATCCGAACAAGACCCAAAGTGCCGCGGTTATTGCCGAGCTCGTCAAGGGTGCTGTGGCAGGTCAGGCCAAGATTGACGCAGGCCTCCAGACAAAGAAGAATGCCTCACTTGCCAAGCGCAACGGCTGGATTCTCTTTGACGGAGTAGGCGTATACGGCAAGGATTATCTGACCAGAGCAATCATCGCCGAGCTTGGAATCGGAGCGAACAAGCCCGAGGAAGCCATCTACCCTGCGGCGGTCACTGATTACGCGGGTCAGACCCTAAACGGGTCAGGTGGAGCCAAGTACAAGATCCACTTCGCCGCGGGACAACTGCCGCCGAACAATGCCTTCTGGTCAATCACGATGTATGCCCAAGACCAGTTCTTCATCCCCAACTCGCTCGGACGGTTTGCCATCGGCGACAGGACGCCCGGCACGACACTGAATACGGACGGATCCCAGGACATCATTGTTAGTGCTGCTCAACCGTCAACCGCACTGCGTGGGACGGCAAACTGGCTTCCGGCTCCGGAAGCGCAGTTCAACGTGATGCTCAGGATCTACCTTCCCAAGCCCAGCGCTCTCAGTGGCACCTGGAAGTACCCGAAGATCACCAAGCTTCCCTAACTGACCTGCAGCTAAAAACCAGCGTCCTGCTTCGTCGGGGCGCTGGCAGCTCAGTGGTGGAAAGTCTGGGCTGGGTCTTGCTCCTCGGCCCGCCCGCCGAACTTCTCCAAGTCTGCGATCACCCGCTCAAGATCCCCAAGCAGAAGGTCCGCGAGATCGGATGTCATCCCGTGACGAACGACAACCCGCAGGACGGCGAGCTTTTCCATGTTCGCCGGGAACGTATACGCGGGCACCTGCCAGCCCGCGGCGCGCAGCCCACGTGAAATGTCAAAGACCGTGTACCCGGTCACCTCGTCCTTCAACTTCACTGCTATCACGGGCAGCTCATCGCCGCGGTTGATCGCCTCAAAGGGCCCGACCCGTTCAAAGCCATCAATCAGTTGGCCGGCAACACGGATGCAGGAATCCTGCACCTCCTTGAAGCCAGCACGTCCAAGCCTCAGAAACGTGTAGTACTGGGCAACAATCTGGGACCCCGGACGCGAGAAGTTGATCGCGAACGTCGGCATGTCCCCTCCCAAATAGTTCACATTGAAAATCAAATCCTTGGGCAGGGCTTCCGCGTCACGCCATATGACCCATCCGACGCCGGGGTAGACGAGACCAAACTTATGGCCTGATGCGTTGATCGACTGGACACGCTCAAGCTGGAAATCCCAAATCAGATCGGGCTGTGAGAAGGGCGCGACAAAGCCACCGGACGCAGCATCAACATGAATTGGGATATCCAGTCCGCTATCCGCCTGGAGTTTGTCCAGCGCGGCAGAAATCTCCGCAACTGGCTCGTAGCTGCCGTCGTAAGTGCTTCCCAGGATTGCCACAACACCAATCGTGTTCTCATCGCAGAAGGGGATCGCTCGCTCTGCTGTCAAATGCAGAATTCCCTCCTCGACTGGAACCATGCGCGGCTCAATATCCCAATAGCGGCAGAACTTTTCCCAGCAGACTTGAACATTTGCGCCCATCACGATGTTCGGCTTGTCAATGGGTTTGCCCGCAGCCTTCATCCGGTCACGCCAGCGCCACTTGAGCGACATCCCAGCCAACATCGCTGCCTCGCTCGACCCGATCGTTGAAGTCCCAGTCGCCTTGCCGCCACTGTCACCAGCGTGCCAAAGGTCAGCAATTATGTTCACGCAGCGGCGCTCAAGCTCCGCTGTCATCGGGTACTCGTCCTTGTCAATCATGTTCTTGTCCAAGGTCTCGCCGATCAGCTGCTTCGCCTGCGGCTCCATCCACGTGGTCACGAACGTCGCAGTATTCAAACGCGCGTTGCCATCGAGCATCACCTCATCGTGAACCACCTGATACGCCGAATCGGCTGACATCTGTCCTGCGGGAATTCGGTTTTTTGGAACCTCACCCTCGGCCCCGCCTGCAATGAAAGGGTTGAGGTCCAGCGGTTCAGCCTCGGGCTCATGGCGATGTAGTGACATTGCCTGAGGCTAACCGCTGAAGCCCACGTCAGCGAGCAAGCTCGGAAGCCCAAGCCTTCACAAACGAGTTGGCAAACGGCCTTCCCGCCTTTGCGTCCCAGCGTGCAAACGCCCACGCGCCGCCGATCTGGGTGGGGGTTATGTGGTCTTGCTTCCAACCATTTTGGATCTCAGGGTCGCCGGTGATCAACTCTGCTGAGTCGCTCAGTCGCCACGGACCCT
>JBAXHG010000147.1:0-4083 GCA_037139015.1 Actinomycetes bacterium | reverse complement strand
CTTGAGCCGCCAAGTGATTCCAAGTTTGGGGACCTTGCAACAAATGCCGCTCTGCTCACGGCCAAGGGTGCTGGCGTTCCCCCAAGGGACTTTGCCCAGACTCTGGGTGATGAGCTTGAGTCCGCGCTCGGCGATCGGCTGAGCTCGTGGGAGGTTGCCGGGCCAGGCTTCCTGAACCTCACCCTTGGTGACAGCTGGTACTCCGACGCTTTGCAGACAATGATTGATGCCGGCACTGGTTTCGGAGCAGGAGGAGCAAAGACCCCTGAAACCGTGCTTGTCGAGTTTGTCTCTGCCAACCCCACTGGGCCCCTGACAGCGGCAGGCGGGCGACATGCCGCATACGGAGATTCGCTTGCGCGGATGCTCGAATTCCACGGGCATCAGGCTGGGCGCGAGTACTACACGAATGATGCAGGGGCTCAAATCCACCGTCTCGGTCTTTCAATTGTGGCCCGGGCCAATGGTGAAGATGTTCCGGAAGATGGTTATTCAGGCGACTATGTGATTGAGCTCGCCAACCAGATACCGGGCGCTTCCGAAGGGGATCCAGATGTTGTCGCCCAAGCCGGGATTGAGATCCTCCTAGCGAAGATCCGCTCTACTCTGGTCCGCTACGGGGTTGAGTTCGACAAGTGGTTTTCAGAAGCAGACCTCCATGGAGAGGCTGCATCTGACGTTTCCAAGGCTTGCGATGCGCTTCAGCGCGGCGGCCACACTTTCAGCGACGACGGCGCACTCTGGCTGCGGACAACAGACTTTGCGGATGACAAGGATCGTGTCCTCGTCCGCTCAGATGGACAGCCAACCTACTTCGCTGCCGACATCGCCTACCACGCAGACAAACTCGCGCGGGCTGACCGTCTGATTGATGTCTGGGGAGCAGATCACCACGGTTACATGGCACGGATGGCAGCAGCTGTGGCCGCACTCGGTGAGGATCCGGATCGTCCCGAGATGGTGATCATGCAGTTTGTTCATCTGGTGGAAGGCGGCGACCGGGCTCAGATGAGCAAGCGCCGCGGTGACTTTGTCACCCTCGATGACCTGCTTGATGAGATCGGAGTTGATGCAGCGCGCTGGTTCATGTTGCAGCGCTCACATGAAACATCAGTTGATCTTGACCTCGACCTTGCTCGGGAGAGCAGTGCGGAAAACCCGGTCTATTACGTCCAATATGCACACGCCAGGGCTCACGCTGTGATTGCCAAAGCTGGTGGCGTGATTCCAGATATTCCTGCTGAGCTGACCGAGCTTCATGAGTCGGAGAAGCAGTTGATTCGTCGTCTCGTCTCATGGCCGGCTGAGTTGACGGAGGCTGTGGATCGTCGTGCGCCGCACAGGATCTGCGCCTTTGCTCTTGTCTTGGCACAAGAGTTCACGGCCTTCTATCGGGATTGCCGCATTGTTGGTGCCCCTGATGCCGAGCGTGACCTGCGGATGGTGCTTGCCTCCGCTGCCCAGACTCAGATTGCAGCGGCCCTTGGGCTGCTGGGCGTCAGCGCGCCCAACGAGCTCTAGTCCACTCTGGACTGCTGATCAGTCCTGAGCTTTGAGCTCAGCGTCAACGCGTGCGGCATCAGCGTCGCTCAAGGGTGCCAACCGGTCGGTTGACGAGTCTGAGTCTCCCTCGTCGCCGCGTCGGCTCCAGCGAGCAAGCAGGTAACCAAGCCCGGCAAGCGCGAGAACGAAAGCTGCTGCCGGAATAATCCACGCCCAGATGTCAAAGCCTTTTGCTTTTGGCGTCGCAAGTACCTGTTGCCCATAGGTAGTGACGAGCTGGTCCTCTATCTGTTGCTTCGTCATGCCTTGTTTGATCAGTGAGCTGATCAGAGCACGTTCGCGCTTGGCGGCAGGTGCTTCGCGTGCGAGGGACAGTGGAACGCCACAGACCGTGCACATGACTTCCTCCTCAACCTCAGCGAGCGTGGGGTGAGCGTTGGATGCCATGGCGGCTGCCGGCAGGATGGAAACGCTTCCGAGGGCTGCTGCCAAGAGTGCTGCGGCAATGCACTTTCGGAGGTTGGTCATTTGACTGATCCGTTTCGGAAGAGCGGGTAAAGCTTCTCGTTCAGGAACGCAGTGTCAACCTCACCGCGCCGCAGGGCGACAATCCGGCCCTGGCGGTTGATGATGAACGTCTCCGGCAGCCCTTTGGTTCCATAAGCCTTGGCAAATGTGCCGTCCACGTCACGCAGTTGCGGGTAGGTCATCCCGACCTCGGCAGCAAACTTCTTCGCATCGGGTATTGAATCGTTCCAAGTGACACCAACCACTGTTCCACCCTGGCTCTGAATTCGCTTCTGCGTCTTCTCCAGCAATGGGGCTTCCTCGCGGCATGGGGGGCACCATGAAGCCCACAGGTTAAGTACAACGACCTTCCCGCGGAAGTCAGCGAGGGACCTCGCTGGACCGTTCAGCGAGGGCAGCTGCTTTGCGTATTGGGGGGCAGTGATCGCCTTCGCTGAGGCCACTGCGTTGTCCAAGGATCGGTCGTCGCCGGTCTGGGACACGCCGAAGACGATCAGCGCGATGAAACCCGCGGCAAGGAGAACTGCAATCAGGGGGAGGGCGAACCGACGCACTGGGTCAGAGTATCCATTGCTGCATCGGCGATAACCTTCACCTCAGTTGGACATGCGGGATTAGTTCATTGGTAGAACGCCAGCTTCCCAAGCTGGAGAGACGGGTTCGATTCCCGTATCCCGCTTCTTTGTCAGATAGAGCAACGGGACCGTGAGGCTGTTGCTTTGCCTCGCGGTCCCGCTTTCTCATCTACTCCAGGCTTGCTGGATCGTCTGGCTCAGATGACCTCGCGCAGAGTGCCGTGCGCTACGTCGTAGACGAATCCGCGAACATTGTCCTTGAGTGGAATGAACGGGCTGGCCTTGATGCGGCCGATGGACTGGCGGACGTCTTCATCAATGTCATTGAATGACTCTGCTGCCCATTCCGGCTTGATTCCGACCTCGTCCTGAATTGACCGCTTGAACTCGTCGTCGGTGAATGTGAGCATCCCGCAGTCGGTGTGGTGGATCAGCACGATCTCTTCAGTGCCAAGCAGACGCTGTGAGATTGAGAGCGAACGGATCTCGTCGTCGGTCACGACTCCGCCAGCATTCCGGATCACGTGGGCGTCACCCTCGTTGAGGCCAAGGAGCCCGTACGGGTTGAGCCGGGCATCCATGCAGGCAAGAATTGCGATCTTGCGTCCGGGAGGCAGGGGGAGGTCACCCTTGTCGAAGGTGGCGGCGTAGGCCTTGGCGTTTTCAAGCAGATCGTCAGTGACGCTCATGCGGGGTCCTTTCGGTGTGCTGTTGACTTTGAAAGCCGAACAGTACCAAAGCCGATCCGTTTTAGGGTGTTTAACCCTTGATGGTTCCGGCGGGGACCTTGATCGTCAACTTCAGGCCGTTCTTCTTGGCTACCGCCTGAATGTTTCGCATCAAACGAGTTTCCTGCTCGACCACTGAAGGAGTGAATGTTCTCCCGGCGAGGTCGGCGCTGACGTGAGCAAGGTCAGCTCTCGCGGCAGTGGCTGCCCGCGCAAGCTCCGGGAGCTTGGCCTGACTGGCGCTCTGACGGAGCAGAACGAGCCGACGGTCAAGGGAGTGAGCCGCGCTGCGAGCCCGAGCCAGCCGAGCCGTGGACAGGGTTCCCGACTTTGCAGCGCTTGTCGGGTTGGCGACATACCTGTTCCAGATGGCGATTGAAACTCCAGCTCTGAACGCAGCCTGAGACCTTGGATCAACCTTCGGTGTTCCTGCGGCAGCTGCAGCCTTGGCCTTGGCAGCCGCGCGCTGCTTTCGAAGCTGTTTCGACTTGGCATCAAGAAACTGGGTGAGGGACTCCATGCGGTGCCTTGACGCTGCCCTGTTGCGGGCGTCCTTGGATACGTTCGAGCTGGTTGCACCCGAGCACCCGATTCCAGGGGCAAAGAGGATGATTCCGAGCGCGACCACGGCAACCGTGATTGCGCCGGCAATTCCAATTCTTCGCTTGTTACGGGTAATCATTTGTCTGACTGCGTCAAGACCGTAAGGAGTTCGCCGACGGCCATGCCGCTCTCCATCGGATGCCGCA
>JBAXHG010000146.1:0-4172 GCA_037139015.1 Actinomycetes bacterium | reverse complement strand
TACATCCGCAGAACTCCATGGCGGCCGGCTGATCGCACGCCGACTTAAGGCTTATGGAGTTTCCAAACTGTTCACCCTTTCGGGCGGCCACATCTTCAGCATCTTTGACGGGTGCAAAGAGGAAGGGATCGACATTGTTGATGTTCGCCACGAGCAGACCGCCGTATTTGCAGCGGAAGGCTGGGCGAAGGTCACGCGTGAACCCGGCGTTGCCGCTCTGACAGCTGGCCCAGGTGTAACCAATGGACTGAGCGGTATCGGCGGAGCGTTGATGAACAACTCACCGATCCTCGTTCTCGGTGGACGCGCACCACAGATGCGCTGGGGAATGGGCTCCCTTCAGGAGATCGACCACCTTCCTTTCGTTGACCCACTTGTCAAGTTTTCAGGGACGCCAATGTCAACTGCTGAGATTCCAGGAATGGTTGACAAGGCCCTCGACATCTCCCTTTCGTCTCCGTCCGGACCGACATTCCTCGATTTCCCGATGGACTATGTCTTCCAAGCTGCACCAGACTGCGGCACCGATGCAACTCCACCCACACCGTGGGCGGGGCCAGCAATCGAAGGCGCCGACATGGACCGCGCAATTGAGCTTCTGAAGAACGCGGAGCGGCCGGCTGTAATGGCGGGAACAAACCTCTGGTGGGGACGCGGTGAAGTTGAACTGCTCAAGTTCTGCGAAGAGCTTGGAATCCCTGCTGCCGTCAATGGCATGGCCCGCGGCTCAATCCCAGCTGACAGTGAGATCTTCCGTTCCAGGGCCCGCAGCGCAACCCTGCAAGGAGCGGATGTTGCCCTTGTGATTGGAGTCCCAATGGACTTCCGCCTCGGCTTTGGCGCAAGTTTCGGAGAAGACACCAAGCTGATCGTCCTTGACGTCGCAAAGCCTGAGCGCGCTCACCCACGCCAGGTGGAGGCTGAGCTGTACGGCGCAATGCCCGCAACTCTTGCGGCACTCCGCGAGGCTGTTGGCGGAAGGCTTGACACCGCCGACTGGCTTGCATCAACCGCAGCAGTCGAAGCAGAGAAACGAGCTGCTGAGCAAGAGGAGATGAACGACCCACGTGGGCCGCTGCATCCAATGCGCCTCTACAAGGAACTTGCGCAGTTCATTGACCGCGATGCCATCGTGGTCGTTGACGCAGGCGACTTTGGTTCTTACGCAGGCCGTGTCATTGACTCTTACGTTCCTGGCTCCTGGCTTGACCCGGGCCCATACGGCTGCCTTGGCGCCGGTCCCGGACAGGCCCTTGCCGCGAAGATCGCGCACCCTGAGCGTCAGGTCGTACTGATCCTTGGCGACGGCGCCTTTGGCTTCAGCGGAATGGAGTTCGACACGCTTGTGCGTCACGGAGTTCAGGTTGTCGGCGTGATGGGCAACAACGGAATCTGGGCACTTGAGAAGCATCCAATGGAGTACCTGTACGGATACTCGGTCGCGGCTGACCTTCAGCCCGAGCTTCACTACGAGAAGGTTGTTGAGGCACTTGGAGGGCACGGCGAGTTCGTGACGCAGCCTCAGGATCTCCGTCCTGCGCTAGAGCGCGCATTCTCGTGTGGGAAGCCCGCTCTGGTCAATGTGCTGACTGACCCGACGGTCGTTTACCCACGGCGCAGCAACTTGGCTTAAGTCACAGCGGTAGGGCTGGCGCTTGCGCGTCAGCCCGCCGTGTTTGTGATGCGCAGTACTTCGCCCCGAAGGATGTCGTGTTCTGAAGCTTCGAAGCTGTCGATGCCAAAGGCGTCGAGGATCTCGCAGAGGATCACGGCCCCTGCGACTGCCGTCGGGGCACGATCCGGGTGAAGTCCATCCACGCTGACTCGTTGAGCCAATGGAAGCTCCGCAATCCGCTTGAGTATGTCCCGCGAGCGGTCAACGGTCACCGTCGAGCCGTGTACGCGGGCGGGGTCATACGGTTCAAGATCTTGGTCAATCGCTGACAGCGTGGTTGCGGTCCCGGCGACTGCGATGCACGCATCCACGGATGTACGAACCTCCGCTGGAACGTTCGCTTCAATCAGGGCACGGATCTCCAACGCTGCGGACTCAAGCTCCTCTGCGGTGGGAGGGTCGGAATGAAGGTGGCGCTCACTCTGTCGAACAACCCCGGCTGGTAGAGACACATGGAAATCAACGGCACCAACCTGCCCTGTGATCAGTTCCGTTGAGCCTCCGCCCACATCACACACGAGGAGGTTGCGCCCATCCTTCTCCACTTCACTTGTGGCGCCAGCGAAACTCAGGCTCGCTTCCTCGTCTCCTCCAATAAGCCGGACGTCAATTCCGGTCTCCCGGGCAATAAGCCGAGTCAGGTCGGCCGCATTGGAAGCGTCGCGGCCCGCGCTGGTCAGGACGCCGGTAATGGAACGAATCGGGTAGAGGTTGACTATCGCGAGGTACTTGTTGAGGGTGTCAACCACTCGCTTCATTGCCTCATCTGACAACCGTCCAGTCGTATCAACGCCGTCGCCCAAACGGGTCACGACAGAGTGACGCTCAAGGTCCGCCAGTGAGAGGCGTCCGTCCGGGTTTCGTGTAATTGAGCAGACGAGCAACCGGGTGGAATTGGTCCCGATATCAACTGCTGCTTTGACGATTGGTTGGTTGCTCATGTCACCTGGTGTGGAAGTTTGTGGCCTTCAAGGCCGGCCAGAAGGTTTGCGACTGCGATCTCTGCCATTGCCTCTCTGGTGCGTACCGTCGCAGAACCAAGGTGGGGGATGACTACAAGGTTGGGAGCTGCCAGAAGCGGGTCATCGGCTGGGAGCGGTTCCGGGTCAGTCACATCAAGCCCCGCGCCGCCTATCTGGCCCTCCTGGAGGGCATTGATCAGGGCGGCTTGGTCAACCACGCCACCACGTGATGTGTTGATCAGCAGGGCGTGGTTCTGCATCTGCCCGAGGAACTCTCGGTCAACGAGATGCTCTGTTTCTGGAGTAAGCGGACAGTGGATGCTCACAATGTCGGCCTGCTTGAGGAGTTCGACCAACGGGAGCCCCGGGCTGGGTCCGCCAGCCCGACCGGTCATCAACACCTTCATCCCAAAGCCTTCAGCACGTTGGGCGACCGCCTTGCCGATCCTGCCTCCACCGACGATTCCAAGGGTCCTGTCCCGGAGCTCCATTCCCAGCAAGCCGGAAGGGTCCCAAGTTGTCCAACTGCCGTTCCTGACCGCTTCAATTCCCTCGGGAATTCGGCGTGCGAGGGCGAGCAAGAGTGCCATTGTCAGGTCGGCCGTTGCGTCTGTCAGTACTCCAGGAGTGTTGCCCACTGCGATCCCACGCTTTGCGCATGCCACGAGGTCAATGTGGTCGACTCCCACGGCCATTGTGGACACGACCGTAAGCCTGGGCGAAGAGTCAACAAGCTCCGCCGTCACCTGGTCGGTAAGAAGGCAAAGCAGCCCGTCAGCTGACTGTGTTCGTGCCTTCAAGTCTTCGGCCGAAGGAGGTTGGCTCGGCTCCCACAGGTCAACCGTATGGCCTGCATTTCTGAGCTGATCCAGCGAATTGCCCGGGAGTTCACGGGTGATGAAGCAGTGGGCCATTGGTTGATTCTCCACGACTTTCAGCCCGGATGCCTGCCCAACAGACCGTTTTGGCTATGATCGACTGACATCGCGGGGTGGAGCAGCCAGGTCAGCTCGCAAGGCTCATAACCTTGAGGTCATCGGTTCGAATCCGGTCCCCGCTACTTCAGTCAAGTTCACTCAGTTGATCTCCGCTTGATGTGAGGCCAACTAGAAGAGGGGTTATTGGCCCACTTGGACAAACTACGGAAGGTACCGCCGCCTTCATCACGAAGCGGATTCGAATGACCGCTGTTGCCCCCCGGAACAATGTTGGACTCATGCTGCGATGGCTGCCACTGGTCGTCTGCGGCGTTATTGCCGCACTTACAATGGCGCTTGCGGGGCACGAACCAAGCTATGACCCATGGTCATGGCTTGTCTGGGCGAGGCAACTGTCGGGAACTTCCCTCGTCTCGTTTGACAGCATGGGCGCTTCTGGCTGGAAGCCGTTACCCGTTCTCGTGCAGGTTCCGTTCAATTGGTTCGGTCCCGATGTAGCCCCAGTTGTGTGGGTTTGGATTGTCCGCACGGGAACCTTCATGATCCCGGTGGTCGCTTGGCGTCTGGGCAGAATCGCAGCCGGCTACCCATCGGCCG
>JBAXHG010000145.1:0-4178 GCA_037139015.1 Actinomycetes bacterium | reverse complement strand
GTTCTTGAGGCAGGTCTCGACCTCCTCGTGATCCAGGGGACGGTCGTTTCAGCGGAGCATGTTTCATCCGACGAGAGTCGGCCCCCGCTGAACCTCAAAGAGTTCATTGCAGACCTTCCGATCCCTGTAGTCGTCGGCGGCTGCGCTTCCTACCACACCGGACTTCACCTGATGCGCACTGGCGCAGCTGGCGTGCTTGTCGGTGTAGGGCCAGGCGCCATCTGCACTACTCGCGGGGTCCTTGGTATTGGTGTCCCCCAGGCCACAGCAATTGCCGATGTGGCAGCTGCGCGCTCGCAGCACATGCTTGAAACAGGCGAATATGTGAAGGTCATCGCCGACGGCGGCATGAAGAACGGTGGCGATATCGCCAAGGCCGTTGCCTGTGGCGCCGACGCGGTCATGATCGGTTCCCCGCTCGCCCGCGCATCCGAGGCTCCAGGGCGAGGATTCAACTGGGGAATGGCGACATTCCACCCGACTCTGCCGAGGGGTACCCGAGTTTCAACTCCTTCCACTGGAACCATGGAGGAGATTGTCCTTGGACCAGCGCGAGAGAACGACGGCACGCTGAACCTGATGGGCGCCCTTCGAACTTCGATGGCCACATGTGGCTATCAGGACATGGCCGAGTTCAACAAGGCCGAACTGATGGTCGCGCCTTCCCTGCAGACTGAAGGCAAGTACCTTCAGCGATCTCAGGGTGTTGGCATGGGATCATCCGGATCTGGCAAGTCAGCCTCGCTCGTTGGGTGAGCGCGACAATCCCAATGGCAAGTTGACCGACTCACCGGCACGAGCAGGCGCCGACGGCGCGCCGCTCTCAACTGAAGAGGTGGTCGTCCTTGACTACGGAGGGCAATACGCCCAACTGATCGCAAGACGCATCCGGGAGCTCGGGGTGTGCTCTGAGCTGCTTCCGCATCATGTCGGAGCAGAGGAAGTCGCCCGCCGTAAGCCCAAGGGCCTGATCCTCTCCGGTGGTCCCGCATCTGTCTTTGGTGAGGGTGCGCCCGTTCTTGAGAAGGAGCTGATTGAACTCGGGATTCCAGTACTGGGCATCTGTTACGGAATGCAGATGCTGGCCCATTCACTTGGAGGCGATGTTCAGGCAGCGGATCAAGGCGAATTTGGCCGTACGGACCTTACGGTTGGAGACAACGGACGACTGCTTGCCGGCCAGCCAACCGAACAGACCTGCTGGATGAGCCACAGGGACGCGGTCTTTACCCCGCCGCCTGGTGCTCAGGCACTTGCTTCTTCGCCAGCCTCGCCAGTTGCAGCGTTTGAGGATGAGGCCAGACGGATTTATGGAATTCAGTACCACCCTGAGGTCGTCCACACCCCATACGGACAGGAAGTGCTCAGAACGTTCCTTGAGGACATCTGTGGCTGTAGACGCGATTGGACGCCTGCGAGCATTGTTGCTGAGCAGATAGAGCGCATCCGGGAGCAGGTGGGGGATGGCCGTGCTGTCTGCGGGCTCTCCGGAGGGGTTGACTCCTCCGTTGCTGCTCTGCTTGTTTATCGAGCCATTGGTGATCGCCTTACCTGCGTGTTCGTCGACCACGGTCTGATGCGGAAAAACGAAGGTGAACAGGTCATTGAGGCATTCAGGGACCACTTTGGGGTCCCGCTGGTCGCTGTTGACGCGGAAGAACGCTTTCTAAAGCGGCTTTCAGGCGTGACAGACCCAGAGGCCAAACGGAAGGCGATCGGGGCAGAGTTCATCCGTGTGTTTGAGGAGGAGGCCGAACGGATTGACGGAGCTGACTTCCTGGTCCAAGGAACCCTCTACTCGGATGTCATCGAATCAGGTGGGGGCACAGGCACCTCTACGATCAAGTCCCACCACAACGTTGGGGGCCTCCCTGATGACCTTAAGTTCAAGCTCGTTGAGCCATTGAGAACCCTCTTTAAGGACGAAGTTCGCGCAGTCGGCGCTGAGCTGGGCCTTCCAGACCGCATGGTCTGGCGCCAGCCGTTCCCAGGGCCAGGTCTTGCCATCAGGATTGTTGGAGGAGAAGCCACCCGTGAGCGGCTTGAAGTATTGCGTGAGGCCGACGCGATCTTCCAGGACGAGATTCGAAAGGCAGGGCTCTATCGCGAGCTTTGGCAGTCCTTCTGCGTACTTCCCGACATTAGAACCGTTGGAGTTCAGGGCGATGAGCGGACCTACGGCAATCTGATCGTCCTTAGGGCAGTCACCAGTGAGGATGCGATGACGGCCGATTGGGCTCGACTCCCATACGACCTGATGGAAAAGATCGCCTCGCGCATGATCGGCGAGATCAACCAAGTCAACAGGGTCGCGCTGGATATCACCAGCAAACCACCCGGAACAATCGAGTGGGAATGAACCTAAACGCCTCCTGAGAGGCAAGTTCATCAGCCGGATCCGCGTCACTCGCCGAAGATCCCTATGATGGGCCATCGGTTCTCCTTGAGGAGGATCGATCTACTAGCCATGAAGACCTATTCCGCAAACGCAAATGACCGTGATCGCCGCTGGTATGTGGTGGACGCAGAGGGCAAGACCCTCGGCCGCCTCTCCACGCAGATCGCCGATGTTCTGCGCGGCAAGCGCAAGCCAACCTTCACTCCGCATGTTGACACCGGCGACTTCGTCGTAGTCATCAACGCAGAGAAGGTCTCTGTTACAGGCAAGAAGCGCGCAACCAAGCTTTACCACCGCCACTCGGGATATCCGGGCGGCCTGCGCACCAGAACTTTTGAGGAAATGATCGAGAAGCGCCCTGAGGAAGTAATCCGCCTCGCAGTCAAGGGAATGCTTCCAAGGAACCGACTTTCCCGCCGTCAGATCACAAAGCTCAAGATCTACGCTGGTCCTGAGCATCCACATACTGCACAATCCCCCGAGATCCTGGAGATCGACGCTTGAGCGACGAGCCAACACAACCCGAAGAGCAAGAGCCAACCGCCCCAGAGGCTGAGGTTGAAGCTGTTCCCGAGGTTGAAGCAACCGAAGTACCCGCACCAAAGGCTGAGAAGAAGGCCAAGGTTGACTCTGCTGAGCCAGAGGCCATTCCTGGTGCCGACCTCGTTCCGGACATCGTTCCTGAGGGTGAGACGGCAATCGCCGAAGCCGCCGAGGTTTCCACTGAGTTTGAAGCTGAAGCTGAAGGTGAATCTGCCGAGGGAGATGTAGTCGTCGAAGAGATCGTCGAGGAAGCTCCGATCGTCAACGCCGCAATTGACCTTGCCAAGGACGCCCGCTACGACGCAACAGGCAAGCGTAAGCGCGCCATTGCTCGTGTGACGCTTAAGCCAGGCAAGGGCGAGTACGTGATCAACGGCCGCACGCTTGAGGACATGTTCCCGCGCGTAACCCTTGACCGCAATATTCGCCAGCCGCTTGAAGCAGTGGGCTATGAGTCGAAGATGGACGTGATCGCACTGATCCACGGCGGTGGCGTTTCAGCTCAGGCTGACGCTCTTCGTCACGGTATCTCGCGCGCGCTTGTTAAGGCTGACCCGAACCTGCGTGGCGAACTTAAGAAGCGCGGTTTTCTTACGCGTGACCCACGTGTTGTGGAGCGCAAGAAGGCAGGCCTCAAGAAGGCCCGTAAGCGCCCGCAGTTCTCCAAGCGCTGATCCAACAGGAGATTCGAAGGAATGTCCACAGGACTTTTCGGCACCGACGGTGTACGAGGTGCCTGGGGTGACAAGCTCACTGTTGAGCTTGCGCTCGCCATTGGCGATGCTGCTGTAACGATCACGGAGAAGGACAGGCCCCGGGCTGTAATTCTTCGTGACACGCGGGAATCGGGGCCAGTTCTAGAAGCTGGGCTTGCCGCAGGTATCGCTGCCGCCGGGGGAGACGCCCTTATCGCCGGTGTTCTGCCCACGCCAGCAGCACCGCTCCTGCTGGCAAAGCATGGTCTGGATCTTGCCTTCGTGGTTTCCGCGTCACACAATCCATTCGGAGACAACGGCATCAAGATCTTCGGGGCTGACGGCGACAAGATCGCAGACGAGCACGAGGCCGAGATTGAACGTCTTGTGGCGCTCGATCACCCTGTCAACAGCACGCACCCAGGCCACATTGAGCCACTGCGAGGCGCCTTTGAGGACTACCTGCGGGCTCTCCACGAGCGCTACGCCTCGCTTGACCTATCTGGAACTCGGATCCTCTTGGACTGTGCCAATGGTGCAAC
>JBAXHG010000144.1:0-4184 GCA_037139015.1 Actinomycetes bacterium | reverse complement strand
GGTTCCTCTCCGCAGGTGACGTGATGTCGCCAGCGGGGAGGAGTTGAGCGAGGGCCGTCTGTGGGGCTTGCATCTCACGCCCGGTTAGGAGCTGGATCAGTAGCTGCAGTTGCGAGCGCCGCGAACCCAGCGGAGCGGACCAAGGCGCTGGTTTGCAGCTGAGGTGGTCGGGCTGAAGCCTGGTCCCCAGTAGAGCCCGCGGGCGGTTCCGGTGTTTGAGACGGCCCATGTGTAATAGACGAATGCTCCGCCGTAGGAAAGGACGCGGAGAGTGACGGCCCACGAGCCGTTCTTGGAAACAGTTGCTCCGATTATTTGGAAAGAACGCCCGCCATTGATGATGTCCGCGCCTGAGCTGGGAGTCAGGCGGCAGTAGTACATCAGGCCGCTGGAGAAGTGCCCGTAACGGTTCTCAACCGCACAGCGCGGAAACCGGGCGCGGCAGTCGGTGAAGGTGGAATTCTTGAGGAAAGGGAGGAGTGTGCGAGCGGCCGAAAGGCCCGTCAGGTTGTGACGGTTTGGGTGGAAGATCTGAGCCTTGGGGACACACCGCCCCCAGCGCTTGACTCTGCCTCGACCACAGCTGCTCGCCGTCGCGGTTTGGGTGGCGACTGAGGCTCGCTGCGGGCTGCCAGCGGAGGCGCTGCCGGCGGTCGGTACCACCAGAGCAACCGCACATAGAAGCGCGAGCGCTGATAGGCCAAGGAGTGACAGGGGGGCCGGAAATCTAACCATCCTTATCAGCTCGCGCATCAAACTCAGCGTACCGCGAGTTATGTGGTCAGGCGAGCACTTTTGCCACCTGGGACTGGATTCAGAGGGGGCCTAAACCGCATCCCAGCTGAGAGCATCTCCTGTAAGTACCAAGTGGCTGCCTCCAGTTAGAGGCCGACACCACCAATGGTTTCCCTATCTGTGATTCCAAGCAGCGGGACCGACTAGGCAACCAATTTGACCCAACGGGTCCACTTGCCCAACTGGTTCCCGACGCGCACCCAGACTGGCCGGTCCTTGGAGCCTCGGGTTACTTCGCCGGACGTGCTCCAGGCCATGACCCCGTTGACAAACGATGCCTTGGCGGGAAGAGCTTGGCTGTCGGATGGCTTGGTCGCTACGGGCTTGCCGTCCTTGTCAACCGCAACCTGCACGGTCAGGATTTTGGCCGCAGGTCGTGTGTCTCCACCATTGGAGAACAGAAGCCCGGTCTTGATTGCCCAAGTGGTTGATGAGCCAGACAACTTCCTCAAGACCACTGTCTTTGTTGATCCTGACGGAGTCAGCAGGGTTGGTGCTGACACGGCCACGACAGCTGATATTGCCCATGATGTGGAGCCAGCCGTGCTGGTGTTCCCGGACTCGTCAGTTGCCTTCACTTCAAACCTGTGGTTGCCAGCCGACATGCCTGTGAGGGCCACCGGTGAGCTTGCGCAGGCAGCGAACGCAGCCTCGTCAAGGGAGCACGTGAAGTCAGCTCCGTCCTCACCGCTGTAGGCGATGGTCGCTGTTGTTGTGGTAGTAGGTGAGCTTGCCGGACTGGTCCTCGTCACCACTGGCGCGGAGGGTGCTGCAAGGTCAGGGCTGTACCAAGCGCCGTCAAACGTGTTCAAGCGGGTAAGTGCACTTCCCGTCGTGTCGTTCTCATTGATTGTCGTACAGAGCCAGCCGAACCTTCCACCGACCATCAGCGAGCCGCCGCTTGCATCAAGTGCATTCACCCGGACCGAATCGGGAGCGTTGGTGTCCAAATCCCATCCAGGCAGGAGATTTCCATCTGAACCGAACGCTGCCAACATCTTCCGAGTCGAGCCCCCAGCGGAGTCGAACGACCCGCCGACGAAAACGCGCGACTTGGTGGTTGCCAGCGCGAGAACCGGTCCGTTTAGCTGCGGACTCCAGCTCGTCACTGATCCGTCGGGGTCAGCCGCCGCTGCCCAGTTATGGGTAGAGCCGGCCACGTTCTGGAAGTAGCCACCGAAGTAGACCTTCGTTCCGAGGGTTGCAAGGGCCATGACCTGGGAGTCCGGTGACGGGTTGAATGCTGCGACGCTCCCGTCTGTTCCGACTGCGGCAAGGTTGGAACGGTCTTGATCGCCAACGGAGACAAAACCTCCGCCAAGGTAGACAGTGCTGCCCTTGATAGCGATGCTCTGGACATTGCCCTCTTGGGCGGGGACTGCCGGGATGGTGCATGGGTAGGAGGGGTCATATGAGTACGTGTAGTAGTTGTATTCCCCGTCGCAAGTACCGTCGTGCGCGGCCACTGCTCTTCCGCTGAGAACAGTTGGGTTCCAGGGAAGCAGACTGCCGTCGGTGCCAATCGCAGCAGCAGAAAAACGCTCGCTACCGCCGGCCTGCTTGAAACCGCCGCCAATGTAAACCGCTGAGTCTTTCAATGCGATTGAGTTGACCGTGCCATCCGTGGACGGGTTCCAGCCAAGAACGCTCCCGTCAGTGCCGATGGCAGCAAGGTTTGCCCGGTCAAGCCCACCGACCTTGTTGAAGGAGCCGCCAACGTAGACGGTTGAGCCCGACACGCGGAGCGCGGCGGCAGTGCCACCGAGCCCCGGGTTCCAGCTTGTCACCTGTCCACTCTTGTCGATTGCGGCGAGTCCTCTTCGGGGGATTCCGCCCGCAGTTATTGAGTCTCCTCCCATCAGGAGGTTGTCCCCAACCTTCAAGAGTGTGGAAACATTTCCGCGGAGGTCAGGGTCGAAGGAGGTGACGCGGGCCCCTGTCGTAGCTTCGACCTCGAAGGCGTTGTAGTTGTTGGTTGTGTCACCGGTCAGCACGACATTCGAGCCTCCAATCAGAACATTGGATCCAGTTACTTGGATGGCATAGATGTTGCTGCAGTAAGAGATTCCTGGATCCCATGACTTGACGTTTCCGTCTGTTCCGATTGCGGCAGCGCACCTGTGGTCGTCGCCCCCAACCTTGGAGAACCCGCCGCCGATGTAGACGGTTGATCCGGATGTATCAATTGAGAACACTCCGTTCGTGTCAACTCCAGGGTTCCATGAACTGAGGGTGCCGTCGGTGCCTACAGCACCAAGGTTCTTGCGGGCCTGGCCCTTGAGGCTTGTGAAGTATCCACCGAGGTAGACGGTTGAGCCGTCAACCTTGACGGTGTATGTGGAGCTGCTGCACTGGGGGTCCCAGCTGGAAAGAGTTCCGTCTGTTCCAACTGCACCGCAAGATGAGCGCCAGCTTCCGTTCAGCTTGCCGAACCAGCCAACCATGTACACGGTGGAGCCGCTGACATCTAGGCCGTAGACGGTGCTGTCGGCGGTGGGGGCCCAGGGTGTGAGCGTTCCGTCAGAGGTGTCGAACGCTGCAAGCCGGGTTCGGGTCTGAGAGTTCACGCTCGTGAAGATTCCGCCAACGTAGAGAGTTGTTCCTGACAGCGCCAGCGAGTACACATACTGGTAGTTGGGAAAGGTTGGAGCCCATGAATCCACTGAACCGTCTGCGTTGATGTGCGCCAGATACTTGTGGTTTATCCCGGCCACTTTGTTGAAGTAGCCGCCAATGTAATAGCCGCCACTGCCGTCTCCGACCGAGGTCTTGATTTCCCCATCAACCTTTGGGAAAGCTGCGTTGATGGTGCCATCGGTCAGGCTCGCAACGGGTCCCCCTCCGGTTTCAAGCGCGTTGAAGGCGCTGAAGTTGCCGGCGACATAACGCGTGCCGGCAGCATCAGGGTTGCTTACCACCTGGATCTCAGAGTTGTCAGGGCCGTAGTGCGTTAGAACCTGGCTCCCAACGGGGGTCGCACTGGCGGTACCGGTTCCTGTAGCGGCAAGGGTGACTGCAACCGCGGCAAGCGCGAGAGGAATACGGGGACTCATATGAGAGGTGGCCTTTCTGGGGGTGTGAGGAAAAGCGAACTACTAATCGTGACTGTACCTAGTCTCTGTTGGCTGCACAAGGTCCCGGTGAGATCGGCTTGTCACGCCTCGGCTGTGACGCAGCAAGTCTGTTGGCTAGAAAGCCAAGAACCCGCTCAGCGCTGTGGGCGACTCACTGGTGATTGTCAGCTTGGCCGTTGCCACGTCAACCCTGGCAAAGACGAGCTACTCTCCTCGCGTCCGCGCGGCGGCAGTTGCCGACCGTTCCGTCGCAGAACGCATCTGCGCTCGCTGCCTAGCTGCTCAGCTGGTTGGGTCAGTGTTTACGAACTGGTC
>JBAXHG010000143.1:0-4205 GCA_037139015.1 Actinomycetes bacterium | reverse complement strand
CCAAGGGAACTCTTGCCCTCAATCCGCGCGACAAGATCGTTTGGAATCTCTACCCATTCAAGTGTCCGGGCGAGGCAGAACTCGCCGGGGTGAATGACAAATGCTTCACCCTCGGCAACGATCACTTCGTCGGTCAGGTTCTCCGGTGGCTTACGGAGGTCAATGGCAGTCACCTGATGGTTGTTGAACACCCTAAAGCTGTCACCGAGGCGAAGATCAACAGACGCCGGCTGGATGCGAGCGGCATCCCATGGGTCAATCTTGATTTTCCCCTCTTCCACGAGACGCCGGATGGTGCCATCGGAGAGGACTGATGTTGGTTCGCTCACGCTTTGCAGTTTGCCACGGAAAGGGTGTCCGACGCGCCCCGGTCAGTCCCGGGAGATTGGCTCACGCGCAGATCCAGCGCGAATGCGGGCGGGCGGATTGGGCTTCGGGTCCCCGTGAGGACCACGACCACGTGGTTTGAGCGGGAGGCTTGGACGCTCGCTGCCGCCATCATCACCCACCCCTTCCTCTTCGGGAACGGACTTCCACGCCCAATAAACAATGCCCAAGAGCATCGCGATTGGGATCTTGAGCACAACAACCATGAAGAAGATTGTCCAAGTCATTCAGAGGACAACTTTAGAGGTTGGAGTGACAGTCGTCACTTCAGAATGTTGTGGCTTCGCGCCGCGTTTGCGAGGCGGGTCAGCCGCGAAGCTCAAGTGGAACATCACTGAAGCGGGTAATCCGCTCAAGTTCAGCCACTCTTACAAGCACTTCACGCGGGGCAAGGCGCGCAACGCGCTCCGTGCCGAACTCTTCAACGTTGAATGAGGCGAGCGCGGTTCCGTAGGCCATTGCGCGAACGAGAAGGTCATGGTTGACCTCCTGGTCTGCGTGGGCTGCGACATAACCGACGAATCCACCGGCGAACGTGTCGCCAGCTCCGGTTGGGTCAATTACGTTCTCCAGCGGGTATGCGGGAAGTGAGAAGAATCCGTCCTTTGTGAACAGGGCTGCGCCGTATTCAACCTGCTTGCCAACAACTGCTGTGGGTCCCCATGAGATAACCTCGCGAGCTGCCGCAACCAGGTTTGGCTTGCGTGTGAGCTGACGAAGTTCTGAGTCATTCAGGATCACGCAGTCAACGGAGGAGATGACCTTGATCAGCGACTCCTTGGCGATGTCAATCCAAAGGTCCATGGAATCCATCGCTACAAAGCTTGCTGCAGTGCACTGTTCACGAACGGCGGACTGAATGTCAGGGTGGATGTTCGCGAGGAACACGGTCTCCGCGTTGCGGGACTCTTCGCTCAGCTTGGGCTCAAATGTCTCAAACACTCCAAGGCGGGTCTCAAGCGTCTCGCGGGAGTTCAGATCCCAGCCGTACTCGCCAGCCCAAAAGAAAGTTTCTCCGCCGGCAACGCGTTCCACATCATCTGTGCTCGTCCCGCGAATCTCGAGGATTGCGATGTCTTCGTCCGTGAAGTCGTCCCCAACTGGGCCGACTGCGCGGACATCGTCGAAGAAAGATGCCGAGAGCGCGAAGTGAGTTGCTGCGCCACCGAGCATGCGATCCCGAGTTCCAAAGGGGGTACGAACGCTGTCATATGCAATTGATCCGACGACTGTGAGTGCCATAGGGCGGGAGGCTACATGCGATGACCTTGTGACGGAGCCCCGCGCAACGCATCGGGCACAGTTAGCCTCCCCGCATGCGCGCAATCCAGATAACTGAGTTTGGCGGACCAGAGGTACTCAACCTCGCCCAGCTACCCAATCCAGTGGCCGGAGAAGGCGAGGTCCTTGTGCGCGTATCGCGTGCGGGAATCAACTTCGCCGACACCCATGCACGGCAGGACGAGTACGTCGCCAAGTACGAGCTGCCGCTGATCCCAGGCGTTGAGGTCGCGGGGGTTCGGGAGGACACCGGAGAGCGTGTGGTGGCCATCTGCGGCACCGGCGGCTACGCCGAATACGTTTGCGTTCCGACGGAGCGCTGCATTCCAATTCCCGAAGGCGTTGATGACGACACTGCCCTTGCGCTCCTGATCCAGGGTTTGACCGCTTGGCATCTGTTCAAGACCGTCGGTCATGTGATGGCCGGCGAGTCCGTGGTCATTGGGGCCGCTGCGGGCGGTGTGGGAAGTCTCTGCTGCCAGCTTGGTTCAGAGATGGGAGCAGGGCGAGTGATCGCCTTGGCGTCCACCGACGCGAAGCGGGCTCTGGCATTGGAGCTCGGAGCAGATGTTGCGATTGACTCAGCTCCTGAAGGTCTCAAGGACCGAATCTTGGAAGCAAACGGCGGCAAGCCGGTGGATGTCGTGTTCGAGATGGCAGGAGGGCAGTCATTTGACGAGTGCCTGCACTCCCTTGCCCCGCTGGGTCGCCTTTGTGTCTGTGGGATCGCAAGCAGAGAAAAGAACCGGGTGAGCAACAGCCAGCTGCTGAAGATGTCCTGGTCCGTGTGCGGGTTCTGGCTCTTTCACTTGCTTGAGCGGCCCGAGTTGATCACCAGCGCCATGGCAGACCTTTTCGCTCGAGCCGAGCGTGGTGAGGTCAAGGCTGTTGTGGGTGGCGTCTTTCCGCTCGCTGAAGCAGCGGATGCTCAGGTCGCCTTGAGCGAGCGTCGGACGACCGGCAAGCTGCTCTTGGACCCAACCGTCTGACAGGCCGCCACCACTTCATCTGACAACAGAAGAGGCCGCGATTCGCCACACCCCCTATGCTGGTTCGGAGTGACGACTTTCAAAGACCTTGGCCTTGCGCCTGAAATTCTTGAGGCGCTGACTGAAGTCGGCTACGAAACGCCATCCCCTATTCAGGAGCAGGCGATCCCCACGCTGCTTGAGGGACGCGACATGATCGGGCAGGCGCAGACAGGATCAGGCAAGACCGCTGCATTCGGCCTTCCGCTCCTTAACTACGTGGATGCCTCAGATCCTGATGTTCAGGCCCTGGTTCTTACCCCCACTCGCGAACTCTGCATTCAGGTCACTCAGGCGATCCGTTCATACGGCGCCAAGAAGGGCATTGACGTTGTTGCTGTTTTCGGCGGCGCGCCAATCAAGACGCAGCAGGCACAACTTCGCAGTGGCGGCCAGGTTGTCGTTGGCACAGTTGGTCGTGTCAAGGACCTGATCTCACGCCATTCGCTGGTCCTTCACTCATGTCGGTTCGTGGTTTTGGACGAAGCCGATGAAATGCTTGACCTTGGCTTCCTTGAAGATGTGGAGAAGATCCTCTCTCTCACGCCAAGCAGTCGCCAGACGGCCCTGTTCTCCGCCACGATGCCTCCGGAGATCCGCAACCTTTCAGAGAAGTACCTGTATGAGCCGGCCCTTGTGAAGGTGCAGGCTGAAAACCTCACGGTGGACACCGTTGAGCAGTTCTCACTTGAGGTTCCAAGGAAGGACAAGCCGGATGCGCTTGCCGCTGTCCTCAAAGCCGAGCGTCCAGGGCAGGCAATCGTCTTCATGCGAACGAAGATCGGCTGCGACCAACTTTTCAGGAAGCTCAAGAATGAGGGAATGAACGTGCGGGCCCTCCACGGCGATATGAGCCAAGG
Organism: Actinomycetes bacterium; assembly: GCA_037139015.1. Taxonomy (GTDB): domain Bacteria; phylum Actinomycetota; class Thermoleophilia; order Solirubrobacterales; family Solirubrobacteraceae; genus WLNJ01. The sequence continues at coordinate 649 of JBAXHG010000143.1, read as the reverse complement.
CTCACGCGACGGAGTCATGCTTGCCTTCAAGAGCGGCCGGGTTCCAGTGCTGATCGCGACCGACGTTGCCGCCCGTGGCCTTGACGTGAGCACAGTCACGCATGTCATCAACTTCGACGTTCCCAACTCCCCGGACACATACGTCCACCGGATTGGCCGTACTGGCCGCGTTGGCCGCTCTGGCCGCGCCGTGACTTTCTACGAGCCCAAGCAGGACACAGACCTGGCAGCCATTGAGAAGCACACGGGAATCACGATGGGCAAATGGTCGTCGGGCGCCACAACAATTCCGCAGAAGACAACCGCTCCACCCAAGCGCCACGAGAAGCCAAAGATCGAGGCCAAGCCGGATGCGCCTGCAAAGCAGGATGGTCCGCTGCAGCGCCTGATCGCCTCCGTGGGCAAGGATGACGGCGTTGAGGTCAGGGACATCATTGCCGCCCTCACCAAGGTTGGCCTTCAAGGCGAACAGATTCATAACGTCAAGGTCCTCGGCCGGTTCAGCCTCCTCGAGGTCCCACAGTCAGAGGCCGAACGCGTCTGCCGCGAAGCTTCTGGTTCAAAGGTCGGAAATGCCGAGCTGAAGCTTGAAGTCGCTGGCGGCTAGAGTCCCCTTCATGTCAAAAGCAACCATGAACACAACACAGGG
>JBAXHG010000142.1:0-4237 GCA_037139015.1 Actinomycetes bacterium | reverse complement strand
AGTCAGCGGGGAGCTGCAAAACCTCTCCAGTCACGACGAAGAACTGACTTCCAGCGGTCCCTACCGGTTCATTGCCTGCCTTTGCCATAGCAACGAGTCCGCGCACATACTGCTGCGACGCAGCCGGAGTGTCGACGGTCTTGTAGCCGGGACCTCCGGTTCCGTCCGTAGCTGGATCACCCCCCTGGATAACGAATCCGGGCGCAATCCGATGAACTGGGAGTCCATCGTAGAAGCCGCTCTTAGCAAGCGAAACGAACGAGGCAGCAGCCTTCGGTGCAGAGTCGGAGCTGACCTGGATTGTGAAATCTCCGCAGTTCGTCTTGACCTCAACATTCCAGACACTTCCCGCTGGGAGCTTGCTGGTCGGCGCCGTGAGGTTTTGCCGCCCGGGCTGGGCTGCAGCTGCAGCGACCGTTGCGCACTTTCCAGAATCAACTGAGGCGGACTTGCTCTGTCCTCCCCCACAGCCAATCGTTACAAGCGAAATGGCAAGGAATCCTGCTGCGGGAACTGCGATGCGATGTCTCATTTTCAGATCATCCCAGACGGCTCGTACCCCGCCGATCAGTCACCCATCCACGGTGATGTTGTCTGGCGGGTATAGCCTGTCGTCAGATGAGCACAACACTCAGCATCATCGTCAATCCCTCAGCAGGCGGAGGACGAGCAAAGAAGGCCCTTGAAGGCGTCAAGATCGCTCTGGACAGGCGTGATGTCACCTACCAAGTGCACGAAACTCGAGATCTTTCTCACGCGCGCATGCTTGCGGTTCAGGCGAGCGCAGACGGCCACCTCGCCGGGGCGCTTGGGGGCGACGGACTGGTGGGAGCCGTGGCTGCAGGTTGTGCCGAAGGCGGAGGAGTAATGGCGATCCTTCCCGGAGGGCGAGGGAACGATCTAGCGCGGGTGCTGGAGATTCCGACGGCTCCCGACGAGGCAGTCGGCGTTGCATTGGACGGCCAGGAACGCCGTATGGACCTGGGTGACGGAAATGGAGTTCCCTTCTGCTGCATTGCTTCCTGTGGCTTTGATTCGGATGCAAACCGGATTGCCAACGAAACGCGGATCCCAGGAGCCGCCTCCTACCTCTACGCAGCGATCAAGGCTGTGTTGGGGTGGAAAACAGCCGTGTTCACCATCACGGCTGACGGCGTTGAACAAACGCTTGAGGGCTTCAGCGTCATTGCGGCCAACTCGAAGGCGTACGGAGGCGGGATGTTCATCGCCCCAGATGCTGATGTCACAGATGGATTGCTTGATCTTGTGACAATCGCGGGAACTTCCAGGCTGCGGTTCTTGGGCCTCCTGCCCACAGTCTTCAAGGGGAACCATGTGGGTCTGCGTGACGTCACGGTCTCCCGTGCCGAAAAGATTGAAATCAAGGCCGATCGGCCCTTCACCGTATACGCGGACGGAGACCCACTCTGCGAGCTTCCCGCTGTGATCTCAGTTCGGAAGGATGCCGTACGAATAATGCTTCCAGCCCCCAAGTGAGGGTTCGTCTTGCCGTAATCGTCGGAACGGCTGTCAGCCTTCTCCTGCGAATCGCAGGCCGGGCTGGGACAACGCTTCCCGGCCGGGTTGTCCTGGCTCTCGCCCCGAAAGCAATCGCAACGCTGGGAGCCAAACTTGGTGCTGGGACCGCCGTTGTCTCAGCCACTAACGGTAAAACAACCACTTCCGCGCTGGTAGAAGGGGCGCTCAGCCGCTCAGGAATGGATGTCGTTCATAACTCTGCCGGTGCGAACATGTCTGGAGGGATCGTCTCTGCCCTGATCGGTGGGTCAAGCGGAGAAAAGACCATCGGACTTTTCGAGATCGATGAATTCTGGGTTCCGGAAATAGCCTCAGAATTAAGGCCCAAGGCGGTTCTCTTGGGGAATCTTTTTAGAGACCAACTGGACCGCTACGGAGAGCTGGACACCATCCTTGACAGATGGGTTCAGTGTGCTCGCGTACTGACATCTCAAGGGACGATGGTTCTGCTCTGCGCTGATGACCCCGGAATGGCATGGGTTGGACACGATCTGCCTCAGGAGATGGTGATTTGGTTTGGGCTTGAGGACACATCGGTTGCACTCGATTCCCTCCCGGCCTCAGCTGATGCTGGAGCCTGCCGAAGCTGCGGCAGCCCCCTCAACTATTCCGCTGTATTGCTTGGGCATCTCGGCCACTGGAGCTGCCCTGGCTGCGGCCATTCTCGTCCAGCCCCGAGTTACAAATGCACCAAGGTTCACCTGAAGGGCGCCCGAGCGATTGACCTGGAGATAGTAGACCCAGACGGTCTGCACTCTGTCTCACTCGGCCTCCCCGGCGTCTATAACGCTTACAACGCTCTCGGGGCTTGGGCTCTGGCCGCAGTTTTGGGCGTCTCCCCCGACGTGATCTCCGCGTCGTTCAAGGAGTCGGGCCCTAGCTTCGGACGGGCTGAACGCTTCAGCTACAAAGATCGCTCCACCTCAATAATGCTGGTGAAGAATCCGACTGGGGCGAATGAGGTCTTCAGAACGCTCACGGCAGAGCCGGATGGGCTCAACCTCCTTTTTGTCCTCAACGACCGAATCGCGGATGGACGAGATGTTTCATGGATATGGGACGCGGATCTTGAGGTTCTTGCCCACAGTGTTGGAAATGTGGTGTGTTCTGGGACGCGGGCCGAGGAGGCTGCCCTCCGCTTTCTCTATGCGGGCGTGGGTCGTGATCGAATCACGACAGTCAAGGAACCGATTGCCGCCCTTGACCAACTTGCCAAGGACAGTGCGGGCGACCTCTGGGTGCTTCCGACATACACGGCGATGCTTGAACTTCGGGGCAAGCTCGCCGACCTTGGAACTGTGGAGAGAGTGGTTTGAGCGGCAATGCAGTCCTCTGGCACAGATTGGAGCACTCCGGCTACATGGGAGACCTCCCAATCTGGCACTCCCTCACTGAAGAGTTCGCCCGAGGCAGTGTTTGCGAACTTGGGGCGGGTACCGGGAGAATCACGCACAGCTTGGCGGCTGCAGGTCACCGTGTTCTCGCCGTTGACTCGCAATGCGATCTGCTGGCTGCGCTTCGTTCTGGGCTTCAGCCAGGCAGCCGTGTTGAAACACTGGGCCTCGGGGTTGAAGAGCTTGACCATGGCGATCTTGTCGGGTTTCCACTCATCATTGCTCCGATGCTCTTTGTCAACCTTGTCTGTTCCGCGTTGCCAGTTGGCGAGTTCTTCAACATGATCCGACGGGCATGCTCTCCTGACGCCATCCTCGCTCTTGCAACTGTCGAACATCTGGCGCCATTTGCGCGCAATGAATCCTCGCTCAGCTCCGAATATCCGCAGAGTCACGTGAGCGCACTGCTCGATGACCCGTCGCCGGCCTTCACCCTGGTTCACATGCGGCAGACAGATTGCAGAACAGCATCTACTGCTTCCGAGCTTCTGGTTCCCCTGTCAACAACCTCACTTGTGGAAGCTGCATCTGGACACTTTGAGTTTGTTCGAAGTGAGCGACTCCCCCAGTCGCATCTCTCCGCAGGAATGGATGTGAGCCTCTTCAATGCCTGTTGATCCGGCCTCCCACCTCACTGTCTCAGTGCTCTACCCCACCCTTCTGAACATCTATGCCGACAGAGGCAACCTGATCTTCCTTCAGAGGCGCTGCGAGTGGAGGAACATTGGATTTTCGATCAACCCGGTTGGCATCGGAGACCCGATTGATGCGGATGGGACCGACCTCGTATATGTAGGTGGCGGCCAAGATCGCGACCAAGCGCTGTGTGCCTCGGATCTAAAGGGCGCGAAAGCCGAACTTCTCCGAGACTGGGTTTCATCCGGACGCCCAATGCTGGCTGTCTGCGGCGGGTACCAGATGCTCGGGCACGGCTATCGGTCTCCCGGGGTCTCGATTGATGGCGTGGGAGCGTTTGATGCAGAAACCGTTGCCGGAGCCGACCGGTTGATTGGCGCGATCGCGATAGAGACAGACCTGCCAGGCCCCACGGACGGGATCTTGGCTGGGTTTGAGAACCATTCGGGACGGACAACGCTCGGTCCGGGCGCAGCCGCGTTGGGTCGAGTGGTCCACGGACACGGAAACGACGGCGTCACCGGCATGGAGGGAGTGCGACAAAACGCCTCGATTGGCACCTACCTTCACGGCCCGCTGCTCCCCAAGAACTGGTGGCTGGCTGACTGGCTTATTGCTTCAGCTCTGGGCATCTCAGTTGAGGATTGGCCCCCCTTGCCGAATGATGC
>JBAXHG010000141.1:0-4293 GCA_037139015.1 Actinomycetes bacterium | reverse complement strand
GTGCACTTCGTTCACCATTGGTAACAAAGCGAGTGGGTATGTATACGGACGCACCATGGAATTCACGCTGAATCTCCGCTCGGAGATCGTCGTCATCCCGGCAGGAACGCAGATGACGGGCACTGACATTCAAGGGTTACTCGGGAAGGGCGGGCTTTCTTGGGAGACCAAGTACTCGGCCGTTGGCGCGAACGCGCTTGGGCTTCCGATCGTTATTGATGGTGTCAACGAGAAGGGTCTTGTCGTTGGAGTGCTGAACTTCCCAGCTTCAGCCGAGTACATGGAGGTCTCCGACGCCAACCAGGCCAAGTCTGTCTGCTCGATTGATCTGGCCGGTTACTTGCTGACGACCTGCGCGACTGTTGCTGACGCCAAGCAGGCGTTGGCTGACGTTCCAGTGCAGGGAGTGCCAATCGCCCAGTACGGCGGCAATGTTCCACCTGTCCATTTTTGTGTCCACGACGCTGACGGCGGGAGCATTGTCGTTGAGTACATCCACGGCGCCCTGCACGTCCATGACAACCCAACAACGGTCATGACCAACGAGCCAGCATTCCCAATGCAGTTGGAGAACCTCTCCCAGTTCCAGTCGATCACTAACACTGAGCCTGCTCCGATTGAGGTCAACGGCGTCAAGTTCGCCGCGCACAGTTCAGGTGATGGAACGCTTGGGCTGCCCTCCGGATTCCTTGCAACTAGCCGTTTCGTACGGGCGTTCTGGTTCCGGCAGTTCGCTGTCCAGCACAAGACGCCCCAAGAAGGCGTCCAGACAGCTCGACACATCCTCAACCAGTTCGACATTCCGCCAGGAACGGTCATGACCGAAGCAGGCGGCACGGGTGAGGGCGGCGGAGTCGCCGGGCCTGAGATCACTCAGTGGATGACGGTTGTGGACCAGCAGAATGCTGTCCTCTACGCCAGCACTTACGAGCACCCAAACCTGTTCAAGGTGGATGTGGCGAAGGCGTGTGCCGCGGCGGATGGGGTGTCCTTCATCCCACTTCCGTCAATGGATGACATTCCAGAGCTTCTCCCCGCCTGAGCTTCCGCCCAGGCCAGTGCTCAGGCGCCGGGGGCGTCACGGTCAATGCGTTCAAGCACGCCCGCGATCTTTGAGTCGCGTTCCATGATCGCGTCGGTCGCAACATTGAAGGCACCACGCATCAGGGAGAATGGGACCCACCTGCGGGGCACGATGATCCGCGGCGCTCGCTTCTCCATCCCGTTGGCGATCGCCTTCGCTGCCCGTTCCGGTGTGATCGTCCTGCCAAGGGGGCCGCGGAATGCGTGGTCGGCAAGCTCTTTGACCGGACCAGGATCGTGCATTGCCACGCTTGCGATGTTCGTGTCTACCCAACCGGGGTAAAGCACTCCAGCGCTGGCTCCGCGGTAGGCAAGTTCGGTTCGCAGGGCCCGCCCGAGCTGTTCAACCGCCGCCTTGGACATGGCGTAGGGGGCGTTGACCACTCCGTTCATGAAGGCGTAGATGGAAGAGGTGATGAGCACATAGCCGCCGTGTTCGATCACCTGTGGAAGGCCAGCGCGGACGGTGTGCCAGACGCCATTCAGGTCAACATCAATGACCTTCTCGTACATCTCGTCGGTCAATCCAGCAACTGTGAGCGGCGGGTCGTTGGCTATGCCCGCGTTCGCGAAGACAATGTCAACCTTGCCAAAGTGGTCAACGGCCTGTGCCAGGGCTTGGTCAATTGAGCCACGGTCGGTGACATCAACCACGATGGGGAGCGCCCGCTCTCCCAAGGCGGCTGCCAAGTCATTTACCTGCTGCTGTCTAATGTCGGTCACAACCACATTTGACCCGCGCGCAATCAGCTCATGTGATGCAGCAGAGCCAATGCCACCAGTTGCCCCGGTGATAAACACGGTTCTGCCTGTCAGAGGGAACTTCATGGGAATGGATCCTAACGCGCCCCTGTGACTGATCTTGGGTGGGCCGTATGACCGCCGCCTGACTAGAGGCCAGACCCCATTTTCGACTCCGTCGGTAGCCACGCGGTTACCACTTGACATTGGCGAGCGGCAACTGGTATCTTTCCGTCCAATCAGTAGATGTAGTTCAAACCGATCCGCACCAGCGGGTCATTCTTATCAAGGAGCAAACCCCCTCATGACCCGCAAGATTCTTATTGCATTCTCAGCAGCAGCCATGGTTGCGCTGTCAGCCGGAGCCACAGTGGCCTCCGCCTCGAACAGCGTGACTGTTCTGTCCAAGCCAGTCCTTGGCGGTGGCGTTACTGACGGCAACGGCAACCTGAAGGTCTACGGTGGCCAGACAGCCGCCGCCGCGGTGTCCAACCAGAAGGTCGGCAACTCAACTGTTGCCACTCAGGTAACCCGTTCCGTGAGTATTCTACCATCGGTTGACCCTGACGATCCGACGGACCAGACTCTCTGGCAGTTCACGAGCTTCCTTGGGTACCAGTACTCTTGGTACCGCTACAACGGGTCTACCTACACCCTCATCGGGTCGCAGGCAACGTTTGGTCAGACTGGCGCAAGGAACTTCGCAAAGTCTCAGGTTGGCTACAAGATCGTCGTTCGGCAGTCCCCGGTCTACTCAGACCCGAATGACGGCCTCACCAACATCACCTCAGACCTGACAACACCGGGTGACATCAGTTACTCCGACCCAAGTCCGATCGTGACCTTCTTCGCGAGCTCGAACCCGACGTTCAGTCTCACTAGCGGGATGGCCAAGCTCACGAGCTACGGCGTATGGCAGGGCTGGACCACCAACCAGACCAAGACCTTCCAGTGGCAGGCCTGCACCGGCGAGTCCACAGGCTGCTCGAATATTTCTGGCGCAACCGGTCGGAAGATCAGGCTCACCTCAGCCCAAAATGGCAAGTACATTCGTGTCAAGGTTACGGTCACGACCACCAATGGCTTCGGCGTAAGCTCAGACGCTTACTCCCCCACCCAGGGTTACAACCTCCCTGTCTAGTAGCCAAACACAGGTTTATTGAAGTACTCGGGGCGGCCATTTGGTCGCCCCGACTCGTTCTCGCACAAGCTTGCCTCGGCCCAGGTTCCTCATGGGGTTGCATTGCATGACTGGGACTCGACGGTTCACTGTTGACGGGAAACCCCACTCATGTTACATTGAGTTTGAAATCCCCTTGAGAATCTCTCGGGGGTTCCCCCAAGTAACGACAGTAAAGGAGCAGCATCTCAATGACTCGTAGATTTCTTCTCGTACTATCATCGGTTGCGCTGGTAGCAGCTTCCGTTGGAACCGCTGCAGCGTCAGCGACAAGCGTCCGCACGGTCACAGCGACCAACAAGCCTGTCCTCTCCGGCGGCGTTCTTGACGGCAACAACAACCTCAAGGTATACGGTGGCCAGACGGCTGCGAACGTGGGCTCGGGTTCTCCGCTGTCTATCGGAACACAGACGGCGCGAAACCGTTCGTCTGACATTCTGGCCCAGCCTTTCGCGACTTACGGCTACAAGTGGTACCGCTATGACGGAAATACGTACACTGCCATCGCCGGTGCAACTGGTGCCAAGTACAACGCTAGCTCTGCTGATGTTGGCTATACGCTGCTTGTGCGTGAGCGTCCCTGCTACACCGATCCTGACAACGAGGAGCTGAACATTTGCTCCATCGGATCTTTGACTCCTGACTTCTCCTGGTCAGTTGCAAGCCCAATGGTGACTTTCTTCGCAAGCACGGCTCCGACGGTTAGCACCATCGTTGGCAACAAGATCAGCGTTACCGGTTACGGCGTTTGGCAGGGATTTGTCGTTGGCTCGACCAAGTCGATCCAGTGGCAGTCTTGCACCGGAGACGGAACAGGATGCTCGGACATTGGCGGCGCGGCCTCCAAGAAGCTGACGCTCACTAGCGCGCAGGACAACTCTTACATCCGCGCAAAGATTACGTTGGAAACCAATTCCTTGGCCATCAGCGTAAACGCAGACGCTTACTCCCAGTCGGTTGGTTATAACATCCTCCGGTAGGCTGGAAGCAGATATTTGCTGAAGTACCCCGGGGCGGCCATTTGGTCGCCCTGGCTTTGTTCTAGGGGGTAGACAGCACTGTTCAGTAGTCAGGTGGCCCTTGATGCGTGAAGCCAAACCACTCCACTTGTGCGGAGAAAGTTAATCTGGGCGGTCTAGCCTGAGAGTAAGATGAGACGCGCGCCAGGTGCATCCGCAACACCGCGGAATAGCTTGAGGACGGAATGGGGCCGTCCCCCGCTGTTTGCTGGGATGTACTCATCGCGAGGCGAGCCGCGAGCTGAGGTCGTAGGCCCAGCTGTCTGATCC
>JBAXHG010000140.1:0-4425 GCA_037139015.1 Actinomycetes bacterium | reverse complement strand
CATCCCGAATGGTTTGCCGTCGCCTGGATAGTGGACATCTATCCGCTTTACGCCTCCGAGGTAACGGGCCCGAAGCGGGTCACCCGATCCAATCCAGTCTGGGGCAAACCAGGCGCAAAGAACCAGAATTGGCCCAGTCGCAATCCATTTGCGCAGCTCCGGGCGGTTGAACCAGAGCCAGAGCCCGTAGAGCACCATCAGTGCGAGTGGCTCTGGGCGCCCCAAACACGCGAAGAACCCAAAGAGCAACGCGGTCTTGTGCTTGCCGTCCCAGGCCCTCTCTCCGGCCAGCAGGACAAGCGACAACATAAGTCCCTCGGAGTATCCGATGGCAGTAAAACCAACAAGCACCCTCAGGATCCAAACGCTCGCAAGGAGGCCTCCCAGCACTCCCGGGAGAATTGAGACAATTCCGATTGGCTTTAGGGCCTCATCGCTCAACCGCCTGACAAGCCTGAAGACCATCATCGCCGCGAAAAAAGTCGCTGCTCGCGAGGTCAGCATCCAAAGCGTTGACGCCGCCGTGTCACCAAACAGGCTGAACACAGTCGTGAAGGGAATCGGGAGCGGCTTCCAGCTTGTCCAGCTGCTGCCCGTATCGAGCGTGAACTGGGTCAGTTCGCGCCCCCAGAGCATCCAGTAGACAGCGTCCGACCTGACACTGAAAGGCCAAAGCAGCGTCAAGGCAGCGAGAAAAGTTGACAGGGCAAGTAGACCTGCTTCGCCACTCAGGATGCGGGGCCAAACATAGGCCTTGGGGGGGGTTGTAACTGTCATTATTTGTGTCTGGTTTTGGTCGGCTTAATGGAACAGCGCTGATAGATCTCCCATGGCTTTGCCACACTGACAAGCCTCGCTCCCGGCGCGATCGCCGCTGGACTGTACGGAGTGTTCTTCCCTGATGCAAGCCGGCCGGTCAGGAGGAATGTTGTCCCGTGATCGAAGGCAAACCGAGAGAGCGGATCTTCAGGGGAGCCTTTACGCCCGAAGGAACGGAGAGTCACACCAACCCGCCATGCGATCGTCGCATCCCATCTTGTGTAGTTCGCGATCGGCAGGCAAGCTCGAATGGCCGGCGGCCCTCCAGCTCTCTTAATTGCCCTGTCAAGTCGCACCGTTGCGCGCCACATGGCCTTCTGGCCCGACTGCATAATCTGGTACTTGGGGACGAAGGAGATCACCACGGCCGCAATCAGTCCGAGTGCGGAGACTGTTGCCACGACTCCCACCGCCGCTCTTACCGGGAGCCCAACCCGCTCAAGGCCTTGCTCAAAGAGTGAAGCCCCGAGAGCTGCACCAACCCCGATGACGAGTAACAGAAACGCCTGAGAGGGGATCATGTAGCGAAGGACTCCGGGGTGAGTTGTCCCGGATGCTGCAAGTGCAATCTGAAGTGCCACGGCCGCGGCCCAACCCAGGCCTATAAGACCAAGCAAGAGTGGTTTGCGATTGCCCCGTCTGTAACCCCAGACAACCGCCGCAACCCCAGCGGGAAGGAATGCTGCCGCGGCTACGGGCAGCGCACTGAAGGCCCCGCTGAACGCCGTCAACGGGTTGGCATCACCCGACCTGGTCTGATGAAGGTGTTCGATCTTCCCGAGCTTCCCAGCGCGGAATGGGTCTCCTGATCCGATCCATTCCGGGACCAGCCAGGCGGCCAAGACCAACAGTGGCCCGCCTACGATCCACTTGCGCAGCTCTGGCTCTCTCCTCCAGAGCCAGAGGCCGTAGATCATCACTGCAAGAAGGGGCTCCGGCCTACCGAGGCAGGCCGCAAGGTAGAACAGCAAGGCTGGTTTGTGGCGCCCGTTGAGCATGCACTCCACGCCAGCGAGCATCAGCGCGATCGCCAGACCCTCTGAGTACCCGATCATTGACCAGCCGAGCAACAACCTCAGTATTGCCATGGCGGCGACAGCAGCACCCAACATGGCTGGCACTCGAAGGCTCCACTTCTTGGGGTCGCCTGGGAGTAAGTCGAGTGCCAGATTCAAGGTGATCCTGAATGCCAGCCCAGCGGAGATCAATGCGCCCGCGCGGGCGACAATCATCCAAAGTGTGGGCGCGGCCGCTCCGAACAGATCAAAGACCACCATGAACGGCATTGGCAGCGGCTTCCAACTGGTCCAGGCATTCGCCGTCACAAGCGTGCCCGATGTGATCTCCGTGGCCCACATGAGCCAGTACGAGGGGTCAGAGCCAATCGCAGTTGGCCGGGTCACGCTGATGCTGGCGAGCAGTACGGCGCCAAGGACCATCCCAACGCTGCCATGGAGGCGCTTCAGGACAGAGTGTTTGCGACGTTCAACAGTTGACGGCATCGGATTGCAGACCCGGTTGACTTGGACCCGATTGGGACTCTTGCTCAGCCAGCCGCAGCTGACTTCTTCATTGCCTCAATTTTGGCAAGGTCGTGAACGCCAGAGATGCGACGGATTGTGCCGCTGCGTGAACGCATGCTCAGCGACTCGGTGGTCACGCTCCCATCGCGGAAGTTGACTCCCTGAACGATGTCGCCGGTTGTAACTCCGGTACAAGAAAAGAAGACATCGTCGCCGCCAACAAGCTCTTCAGCGGAGTAGATGCGTGTCAGGTCAAGGCCCTCGGCAAGTCCAACCTCGCGCTCTTCGTCGGTCCGTGGCCAGAAGCGTGCGTGCAGCTCGCCCCCGTTGCAGCGGCAGGCTGCAGAGCCGATCAGTGTTTCCGGAGTTCCGCCAACACCCCACAGCATGTCCACTGGGGAAGCCTCATCAGCTGCCATCAGGACGGGGAGAATGTCACCGTCAAGGATCAGTTTCACACGGGCGCCAGCTCCACGAATCGCGGCGATCGTGTCACCGTGGCGCGGACGGTCAAGGACTACGACCGTTACCTGGTCAAGTGATGTTCCCTTGCGCGCGGCGATCTTCTTGACCGTTGCGACTGGGTCGTCAAGCTCAAGCAGGTCGGCAAACTGTGGGCCGGTTGCAATCTTCTCCATGTAAGGAACGCTGTCACCGACGGGCAGCATTGTGCCCTTCTTTGACGCGGCGATAACTGCGATCGCACCGGGGAACCCTTCTGCTGTGAGGCGCGTTCCTTCAAGTGGGTCAATCGCAATGTCAACAGCTGGTCCACCGGAGCCGACTTCCTCACCGTGGTAAAGCTTTGGCGCTGAATCCTTGGTGCCTTCGCCGCTGACAACAACGCCGGAGATTGGCGTGCGGGCGAGGACATAATGGAGTGCGTCAACCGCAGCTTGGTCGGCTGCGATCTTGTCACCACGGCCAATCCATGCCGAGGCACCCATCGCCGCGAATTCGGTCACGCGAGCGAGCTCAAGCGCGAGGTTGCGGTCTGGAAGGGTTGGGTCTGGAGTAGTCATGGTCGGGATGCTAAACCCTGCCGTGACTGTGGTGCTCAGGTGGCGTCGCTCAATGCAAGCAGCGCCGCGCCGACAACTCCCGCATCGCCGCCATGGCGTGCGAGGCGAATCGTTGTCTTGGTTCCAATCCCCGGAAGGATCAGTGGTTCCACATGGGCGCGCAGGGGAAGAAGCAGGAGGTCTCCTGCTGCGCTGACGCCACCACCGATAACAACCTCATCTGGGTCAAAGGAATGGATGGCATTGGCAACGCCCGGGGCCAGTCGCCCCGCAAATCGGGAGAGGAGGTCAATTGCCTCTGCATCCCCGCTTTGAGCGGCAGCAACAACATCCGGGCCCTTGACCGTTTTGCCAGCTGTGGCGAGTTCGGACAGAGCCCCATTGCCAGTGGCCGCAAGCTCCTGTGCCAGCCGGTCCAGCACCGGTCCCGCCGCCTGGGCTTCAACTGTGTCCGGACGGGGGAAGCTGGTGGCCGTGCGGGGCGGCTCGGGCGTGCCCCTGACAATCTCGTGACCTAGATGGCCGGCTCCTCCAGTTGCTCCGCGGTAAGGGCGGCCGTCAATCACAAGGCCCCCTCCCACTCCAGTGCCGATGGTGAACATCACAAGGTTTGGGACAACACTTCCGTCTTCGCGGTGCGCTTCGGCCAAGGCGGCTACCTTGGCATCGTTGTCAACCGCGACCGGCAGGTTGACCAGTTCAGAAAGCTTCTCTCGCAGTGGCCAGTTGTCGAATGGAACGTTGACGCTTGCCATCACACGACCCGTTGACCATTCGACGGCGCTCGGGACTCCGGCTCCAACGGCAGTCACCTTCTTCGTTGTCAGTGTCAGCGCAAGCCGCGCCATCTGCGCGGTCAAAGCTTCCGATGAGTGCTTCTCCGTCGGCTCTGTAAGGCGTTCAACGACGCGGCCGTCTTCAACTCTGGCAACGGCAACCTTGGTGCCGCCGACGTCCAGTCCAATTGCGGTATTGCCATCCACTAAGTCGAATGTAGCTGAGGTTGCGAGCACGCGCTTTACGTGCTTGCCGGAAACTTGGCGTGGTGTTAGCTTGACTAG
>JBAXHG010000139.1:0-4429 GCA_037139015.1 Actinomycetes bacterium | reverse complement strand
TTCGATCATTGCCTCGATCATCGGCACATTCGCCGTGAAGTCAGCTGAGGGCAAAGTTGAACGGGCGCTCTATCAGGGCCTCGCAGTCTCGGGCATCCTGGCAGCGATCGCGTTTTACCCAGTTACGCATTGGATGTTTGACGGTGCGGTACTTGGCAAGGGCGCAGCTGGACCAAGCATCAATGATCTTTACTTCTGCACGCTCGTCGGCCTGGGCGTAACCGCCCTCCTCTTTGTCATCACCGACTACTACACCTCCACGCGTTTCGCGCCGGTGAAGAAGACGGCTGAGGCATCACAGACCGGTCACGCAACGAACATCATTCAGGGACTTGCTCAGGGCTATCAGGCAACAGCCCTTCCAGCGATTGTTCTCTGCGCAGGGATCTACGGATCATGGAAGCTTGCTGGCGGCGGAGCCGACGGCATCTACGGAATCGGCGTTGCAGTAATGGCGCAGCTTTCCCTCTGCGGTCTCATCGTTGCGCTTGACGCATTCGGACCAATCACAGACAACGCCGGTGGCATTGCCGAGATGGCAGAGCTTCCAGAAGAAGTACGCGCTGTGACAGATCCACTCGATGCAGTTGGCAACACGACCAAGGCTGTAACCAAGGGTTACGCCATCGGTTCAGCTGCTCTTGCCGCACTTGTGCTCTTTGCAGCGTTTGAGCGCGAGGTCAGCACTTCAGCTGGCAAGGTGTTCGACTTCTCAATCGGTAATCCAGAGGTTCTTATTGGACTTCTGATTGGCGGCATGATGGTCAACCTGTTCGCTGCTCTCTCCATGGAAGCCGTAGGCCGCGCAGGCGGTGCGGTGGTTGAAGAGGTACGCCGACAGTTCCGTGAGAAGCCAGGCATCATGGACGGGACAGAGCGTCCTGACTATGCAGCCTGCGTTGACCTCGTAACCAAGTCAGCTCAGCGCGAGATGATCATTCCAGCACTGATCCCGATCGTCGTCACGACAATCGTCGGAATGGTCAGCATCAAGGCCCTCGGCGGACTCCTCATGGGCGTCATCGTTGTCGGCGTGTTCGTTGCAATCTCAATGACTGCAGGCGGTGGAGCATGGGACAACGCCAAGAAGCTCATTGAAGACGGCGCATTCGGTGGCAAGGGAACCCTTGCTCACGAGGCCTCAATCACTGGCGACACGGTTGGCGATCCGTTCAAGGACACAGCTGGACCAGCAATCAACCCAATGATCAAGGTTGCAAACATCGTCGCGATCCTTCTGATCCCGATCATCACCTAGATTCACCAAGATTCAAACCAGCCCGTCTGCGGATTCGTTCGCAGGCGGGCTTTTTTGTTTAGTGGACGGATCGATTAATGCGATGTATTGCTCTTCATGTTGCGCGAGAGCAGCTGGCCTCAGCGCGGCTGGGTGTCCCTACTGGAGAGTCATTGGTTGCCGTCACAGAAGACGGCAGCGAGGGCTCAGTTGGGCTGGGAGCGTCAGCTGACGGGCTTGAGACCAGCAGCAGCGCAGGCAGCCGTGAGGCCAGGCAAACCGAATGCCTCTACCGGGCCAAGCGAGCCGACCGACATAGGTCCGGTCGTGCTGAGTGTACGTCCGGCAAAGTCAAGGAAGGCGGCGGTCAGGTCGTAGCCGTTGGGACCATTGAGCTCCACTGTGGAGAGGACCGTTCCGTCGGAAGCCAATGCTTCCGCAATTGCCACGGAGCTCGATTTGGCCCGTTCTGAAAGTGTGGGCCCGCCAGTGGAGCCTGGGAGCGCCTTCCGAAGGGCTGCCGATATGGCCGCCTTTGAACCTGGGATCTTGGTGAATCCGGCAAGCGCGGCGGCTCCGTAGCGAATTGGGGCAGTCTTTGGACCGAACCAACCCAGGTATGCGCCGACGTCTGTTACCTCCGGCGCGATCCTGGGGATCGCGAAGTGCTCAGAGGAGCCAATCGAGAGCCCGACCCGGGGACCGAGCTTGGTCTCAAAGCGGTGATCTGAGCTTGCGCCTCTGATAGTTCGGAGTCGGCCTCCTCGGAATTCGAAGCCGGGTGTAAGCATTGCCCCGGCCAGTGAAGCCATGGTTCCGCCGCTTGCGCCGAAACCTCCTTGAAAGAAGTAGCCAACATTGACGCGCGTGGCATCTGGGCCAGCCTGTTCAAGGGCCATGGCCGCAGCAAGGTTGCCGGGAACATAGTCGTAGCCAAAGGAGGTGATGGCACCAATCTCTGAAGCCTTGGCTTGAGCGTCCGCCTCAAAAACTCTGCGGATCCAGGCTGGCTCACCTGTCGAGTCCACGTAATGGGCGCCCTTGGCCAATGCGGCCTGCAGAGCGGGCTCACCCAGGCGGATGAACGGCCCGACGGTGGTGACGAGGGCATCGCCCTTCTCAAGGACTTGGGCGATTGATGCCGGATCGGTCACATCTGCCGTTGCCGTATCCAATCCACCGAGCTCTGAGGCGAGCGCCTCGAGCTTTTGCGGGTTGCGCGCAACGAGGAGGGGCTTGGCTCCGGATACCACCATGCGGCGGGCCGTCAGCTCACCCGTGTACCCAGTTGCCCCAAAAAGAATGATTCGTCCGGCCATGTCGACAACCCTAGCCGTCCCAAGATTGTTCTGTCAGTCGCAATGGCATGCTGGAAGCGTAGGATCAGCGCCTATGGCGAGACGACTGCTACCCGGACTGGAACGCGTACTTGGCGTCAACGCCCTGTTTGCGACGGCCTACGGCAATGTCGGGTCGTCGATCTACTACGCGTTGGGGCTTGTTGCGAGCTATGCGCTCGGACTGACCCCGGTTGTCTTCGTGATCAGCGGCATCCTTTTCTACCTCACCGCGGCTACCTACTCCGAGGCGACATCGATGTACCCGGAAGCCGGAGGCTCATCAAGCTTTGCCCGTCATGCCTTCAATGAGTTCTGGTCCTTCTTTGCAGCATGGGGGCAGATGCTCAATTACACGATCACGATCGCGATCAGTGCATTCTTTGTCCCGCACTACATAGGCGGTCTGTTCTGGGAACCACTGAGGCATTCCCCCGGCGACATCATTGCCGCCATCGGAGTGATCGTTCTCCTCAGCATCGTCAATGTTCGCGGTGTTGAAGAGGCGGCTGGAGTCAATATTTTCCTCGCGGTCATTGACTTCGCCACACAGCTGCTGCTCGTTCTCGCAGGTCTCTTTCTCGTGTTTTCGCCAGACGTGCTGATCCACAACGTGAATCTTGGTGTGGCGCCCACATGGACGAACTTTGTCATTGCGATTCCGGTAGGAATGATCGCTTACACGGGGATTGAAACGATCTCGAATATGGCGGAGGAGGCCCGCAGCCCGGGAAAGACCGTTCCTAAGGCAATTAACCGGGTTGTGATCGCTGTGTTCGCAATCTATGCCGTACTCCCCGCAGTCGCCCTCTCTGCGCTTCCTGTGACATGCGTGGATGGGAAGTGCCAGACACAGTTGGGGATTCCCAGTGAACAGGGAGGGTTCGCGGGAGATCCGGTTCTGGGTGTCGTTAAACATCTGTCGCTTGGGGCTCTGCAGGGTCCCGCAGAGATCTACGTCGGAATCCTCGCGGCAACGATCCTCTTCATCGCTACCAATGCCGGGATCATTGGTGTTTCTCGGCTCGTCTATTCAATGGGACTGCACCGGCAGGTTCCGGACAGACTTCGCGAGCTGCACCCCAAGTACAGAACTCCGTGGATTGGGATCCTTGTGTTCGGGGCGATTGCCTGTGTTGCCGTCATTCCAGGGCAAGCTGACTTCCTGGGCAACCTCTACGCGTTCGGAGCGATGCTTTCATTCACGATCGCGCATGCCGCAGTAATTCGCCTCAGGACGTCTCGGCCGGATGTGAACCGGCCATACAAGGGCCCGGGCAATCTGAGGGTCTTCGGATACGACCTGCCTATGTTTGCAGTCGTCGGAGGGATTGGCACGCTGTTTGCATTCGTGACGGTCACAGCCCTGCACGTTGATGTTGCACTGGCTGGTGTTGGCTGGCTTCTCACCGGAGTTATCGTTTTCGTTGTGTTCCGAAAGTCTCAGGGCCTCGATCTGACCACCACGGTCACAGCCCACGTTGAGACTCCGGTACTGCCGTTTGAGGCGGAGTATGAGTCTGTCCTCGTTGCGCTTGAGGGGAAGGACTTCGACCCCGACCTCCTCTCAACTGCCAAGGCTCTTGCTGGAGAGAGCAACGGCGCCATTCATGTACTCGTGACCATTGCCGTCCCTGCTGAGAGTCCGATTGACGCCCAGCTTCCACAGCAGGAGGCACGAGCCCTTGCTGTGATTGAGGAGGCCAAGGTTTCGGGGGGTCGTCGGGTCACTGGGGACTGGGTGAAGGTGAGATCAGGTCAGACTGGTCGAGTGATCGTTGACTTGGCAAAGGCGATGAGCTCGCGCGCGATCGTCATGCCGGCGCGACAGCGGCCGGGCGGGGCTCCCTTGAGC
>JBAXHG010000138.1:0-4429 GCA_037139015.1 Actinomycetes bacterium | reverse complement strand
AAAACGGATGCGAGTTGCCCTTGGTTCAGACCACCACGGTGTAGCCCTCAAAGCGAGCCTCGTAGAGGCTCTTGAAGCTGAGGGGCATGAGCCTGTGGACATGGGGCCCAACTCAGACGAAGCCGTTGATTACCCAGACTTTGCCGCCAAGGTTGCCCAAGCTGTCGGTAGCGGCGACGCAGACCGAGGAGTGCTGATCTGCGGTTCGGGAGTGGGGATGGCAATCACTGCGAATAAGTTCGACGGCGTCCGAGCAGTAAACGCCCACGATGTGCTCGAAGCAGAGATGTCCCGCCGCCACAACGATGCGAATCTCATCGCACTGGCCGCATCACGAATTTCGCCGGAACAAGCCAAGGAGATCCTCTCCACGTTCCTGTCCACCGAGTTTGAAGGTGGGCGTCACGAACGCAGAGTTGAGGAAATTGCCGCCATAGAAACCAGAAGGAGCAACGCCCCGAATGAGTGACCTGCCAGCAGATTGGCTTGACCGCCCCCTTTCAGAGATTGACCCGGAGATCGCAGCCGCGATAGACGACGAGGTCAGCCGTCAGCAGAACACATTGGAAATGATCGCCTCAGAGAACTTCGCTCCCCGAGCCATCATGGAATGCCAGGGCTCAGTCCTGACAAACAAGTACGCAGAGGGATACCCGGGACGCCGCTACTACGGCGGATGCGAAAATGTTGATGTAACCGAGCAGCTGGCAATTGACCGCGCCAAGGCACTGTTTGGTGCCGAGCACGCGAACGTCCAGCCACACTCAGGTGCGCAGGCGAACGCTGCCGTCTACCACGCTCTGCTGGACGCGGGAGACACGATCCTTGGACTTGAACTTGCCCATGGTGGTCACTTGAGCCACGGGATGAAGCTCAACATGTCCGGCAAACTTTTTGATGTCGCCTCATACGGAGTTGACCCGGAAACCTTCCTTGTGGACATGGATGTGGTCCGCAAGGTTGCGCTTGAGCGCAAGCCCAAGCTGATCATCGCTGGCTGGTCGGCCTATCCTCGTCAGCTCGACTTTGCTGCCTTCCGTGAGATCGCAGACGAGGTTGGCGCCAAGCTGCTCGTAGACATGGCCCACTTCGCTGGGCTTGTCGCGGCGGGAGAGCATCCAAGCCCAGTTCCGCACGCGGATGTTGTGACCAGCACCGTCCACAAGACGCTTTGCGGTCCACGTGGTGGATTGATTCTCTGCCGAGAGGAACTCAAGGCTGATATCAACCGCGGTGTATTCCCGGGTCAGCAGGGTGGGCCACTTGAGCATGTCATCGCAGCGAAGGCTGTGGCGTTCAAGCTCGCCGGCACTGAATCCTTCAAGGAACGCCAGCGTCGAACGATTGCGGCTGCTCAGGTGATTGCAGACAAGCTCCTCCATGCCGGCAATGGGGTCAGCGTCCTGACTGGCGGAACAGACGTGCACCTGGTGCTCGTTGACCTTCGTGAGAGTGAACTGGACGGTCAAGCAGCAGAGGATCGCCTTGACGAGATTGGGATCACCGTGAATCGCAATGCGGTTCCATTTGATCCCCGCCCGCCGATGGTCACATCGGGCCTGCGCATTGGAACTCCTGCACTTGCCACGCGTGGCCTG
This sequence comes from Actinomycetes bacterium, assembly GCA_037139015.1. Classification (GTDB taxonomy): domain Bacteria; phylum Actinomycetota; class Thermoleophilia; order Solirubrobacterales; family Solirubrobacteraceae; genus WLNJ01. Next base: position 2,831 of record JBAXHG010000138.1, on the reverse strand, counting down.
ACGCTTGAGGACTTCTCCGAGGTCGGAGATCTGATCTCCCTGGCACTTCAGCCTGGCTTTGATGCTGTCAAGGATGATTTGCGCGCTCGCGTGTCCGCAGTGGCTCAGGAGCACCCGCTTTACGCGTCCTTCGACGTGTCGCCAGTCGCCTGACGGCTGGCGGTCGGCCGCCACGGCTGGCATTCTGGTGATGGGTAACCCAAAGTGACCGGAACCGACGCACTACTCGCATGCGCCGCCGCCTTCGCGGTGGCAGCACTCACGACGCCTCTGGCGGCGATGCTCGCGGGTCGTGTTGGGGCTGTTGACCAACCACGTCCCCGAGGGCTGTCATCGCGCCCAACCCCGCTTCTGGGGGGCCTGGCGATGCTGGCAGCAGTCTTGTTCGCCGGTGTCATCTGGCTTCCTTGGGATGGCGAGACCCGGTCAATTCTGCTCGCAGCAGCGCTTATCGCTCTGGTTGGGGCGGTTGATGATGCAGTTGAGCTGCCTGCGTGGGCGAAGCTTTCTGGGCAGATCCTTGTCGCCGTCATCCCGGTCGCAGCGGGGGTGCGCGTCAACAATGTGACCCTTCCTTTCGCGGGAGCTGTTGAGCTCGGCTGGGTCGGATATCCCCTCACGGTGGTTGGGCTGGTTGCCCTCATGAACGTCGTCAACTTCTCGGACGGGGTGGACGGTCTGGCCGCGGGAGTCTGTGCGATTGGCGCGGCTGCGTTTGCGATCATTGCGTTCGATCTTGATCGTGCGGCAGCTGGCATTCTCGCCGCGATAGTCGCTGGTGCCTCGGCAGGCTTTCTACTCCATAACTTTCCACCCGCGAAGGTCTTCATGGGCGACAGTGGAGCGAATCTGTTGGGCCTGCTCCTCGGTTGCGTTGCCGTTCAGGGAACATTGAAGACCAATGCTGTCGTTGCAGTTGTGCTTCCGCTCGTGATTCTCGCCGTGCCGCTGCTTGATACGGGGTTTGTTGTTGCCAAACGGCTCAAATACGGACGGCCGGTCCATGTTGCTGACCAGAACCATTTCCACCACCGAATGGCAAGGATCGGTTTGTCTCCGCGCAGGACGGTCGCATACCTCTACGGCTGGACTTTCTCTCTTGCTGCGCTTGCGGTTGCTGTCCGGTTTGTTCCCTATTCGGACGATCACGGGCACTTCAACCTTGGTTGGACGCTGGTGCTTGTCGCGCTCGGCTTGGTGGCGCTGCTTGCGAGCGTTCAGGTCATCGCGGTTCTCGAGATCATGGGCTTCAGAGGGCTCCGTGCCCGTCAGCTGAGCGCGGCCAATCCTGAGCGGTCCGTCCAGGAAATCACCTCAGAGGTATCGCGGGAGATGGAGACTGGGGAGTGGGACGCAGTGCGGACAGACAGTCCTGGAGAGGGCGGCTAGATCCCGTAGATCATCTTGAGCCAGATTTGGTGGGCGGTATCGAGAACCGCATCAAAATCTGGTCCGCGATAGTGCAATGCCTCGAAGGCAACCTTCTCTGACATCAGGATCAGGCAGTACGCAAGCATTTGGGCATCCGGGCCATCGGGAGCCCTGCCCTCAGCCCTTTCCTTGAGGATCCGACGGGTTGTCGGAGCGATGAAGTCACGGGCGATGGCCTTCCAGAACTTCTGCACTTCGGGGGTGAGGTGGGTTGCGTCCCGCAAGGCTCGCGTCAGGTCGGCGTGCTTCCTCTGGACTTCGGTGTAGCGCTGCAGATCGCGCCGGATCACATCGGGGCCCATCGTGCTGGTGTCCCAGTCATGTGTGATCTCATGGAGTGCTTCCTTGACTTCAGCGCCCAACCTGAGCAGAACACTGGACTTGTCCTTGAAGTAGATGTAGAAGACGGTCCTCGTGATCTGGGCTTCATTGGTGATCTCGGCGATGGTCACATCGCGCCAGAGCATCCCCCCATCAATCAGAGAGCGGAGGGCCTCGACGATCCTGTGCTCAACATCTTCACGATGAGCCGCACGCTTGCCTAGTTTGACGTTTGACATAAAGGTGAAATATAAACCCATTTACCGGGGGTTTTGCTGCGGCAAACTACTCGAAGAGTGAAAATCGTTTCGGGTCGGCGGCGTGACATCTCAGCTGCCGTAGAGCACGAGTTTCCAGAGCTCGAAGGCTGCGTTGACGAGTTCGTCATTGCTGCTGCCCCCGAGCTGAAGCCCTTCCAGAAGTACCTTCTCCGTCATCAAGATGAGGCAAAGAGCCAGCATCTCCGGGTCTGCATCTGTGCCTTGGTGTCCTGCTTCCCTCAACTGCTCAATTCGACGCCTTGTCGGCTCAACGAATGCACGGGAAAGGGTCTTCCAGTACTCCTTGAGCTCTGGGTCGACAGTCGCACCTTCCATGAGTGCTCTCAGCACTGGGGAGAAGCCCTCCTGCGTCCTCCAAAAAGCTTCCATCTCCTTACGAAGACTGTCGGGGCCGTCCGCCGCTACCAGCCAATGAGCTTCGATCCCCTGGACTGTCGTCTCGATCAGTTGATTGCCCAAACGGATGAGCACCGCGTTTCTGTCGGGGAAGTAGACGTAAAACAGCGTCCGCTTGATGTCGGCTTCGTGTGCGATCGCATCCACCGTCACAGATCCCCACGGTGTCCCGCCGTCAAGAAGAGAGCGAAGGGCGCCCGTGATCTTCAGCTCAACTTCGCTGCGCTTCGTGATGCCCTCGGAATTAGGTGAGTCGGCCATCCGAGGAATCTACCCGGATACGGAGCGCCCTGTCAGCTGTGAGAGTGGTCAGGTCCGTTTGCTTATAAGCCCGCTCAGCAGCAGTGCCAGCATCAGGCCTGCAAAGCCCGCCACTGCTGGTTCCACAATGCTTGAATCGCG
>JBAXHG010000137.1:0-4443 GCA_037139015.1 Actinomycetes bacterium | reverse complement strand
GTGTTGAGGGCTGAACTTGAACGACGTAAGGCCACTCGCAACAGAGAACAAAGGCTCCCTTGGGCAACCCGCTCGCCCTCGGTTTGACACGCAGCAACAGAATGCAGTTTGATTCGGTGAGTGAGCCTCTTTATCCGGAAGTCTGCTTGGTCTGACAAACAGCAGATCCCCCCCGCGGTGCTTGACGCTCTCTGGCAACTCCACGACGAGTGGGGACAACAGTCACTCGGCAGTGGTGGACCTTCATTGAACCTCAAGAAGCTTCAGTCTCCCGCCGGCCACTGGCGTATTCGGGTTGGTGACTGGCGCGCGGCGTTCCGCCCAGCTGAGGGTGATTTCTACATCGCGCTGATCGGCTTGCGTGACGGCTTCTACCAGTCCCTAGACCGAATAACACCCGCTCGATCAGGTGGAGGTGTTCAGCTGGTTGAAGTGTCCCGGGTGACTGAAGCGACAGAACCCAGTCCGCAGGCTGAAGTGAAGAGGCCCCGTGGGTACGTGGAGGACAACGCACTAATTGCCTTCAAGGACAAAGAACTCACTGCCATAGACGGCCTTGGCGACGGAACCCTACGCAAGCTCAGAAGGATCCCTGGTGGAATTGATCTTCTTGAGGGCCTCCAAGATGTTTGCGAAGACCCTGAACTGGTTCAGCTTCTGGTCGACATGACGGAACGGCAGGCCCACTACGGGGCCATCTTCGACGCAGGTCTTGTCCCCACTCGCTCAGACGCTCAGATTGACGAGGAAGAGTTCGCGAAGCGCCTGCGGAGCGTAGACAGCTCCAGCGCCGTAATTGAGATCGAGTCGCGAGAGGAACTTGAGCAGATACTCAACGGCTCCCTGAAGGACTGGATGATGTACATCACGCCCGAACAGAAACAATTTGCGAGAGCAGAGTTCAACGGTCCGAGCCTCCTTAAAGGAGGCCCTGGCACCGGAAAGACTGTGGTGGCACTTCACCGCGCTGCCTACTGGACCCGCGGTCGCACTGGAGCGGAGAGGAAGGTATTACTAACAACCTTCGTTGAGAACCTTCCAAAGGTCTGGTGTACCTTGCTCCGGTCGATGAGTTCCCCGGCCTCAATAGGAGTTGACTGTCGCAACGTGGACAAGATTGCCCACAAGATCGTCCGGTCAGCGAGCGAGTGGCCGACCATGATCAAAGAGCCACACAGGCTCACGATTGCCTCAGATCTTGTGCGGAAGCACAATATCGGCGGAAGATTTGCCGGTTCGGCGGACCTTCTGCTTGACGAATTTGACCACTTCATCGCGGGCACCGGCGTGGGCACGAAAGAGGCCTACCTTACGGTAGAGCGGCGAGGAGCTGGGGCTGGGTCACAGATCTCGGCCGAGACACGTTCACGCGTCTTCAATGCCTACCGCGACTACGTCGAAGAGCTTCGGAAATCCAACCAATTTGACTACCCTCACTTGCGGCTAGAGGCCCTGGCCCTTGCCCGAAAAGGGCAGGTGCCTGCCGACTGCAAATTCCTAGGCATCATCGTTGATGAGGCGCAGGACGTCTCGGCAGTTGCCATTCAGTTGCTGTTAGAGCTCGACGAGAGCCCCGCGCATTCGCGTTTCATGCTTATTGCCGACGGGCAACAGGCCATCTACCCTGGTGGGTTTGTGCTGAAGGATGTTGGCGTTGCAGTCACGGGACGCTCACGAACCCTGACGAGGAACTGGCGGAACACGTGGTGGATCTCCGCAACCGCCGGCGAGATCGTCAGCGGTGCTCAATTCACTGATGTTGAAGGACTTGACCCGGAGAAGAATCCGGTCCTAGGTCAGCAGCTCCGAGAGGGAGAGCCCGTCAATCTGCACGTCCTCAGCCCCGGTGAGGACGATCTTGTGAGGATCATTCAGATACTCAAGGACCTGGAATCCGACGGAATCCCCCTTGGGGAGTGCGCCGTTCTTGGTTGGACCAATGCAGCGGTTGGGCAGGTAATTACTGGCCTCAAGGAAGCCGGGATCGGCTCGCTCAATATGAAGGAGTGGATCGGAGAAGCGACCACCGAGGTTCTCGTAGGAACGATCCATCGAGCTAGGGGCCTTGAGTTTCGAGCAGTCATAGTTATTGGCCTAGGCCACTCAGACCGAGCAGACTGGGCATCGGCCGTAGCCCGGAGGGACGACGAGACAGCTTGGCTGGAACTACGAATGGCCCTGGTGGCAATGACACGCGCACGCGACACGCTTCACCTAGTCAGCGTGGGTGATCCATGGCCTCCGATTGCTTCAGCGGCGGAGTTCATGAATTCGGTACCGCTCGGGTCGTAGATAGCCCTAGCCGAAACTAAGAGTTTCCAGTCTGAAGCTTGAAGGATCTGATACGGAGAGGGATGCGCGCACGATACGACCGAAAGAGACCGGGAATCTAGCGCAAACCTCGTTGGCTGCCGAGGCCGAGAAAGAGTCATTCGCCTTTGCGGGAGAACCACTCTATCCTAAGAAAGTAATGGGAAGAAGAGACATCTGGTCCCGAGACGAGCTCCTCCTGGCGCTTGACCTCTATTTTAGGGAGGGGACAAACGCTAGCCCAAAGTCTCTTCTGGAACTCAGCAATCTCCTGCGCCAACAGAGCCCTCATCGGGATCTCGTTGTCGATCCGTCTTTCCGAAGCCCAGGAAGCGTTGGATACAAGCTGGCCAACTTCGCCGCCTTCGATCCTGCATTTAAAGGCAAGGGGGCCACAAACGGGGGTAGAGGAGACCTTGAGGTGTGGACCCTGTTCGCTGGGGACCATAACGGCGTCGCGGATATCGCAAAGGCAATCCGCGGCAACCTCCCCTTCCTGAGCTCAGTAAATGGGGCCGTCCACGAATGGGAAGACGACGAATTTGAGGCCCCTGAAGGAAGAGTCCTCACCCGCGCCCACCAGGCGAGAGAACGTGACCCGAAACTCGCCCGACGGAAAAAGGAATCGACGCTTCGGAGGACTGGTCAACTTGAATGCGAGGCCTGCGGCTTTGACTTCGTCCGTACTTACGGCGGACGGGGACACGGCTTCATAGAATGCCACCACATCAGGCCTTTGTCCATGCTCAGACCGGATGCCAAGACCAAACTGACCGACCTTGCGTTGCTTTGCTCAAATTGTCACCGGATGATCCACAGGGGCAAGCCATGGCTCTCCGTCAAGGAGATTACTTCCCTTATTCATGCGGCCGAACACGGGTAGCCCCTGGGCCTCGATGAGGCCTTCAATTAGCGCCCGGATTGGCTGGCTCTTACGAGGAGAGTCGGCTTCGCAGGGCTGCTACTTGAAATCTCTTGGTACCGGCTGGCGTCTTAAAGATTGCATCACCGAGTCCAGCCAGATGCTGGGCCCCCGGCTCGCCGAGAACAACCTGGCTGGCACTTCCGTCTTGAACTCGTAGGGCCAGTTGAGCACCGAGGTTGGAGCGAATCGTCGTGTTGATGATGTCCGCCTTGGGGTTTTGCGTGGCCACAATTACGTGAACCCCTGCTGCTCTAGCTTTTTGCGCAAGGCGGGCCAGGTGCTGCTCAATAATTTTCTTGTCGTCAGGATCTGAGACTAGGTCGGCATATTCATCAAGCACGACGAGATGCCACGGAAGAACTTCTTCTCCGGCGGCCGACTGGTTGTATTCAGCGATGGAGCGCTTCTTAGCCTCCCGGAGCACTTGGTACCTGCGCTCCATCTCAGCAACTGCCTTCTCAAGAGCCAAGATTGCGTCCTCAGCGCCAATTCCGATCTCGCCGTCAAGACATGGATCTCCCTCAAAGTCAACTAGCTCCGTTCCTTTAGGGTCAACGAGTGACATTCTGAGCCGAGGCTCGGGGACCAGATGTCGAAGCCCACGGAGTATGGTGTCCAACGCAACAGACTTACCGGCACCAGTCATCCCTGCGATGAGGAGGTGCGCTGAATTGGCTGACGAAAAGTCGATTGAGACTACTTCCCGGGAGATGTCTTCTCCAAGAGGGACGCACAGACGCGAAGAGTCGGGAGTCCACTTGCTCCACAGGTCCTCAGCCACAATTGGGTAAGTCTCGCCCGGCTGCTTAGGTACCTCAAATGCGACACATCCCCTGTCAAGGTAGGTACGTATTGACTGCGATTCGGTGAGGCCGAGCTTAATCTTGAGGTCATCAGTCCTACTGAGGACTCGATCCGTAGATACCCCCGGACCTGGAGCTACACGGAGGAGATAAAAGCCAGCTCCCTCCTCGGAGTAGCGGATTGATTCGGACGAAGGTTTAGTTACATTTACTTTGAACTCGGTGAAGAGATTAAGCGTGTCCTGATATGCCAAGTCAAGGGCGCCCGACGGCATTCCGAGCCCCGGCGCTTGCTGTTCGGTCGTTGAGCCCTTGACCGTCTGTTCGGCACTCGCTTGGGGTTCCACCGGATCAATCGTAGTTTCGGATGCGGATTCGCACGCCGGCGATTCAATACTCATAGGG
>JBAXHG010000136.1:0-4447 GCA_037139015.1 Actinomycetes bacterium | reverse complement strand
CCATCAGAGCGGCTCTATTCGCTCGGTCGTTACTTCGCAAAGGGCCGCATGCCTAAACTTCACGAAGCCCATCGGCACAGCCAGCGGATCATCGACCAGAAACAGACGAGTAGCCCACGTTTCGAGGAGTCGTTTACCGAGTTTCTAACCCGGTTGGCTGGCCAGACCAACATTGACCTCGTCTGGTCTGTGCCCTGCACGACCGGAGGAAAAGGGCAAGAGGGTGCTGATCGACTGCAGTGGTATCGCCAGACGGCAGCCCGCTTGCTCGGCGCGGAGGAATCCACGCACGTCCGCGAAGCAAAACCGCTCGAGGCCCCACTCAAGGGCCTGGGGCATCAGGCTCGGCTGGCTGCCAACTCGAACCGGTTTGCCGTCGAAGGGGATCTTGCTGGCAAGTCAATCCTCCTGATCGACGACGTGTGGACCACCGGATCGACATTGAATGCGGTCACTGAGGTTGCCCGTGCGGCCGGAGCTACGAGTGTCATAAAGGTTGTCTTTGGCCTCAACCAGGTTCCGCCCGTCCCGCAACGGCGGGGTTGGTACGCGGCGGATTCCAAGTATCTACGGCAAAACTGACTTAGAAAGCATAAATGTTTGCCAACCCACTTGACAGCAGTTAGCGATCTGTGGTAGCTTGGCGGCATGAAGAACTCAAGGCAGCACCTCACAGCATCGAAAGCAGCCGGCAAGTTTGGACTTGTCTGCGGCTCATCTCACCCCTGTCGCTCCAAGTACGACAGCGCGGTTACCGCTGAGCCGAGGACTCTCCATCTAATTGATGCGGAGAACCTCCTGGGCGGGGCGGTGTTCACGGTCGAGCAGGCCCGATCGCTTCGAACCACTCTCGAGCTCACGTCCGGCTACCGCCATGGTGACTCGGTCGTGATCGCATCGAGCCACATGAGTGCAGGCGAGCTTTGGATTGGGTGGGGTGACTCCGCTAGGCGGCTCGTCCGTTCAGGACCGGACGGTGCCGACCTCGTGTTGCTCGACGTGTTGCGGGCCGAACAGCCGCACAAGCGCTTCGACCGAGTCGTTGTGGCCTCGGGTGACGGAATTTTCGCGGCTGACTGCGCACGACTTCAAATGTTGGGATGCGATGTGACCGTGATCGCTGCGGACGAGGGGTCGTTGTCGAACTCTTTGCGCCTAGTGACCAAGGACGTGCGCATTCTGGGGCAGTCTGCAGTCCAGCCCAAGTCGTCAGCCTTTGCGATGGGGGCAGCAGCTTGAGCTCCCCTCACAACAGCCCGAACGTCACACTCCGCGAGATCGCTGAACTGGCCCAGGTTTCGCAGTCAACCGTGAGTCACTGGCGCCGCCGTCACGAGGACTTCCCAGCGAGTGTGAGTGAGAACTCAAAGGGTCGGCCTTTGTTCGCACTCCATGCAGTTGAGGGTTGGCTGCAGAAGCACGATCGGATTGCCCCAGACGCCAGCGCCGAGCTTGAGCTCTTGAAGGCGGTCGACCTGTTGGTACGGGCCGGGTCCAATCCAGACCATGCGCTTCGTACCGTCTGCGCTCTGACATCGCTCAGCGCCTTCGTGCGCGAGCACGGTCTCAAGGAGCCGTTCACCCACGACCTCCAGCGAGCGCTCAGCGCAGAGCAATCGAATCCGATCTTGTGGGGAGCATTCGAACGCATGGACACGAGTCCGGCATCGAGCTCGCTCTACTCCCACTTCGCGACCCTTGAGACCAGGGTGTTGGAAGAGGTCTTCACGGCTGCGCTTGACCGTGGCAACTGGCAACACGACCAGAGAACACCCACGCTCGTAGCGGCAACCATCGCTCGCCTTGTGAGCCAGCAGGAGAACGTCGGCTCGATCTTCGACCCGGCGGCGGGCTCATGTGGACTTCTGACTGCATCCTCCGGCGCTCTTGGGCACCGAGTGGAACTGTCAGCGCAGGACATCAACGCTGAGGACCGATCGCTGGGGCGCCAGCGCCTTGCGTTCGCCAACGAGCCCTGTGACTACAGGCCGGGTGACAGCCTCAGCTCAGACGCCTTCCCAAGGACCAAGTTCGATGCAGTCGTGTCTGAGCCTCCCTTCGGGCTTCGCATCCGCGAACCCCTCCCGATGGACACCAGGTGGCTGCCAGCAGCGCCGCCGCAGCGTTCGGCCGATTCGGCCTGGCTGCAGCACTGCCTCTCCCACCTCAGCAGCCACGGTTCTGCGTACCTGGTTCAAAGCCGGGGCCTTCTAAACAGGGGCAGTCGCAATGAGCTCGCCCTACGACGAGAGTTGGTCAGGCGCGGCCTGATCGAAGCCATCATCGGTCTGCCTGGTGGCATTCGCAGGAATACCTCAATCCCAACAGTTCTCTGGGTACTTCGAAGCCCCGAAGCAGCCCAGGAAGGATCCCCGATCCTGATGGCTGAAGTCGAGGCAAAGCCCGCGAACGATGCAGAGGCCGAAGCCACTGCTGATTCGATCGCCCAAGTCGTCAAGGCCTGGCGCCAAACGCAGACGGTTGAACCAGCGCCGGGAGTCGATGCTGCAGCCGTGTCAGCCCTGGACCTGCTTGACGAGGAAATCAATCTGCTCCCCGTCCGTTGGCTTCGCAAGGAGGCCTCAACATCCGACCTCGAATCGTGGTCCAAGGAAGTTGAAGGTGTATTAGGTGCGCTGAAGGCTATTTCCGGCGATGCGATCATGGACACCAATTCGGAGTTTCCAACGCCAATGCCGTTGACCAGTCCAGTGCGCGGCTGGGTAAGTGTTGGCGACCTGATCAAGCAGAAGCAGTTGAGTCTGATCTCGGCAACGCCGCGCCGCGCCGACCAAACGCAGTTCCAAAGTGACGCAGTGGAGTTGGTGCGAGTCAAGGACCTGTCGTCCTCGTCTGAAGTCGAAAAGGCCTTCGTTGCGTCCTCATCTGAAATCAAGACAGCGCAGCTGACAGCCGAAGGTGACGTTCTCTTTGCTGCATCCCACGGCACCGTTCGGGCTTGGGTTGAGGACCGAGGCAACCGCGTCCCGTCTGCACCGTTGCGAGGTCTCCGCATCCACGGTGACTGGATTTCTCCTCGCGTTCTTAGGTTTGCCCTCGAATCTGAGCGAAACCAGGCGCTCGCCGCCGGAACTACGGTCATGAGCGTCAAGCCAAAGCAGCTTGAACTGCCCCTTCTTTCACCTGAGGAAGATCAGGAACTGGACCGCTGGCTGGCGGCCCTTGAGCAGGCAGAAGAGCGCGCAACCGCAATACAGGAAACAGTGAGTTCCGCCAAACTCAGCCTTTCAAGGTTGATGTCAGCGGACCCGCGAAACTGAAGGACGAAACCTAAGGACCACCGAATGCTCACAGGCGACATCAAATCCCAAATAGACAAAATCTGGAATGCCTTCTGGTCGGGTGGCATTGCCAACCCGCTTGAGGTCATCGAACAGATGACCTACCTGCTCTTCATCCGCAGGTTGGACGACCTCCACACCCTTGAGGAGAACCGCGCAAATCGCCTTGGCAAGCCTATGGAGCGCCGCGTCTTTCCCGAAGGCAACGACTCATCCGGCAACCCCTACCAGGACCTGCGCTGGTCGCACTTCAAGAACCTTGAGGCGGGGGAGATGTTTGAGCTGATGAACGACCGCGTCTTCCCGTTCCTGCGCAATGTCGGTGGTGACGATTCCACCTACGCCCATCACATGCAGGACGCTCGCTTCACGATCCCGAAGGCTGGCCTGCTTGCCAAGGTCGTTGACTTGATCGACCAGGTCCCTATGGAAGACCGCGACACCAAGGGTGACATCTACGAGTACATGCTCTCCAAAATCGCTGCGGCAGGCGAGAACGGCCAATTCCGCACTCCGCGCCACATCATCGAGCTGATGGTCGCAATGACAGCCCCACAACCCGACGACACCATCTGCGACCCAGCCTGCGGCACAGCCGGCTTCCTCGTCTCAGCAGGCGAGTACCTGCGTGATCACCACTCGGAGATTTTCACTGACGAGAAGCTCCGCGAGCACTTCAACCACAAGGCCTTCCATGGTTATGACTTCGACAGCACGATGCTCCGCATTGGCAGCATGAACATGCTTCTCCACGGGGTAGAGAACCCCGACATCACCTACCGCGACTCTCTCGCCCAAGGCCATTCAATCGAGGAGGAGGCGTACAGCCTGATCCTTGCCAACCCACCGTTCGCAGGGTCGCTCGATTACGAGGACACATCCAAGGAGCTTCAGCAGGTCGTGAAGACGAAGAAGACAGAGCTCTTGTTCCTCGCATTGTTTCTTCGACTTCTGAAGCCTGGCGGCCGCGCAGCGGTCGTTGTACCGACCGGTGTTCTGTTCGGTTCAAGCAAAGCGCACAAGACGCTGCGCAAGATGCTTGTTGAGGACCAAAAGCTCGACGCCGTGGTCTCTCTTCCAAGTGGAGTTTTCAAGCCCTACTCGGGTGTTTCGACCGCAATCCTGTTCTTCACCAAGACCAACTC
>JBAXHG010000135.1:0-4519 GCA_037139015.1 Actinomycetes bacterium | reverse complement strand
GAGCGAAGACCCTGCACCGGCTCTCCCTGCATCGGCTCTGCGGCGACGATCTTGCAGTCGGGCATCTCTTCCTTGAGCCTGCGGCCAACGCCCATCAGCGTTCCTCCTGTGCCCAAGCCAGCCACGAAAGCTGAGACCTCATCGAGCTCCTCAAGGATCTCCGGTCCGGTTCCGTTGTAGTGCGCCAGGGGATTGGCTGGATTGCCGTACTGGTAGGGCATGTAGATAGATGGATCCTTCTCGGCAAGATCAAGAGCCATCTCTACAGCTCCGTTCGATCCCTTGTTGCCTTCTGAGTAAATGATCTCAGCCCCGTACATCTTCAACAGCTGGGTTCTCTCCGCTGTAACGCTCTCAGGCATGACCACGCGCAGGTTGTAGCCCTTGCGCTGGCAAATCATTGCGAGGGCAATTCCGGTGTTTCCGCTGGTGGGTTCAAGGATCGTCATTCCGGGACCGATCGCCCCCTTTTCCTCTCCGTCTTCAATCAGCGCTCTGGCAACACGGTCCTTGATTGAACCAGTGGGGTTGCGATTCTCAAGCTTGGCCCAGATGCGAACACCGGGCTTGGGAGACAGGCGTTTGAGCTCAACCAAAGGGGTTGCCCCAATGGATTGGACAATGTCACCGAAGCGGCCACCGCACGGGCGGTTGAGAAGAGGGTCTTTCATGACTCTGAACCTGGGGTAAGTCTAGCGCCACGCGCGCCCCGGCCCACACTTTCGACTGTCAGCTGCCGCCGGCCATGGCTGGAAGGATCACAACATGGTCTCCGTCGCCAACGGATGTCTCAAGACCGTCAAGGACACGAACGTCCTCGTCGTTGAGATACACGTTGACATAACGGTTTAGCGCGCCGTCAGCACCAAAGATCTGGTCCTTGGTGGCGGGATACGAAGTGACCAAGCTCTGGAGAACCTCTCCGATGTTTGAGCCAGCAGCCTCAACTTCACGTTCGCCGCCGACACTCGGGCGAAGGACAGGTGGGATTCGTAAGGAAGCCATGCCAGAACCCTAGTGACCGCCGGAGCAGAAGGCGTCGTAGTCAGGGAAAACACCCATTTCGTCCTGGGTGATTGAGTCCGGATCACGTGAGCAGATTGGGCATTCAGGGTCGCGCCCGATCTTCAGCTCAGTGAACGATGTTGCAAGTGCGTCATAAAGCAGAAGGCGCCCGATCAGCGGGTCGCCCTTCTCCAGGATCAACTTGACTACCTCAGTTGCCTGAAGCAGGCCCATGGTGCCCGGAAGCACTCCAAGAACGCCGTTGGCGCCGCACGATGGAGCGAGCTCTGGCGGTGGTGGAACTGGGAAGAGGCAGCGATAGCAAGGGCCCTCATAAGGAGAGAAGACGGACAGCTGCCCCTCAAAGCCAAGAATAGAAGCTGAGACCACCGGGATCTTGAGGCGCACGGAAGCGTCATTCAGTAGGTAACGCGTTGGGAAGTTGTCGAGACCGTCAACGACGATGTCGTACTCGGGCAGGATGTCCATGATGTTCTCTGACCCAATCCGATACGGATACTTGACAACCTTCACATCCGGGTTAAGCGCGTTGATGGCGACTTCTGCCGAGTCAACCTTCAGTTCCCCCAGCCGATCCTCCGTGTGGATGATCTGACGCTGAAGGTTGCTGCGGTCAACGGTGTCCCCATCAATAATTCCCAGCGTCCCAACTCCGGCAGCGGCAAGATACAGCGCAGTTGGAGAACCCAGTCCGCCAGCACCCAGCAGGAGCACTTTGGCGTCAAGCAGTTTCTGCTGACCTTCGAGCCCAACCTCATTGAGCAGGAGGTGTCGGCTGTAGCGGTCTGACTGTTCCGGGGTGAGTGTCTTCTTGACCTCAACTGGGAGTCCAGTGTCCTTCCAGAGGGTGATCCCACCGGTCATGGAGGAGACATCCTGATAGCCAAGATCCTCAATCAGAGTCTTGGCTGCATAAAGCGAGCGAAGTCCTGCGGCGCAGTAGAGAACAACTGGCGTGGAACGGTCGGGAGCAACATTCTCAATCCGCATCTCAAGGTATGAGCGTGGGATGTGAACGGCACCTGGAACATTACCGGTGGCCCATTCTCCATCCTCGCGAACATCAACCACGACGGTGCCTTCCGGCAGACCCTCGTGAACTTCTCCGGGCCCGATCTCACGGATGCGAGACTTCACATCTGCAGCAAATTCCGCAGCGGACTTGGCGCCTGACGTACCTGTGTCTTGGACTGAGCCTTCCATAGTTCAGACAGGATAGCCGGGAAATACAAGTACGCTCCCCAAGTGGTCTCAAACCGCAACAAACTGGTGGCCTTAGCGGGTCTGGCGCTGCTCCTGATTGCAGTCGGGATATTCGCGTTGTCACGCCCTTCGGGGACGGCCTCCCTCGACTCGGGCTACTCCGGTTCACTGATGCCCCCCAATGTTCCGCTCGCCGATTTTCACCTGGTGAGTGAAAACGGCGGGCCAGTCTCACTCGCAACCCTCAAGGGAAGGACATCAATAGTCACGTTTCTCTACACGAGCTGCAGGGACATCTGTCCCCTTACAACTCAGCAGATCCGAGGGGCGATGGACCAACTTGGTCATGACATCTCCGTGGTTGCCATTACGGCAGACCCTCGTGGCGACACGCCCGTGGCTGTGAAGAAATGGCTTGCCTCGCAGCAGATGACCGGCCGGATGCACTGGGCTCTTGGGTCTCCTGCTCAGACCGTGACCGTCTGGAATGCATGGGGAGTGGCCGGACAGGCGACGAGCACAGACCACAGTGCCTATGTGTTCGTCCTTGACAGAGACGGGCGGCGCTGCGTCTCATGGCCAGCAACACAGCTGACGCCAGAGGGACTTTCACACGACATCAAGCTGCTTGAGTCGCGCAACGGCATCTGCCGCGTGTAGAGCCACCCGCCTCACAAACAGAGACCTGCAATTCGCCTTAGAACAGCAAGCGCCGCCCCGGTCGGGCGGCGCTACCGGTTGCCCTGAAGGAGGTCAGGGCAACCGGTAATGATTCTGCTGGCGCCAGGTTCGGCGCCAGCCATCCACCCGTCCAGCTAGCAGGCAGTTACCGTCTTGTTGGTATTGCTCACTGGACTTGGTGCTGCCGTCTCACCCTTGAGCTTCGAGTAAGTGACCTTGGTTGTGACCGTGAACTTGTGTGCTGGACAGGATGCCCCCACCTTGAGGTAGTTGGCCTTGGTGGTCTTGAGGGCAAAGTCCGTGAGGACAATTCCTCCGGTCAGCTCGCCGAGACCAGCACCCGTCCCGTTCATTGCGGGAATGATCACAGTCAGGCGGTTCTTGCACTGATTCGCCGTTCCTCCGAATGCGAGCTGGGCGAGACTGTTGTCGTTGGCGAAGATGATGTTGCACCCGTTCAGCTTCTTCGCGTTCTTGGTGTCGTTGAAAGCAAAGCCCTTCCCGGTTGCATCCGCGCCGGACTGCTTGTTGTTGCAGGCAGCACCTGGCTTTGGAGCGCCCTTTGGTCCGTAGCACCACCACTGGTTCTTGAGGATTCCGCCCTGATAGGCGGTCACCTTGACCCAGACATCGCCGATGGGCAGACAGCTTGGCCCAGTTGCACGCTGCGGGCCTGTCGCGTAGGTGCGCGAATACTGCGTCGCATCGTCAACGTTGCATGCAGTGGCAGCTCCTGTGATTTGCTCCCTTGCAGTCGCCACTCCTCCGTTCAGCAAGGCCCAACCAGTACCGATCACAGATGAGGCACAGTTCGCCGCCAGAAATGACGGGGTCGAGTACTCACTCTGGTTGCAGACGGGGCCAGCAGCCTTGTTGATTGTGGAACCTGCCGGAAAATCCATTGACACAAAACCAACGGGGTTCGTCTTCCCGGTGCCACGCGTTGATGCTGCGTCACGTGTGGACAGGTACGCGTCCAACTTCACATAAGACTTGACCTTCGGCTTCGCTCCGGATGTCGGAACGATCTTCACATCCGACTGTTGCACCAACGCCGCGGACGAAACCGCGGGAACGGCAAGCAAGGCTAGTCCTGCGATGAGTGTGGTTATAACCTTCATTAGTTCCCTCCCCTGGGACACGTGCACTCCGATTCAGTACCACTCTGGCGCCGTACGCAAGGCCCGTGGGCAAAGCTTCGGTAAGGATTCAGGTTCAGATTGTTATCCCCCGAGTGCGCAAACCCCGGTGTCACGCCCGAGGACTAGAGCCGATAGACGCAAAACGGCCCCGCCGATAAGGCGAGGCCGTAATGAAAGCCAGAGCAGAGCTGTGTCGCTGTCAGCTCAAACGCGACACTTCTGTGAACTTGAGACAGTCTGAGCTGGTGGGGCAGTCCCGGACTCCCCCTTGAGCATGGAGAAAACGACCTGCGTGCTCACCGTCCAGGTCTTGTTACTTGGGCATTTACCAGCCTTGAGGTAGTTGGTCTTCGTGATCTTTAGTGCGAAGTCAGTCAGCACAATTCCGCCAGGGAGCTCGCCGAGGCAGGCAGAGCAACCGTTGAGCGCCGGAATGATCACGGTCAAACGGTTCTTGCACTGGTTGG
>JBAXHG010000134.1:0-4535 GCA_037139015.1 Actinomycetes bacterium | reverse complement strand
ACTTGGTCGCAGCCAATCAAGACGGAATTGATGGTGCTGGGCGACCGGCTGGCGGGCAGTCCATGGTCATCTCCCCATGGGGAGAAGTCTTGGCCTGTGCCGATGAAGGCACCTCGTTGGCAGTCGCTGACCTTGACCCGGAGTCAAGGATCACCGCCCAGAAGTCAATTCCAACAGGCGTGTTGCGGCGGGATCAGTCATCCTTTAGCCCGATGAGGGGTATTGGATGAGTTCGCGGGCTGACGCTGCTGCCGAAAAACGGCTCAAGATTCTTGAGGCGTCGATCCATGTGTTTGCGCGCCAAGGTTTCACCGCCGGACGCATCAGCGACATTGCCGACCAGGCAGGCGTCGCCCATGGTCTCGTCTACCACTACTTTGAAAGCAAGGAAGCGATCCTTGATGAGCTCTTCAGCGAACGCTGGGAGCTGCTCGTTGACATGATCGCCCACACGGCTGATGAGGAAATCCCGGCAAGGGACAAACTCGCAAGGGTGGCCCAGTTCATTGTCGACAGTTACCGCTATGACTCCGACCTGATGAAGGTCATCATTGTTGAAGTAACCCGTGCGGTGAACACCTTCGGCAAGACACACTTGGAGGAGATCCGCGAGGCATACGACTTGATCGGCGAAATTGTGCGGCGCGGACAGAAAGCAGGGGAGCTGCGCGACGAAATTGCACCCGAATATGCGGCGCTCGCTTTCTACGGAGCAACCGAGCAAGTTCTGACCGGGTGGATCTTCGATCTCATGCCATCTGAGGCTGAAGACTTCGACCGCGCCTCCGCCTTCATCGTCGAAACGGTGTGCGGCGGATTGGGCATGCCCGCGCATTAACCCCGGTGGGCCGCGGACTCTGTTTTAATCGGTATTCATGAAGGAGAATGAACTCATCACCCGCCTCGCATGGACTGGCCTGCTGGCCGCCATTGGCTTTGGCGTGAGCATTGTCAGCGAACGACTTGCTGAAATGGCCTGGCGCCATTTCATGGGTACTGAGCCACCAAAGAACTGATGGCATTCTGGAATCGGAAAAAGAAGGGCGAGGACATCCTCGATCCGTTTGCCGAGACGCCAGAGAGCGCTCAGCCAACTACTGAGGTTCCTGCGGTGACTGCTGCCGGTCAGCGTGGAGCAACAGGCTCATGGAAACCAGTTGGAGCTCCTGAGACTCCAAAGGCCGCGCCAACGCCAAAGGCTGCTGAGGCAACCAAGCCGCTTGCGGGAGCAAAGCCACCTGTTGCGCCGGCAACCCCACCAGCAGCCAAGGCCCCAGAGCCAATCAAGCCTGTCGAGCCAGCCAAGGCACCAGAGGCTGCAAAGCCAGCTCCGCCCGTCACGCCGATCGCACAGACTCCAAAGCCTGCACAGCCAGTTGCCCCAACTTCTCCACCGGTTCCTCCGGTCGCCCCAGCTGCTCCGCCAGCACCGAAGCCTGTTGCGCCAGCCGCAGCAGCACCCAAGCCTGCGTCACCCGTGACACCACCGCCAGCACCAGCAGCGCCGAAGGTTGAGCCGCCGAAGGCCGCAACGCCAAAGGTCGAAGCCCCCAAGCCTGCAGCTGAACCAAACCCGGAGCGAGCCGTTCTTGCAGCACTCGCCGGTGGCTTTGTCGCAGCAAGGGTCCTCAGGCGGGTTTTCCGTGTCTGATCTTGAAAAGCAAGCCCAAGGGCTTGCAGCGACCCTTGGCCAGGTTTCAGAGCAGGCCGTGGGGCTTGTACGTGAGGAAATTGAGCTTGCCAAGGCCGAAGTCAAGATCAAGGTTGAAAAGGTCTCACGCGGGCTCGGAGTTGCCATCGCAGCCGGCGTTTTCGTTCTTGTCGGCCTCATGTTCCTGCTCCAAGCGCTCGCATGGGCGCTTTGGCAACTGATCTTCGGTTCTGACGACTACTGGGGTGGATTTCTGCTCGTCGCGCTCATGCTCTTCGCCTTTGGCGGTATTGCTGGCTACCTCGCTTACAGGTGGCTTCAGTACGGCAAGAAGCCAGCGCCACAGATGGCCATTGATGAGGCCAAGCTGATCCGCGACACGGTCACAACGACAGCAGCCGGAGAGACGCCAGCAGCTCCCGGACCAACCAACCCTTCAGTTACGCAGGAGAAGAAATGAGCTCACGCACCCCCGAAGAGATCCGCGCCGGGATTGAGCGCGGCCGTGAAGAGCTTGCACTCTCAATCGTCAGCCTTCGCAGTGAAGTCGTCAAGTTCACCGACTGGCGATCACACCTGAACGAGCATCGCAGTGAAGTTGTTGCCGGAGCCGCAGTAGCGGGCTTCGTAATCGGTGGCGGGCTTGCCGCTGTTGGTGGCGCGCTCTTTGGCCGCCGTCGCCGCCGTCGCGGCTAGACAGCCAGGCTGAAGCTCTCTCGCAGTTCGCGCTTGCCCCTGTGAACTGGAGGGCCGCTAAGGCCGCATGAAGGAGGACGGCATTCCGCCGACTCCAAGCAGTCCAGGACCAAGGTAGGTCCCGGCGACAGGCCCGACTTCCGACAGCACTGTTGGTGCATGGCCGAAGATCTCAGTTCCCATCTTCACAAGCTCATTTGCCCGCTCTGGATCGGAGATGTGCTGGACGAGCCAACAGTCAGCCCCTTGGTCCTTGAGCTTCTCGAGGTACCAACCCATTCGGGCCAATGCTTTCTTTGAGGTGCGAACGCGTTCGACCGGCTCGACCTCCTCTTCGAAAGTGAGGATGGGCTTGATTTTCAGCGCAGTGCCAAACCAGGCTGCGGCAGCGCCAATCCGGCCGCCCTTCTCCATGTACTCAAGCGTGTCAACCGCAAACCAGATCTTCATCTGCTCACGGGCAGCATTCGCATGGGTTGCGGCATCGTCGGCACTCATGCCTGCCCTTACGGCTGCGGCGCCGGCAAGCACGACCAGTGCTTCTCCGCCTGCAACTGAGCGTGTGTTGACCAGCGCGACGCGTGAAGCTCTTTCGCCCAATGATTCCCTGGCTGCCTGTGCTCCGGCAAAGGTGCCGGAAAGGTCAGCGGAGAGGGACATGGAAAGAATGTCGTCGCCACGGTCAAGGATTGGCTCCCAGACATCAAGAAAATCCTGTTGGGATGGCTGCGAAGTGGTTGGCAGTTTCTCCGAGTTGGCGAGGATTTCGTAATAGTCGGAATAGTCCCCGTTGTAGCTGGAATCACGCCGTTGGCTGCCGTCTGGCAGCAGAACATGGAGTGAAACCTGCTCAATCGCATACTCCTCAAGAAGTGCTGGCTGAAGGTAGTGACATGTATCCGCAACAACGGTGACGTTAGGCATTGCCAGAAAACCTACCAGTCGCGATACCCTCCGCAACATGGGTACAACGCTTGTTACTGGAGGAACGGGAATCATCGGCCATCATCTGGTCCGTGCACTCCTGAAGAACGGAGAGGACGTTCGGGTCACATTGCGTCCCGGTTCACCTCCAGAGCCACTTGAGGGCTTGGACATTGACCGGGTGACCGCCGATGTGAATGACCGCGCTGCAATCAGGCGGGCCATGAAGGGCGTCACTCACGTCTACCACGTGGCCGGCGTCACCTCGCTCAGGTCAACGCGTGAAAAGTACTTCCGGGTCAACGTCGAAGGAACCCGAGTTGTTCTTGCCGAGGCACTCCGTGCAGGTGTGGAAAAGGCAGTCCTGACTTCCTCAGTTTCAGCTCTTGGACCGGCGCCCGACGGTGTTACAGCAGATGAAACGCAGATCGACGGGCTCAATGGCATCAGCCTTGCCTACCCGGAGAGCAAACTTGAAGCGGAGGTGCAGGCACTCCGGCTTGCAGCCCAAGGCCTTCCACTTGTGATCGTCATGCCAGGGCAGGTATTTGGCGCTGGGGACTGGCGCAGGTCATCAACGGACATCGTCAGGCGGTTCCTCAGGCGCGACATTCCCGCTTACGTTGAGGGGACGCTTTGTGTCGTGGACGCGCGAGATGTGGCTCAAGGGCACATCCTTGCTGCGCAGAAGGGCGCGGTTGGTGAGCGGTACATCCTTGGTGGCCGCAACTTCACCCTGACGCGGCTCTTTGCCGACCTTGGTCGGATCAGCGGGGTAGAGCCGCCAGCGCTCAAGCTTCCCGTATCCGTCGCTCAAGGCGTTGCAGCAGCAGCTGAGCGACTCCCAGGCCGTCCGCTGGTAACCAGCAATGAGATCTTCCTCGCAAGCCAAAGGTGGGCTTACAGGTCCACGCGTGCCAAGCGCGACCTTGGCTGGACTCAAACTCCCCATGAGGAAACACTTGAGAACACGGTTGCTTGGTGGCGTGAGCATGAGGGCGACGCACTTGCCCAGCCAGGCACACGGCAAATGCTTCCACTTAGGTTGATGGGCGGCGTGATGAGCAGAACACAGTCGGTGGCAGGAGTGTTCAGCGGATGAGCTCCGCGAAGGTTGTGCTCCACCGCTGTCCCGTGCCGACGGAATTCCTTTGCCCTTGCGGGAGGGTCGCCCGTGAACTGCGCAAGGCCGGTTTTGAGTTCGACCAGGTTCGTGTTCCAATGCGCAAGAGCGCAAGGGACGAGGTTCAGCGGCTCACAGGCC
>JBAXHG010000133.1:0-4623 GCA_037139015.1 Actinomycetes bacterium | reverse complement strand
TTGGCGCTTGACCTCCCCCGCAATCCAACCATCGTCGCCATCGCGACACATCAAGTCCACGGGGCCAATGTCTGTCGCCCACTCGCGGCGCACAAGCCGGAAGCCCTCCCCGCACCAGTGCGGTGCTTCGGCCAACGCTGCCTGCAGGTCCTTCTCAATCCCGTCCTTCTCCAATGCGGCAGCCTGGCCCATGTCGTGGAGGGAGTCAGACAGCACCTCTGAAATCGTGATTTCCAAACGGTCTTCTGTCTTGCCGGCCTTCTTACGGATCACGATCTTCGAGACAGGATCACCCTCTTCCTCGATCACCGTTGGCGGGGTCATCCAGTTCTGCGGCTTGTAGCCACCGGTGTCGGCGTGGACCATGACCGAGCCGTCCTCCTTGATCATCAGCAGGCGCAGAGCCTCCGGCAGGAAGGCCTCAGCCCTTCCCGTGTACCTGACTTCACATTGGGCGACGATCAAACGCACTGCCTGAGCCTACGCTGCCGTCGCGACGGAGGTGGAAGTGCCCTTCGGGCGACCTCGCCTCAAGCGGCCTTCTCCGGAATGGCGCGCGGCTCGTTCTCCTCAACCCACTTCTTCAAGGAAGTGACCTCTGGGTTTGGCCCAAAGGAGAGCGCCTTCTCACACGCGGCAAGACAGTCGCTCCTGCGGTCCGTCTTGGCAAGAGCGTGGGCGTAGCGTGACCATGCTGCGGGCCAATCAGCTTCAAGCATCGTTGCCTCGTGACAAGCCTGGACCTCACCACCAACATCACCCTCCAACTGGCGAACCAGCGCTAGGTCGAGCAGGGTCTCAGCGCCCGCGCCTTCCTCCCGGGCTCGCTCAAAGGCAACCCGTGCGCTCTGGCGGTCGTGGCGTCGCAGACTGATGCGACCAACGCGGGCCCAACCATCCGGGTCCGACGGACGCAGGTCTGCTGCTATTCGCGCACTGTCCAAGGCAGGCCCCCAGGAGCCCATCGCCTCATAGATTCGTGCGGTGAAACGGTGCGCGCCCGGGTTTTCCGGCTCGACCTTCACCCAGTCACGCGCGGCACGCGCTGCGGCCACATGGTTGTTGGCCTGAAGGAATGCTGAAGCGAGCTGACGCAGGACCACCGGGTCATGCGGGGACGCGTTACGGGCGTAGATCAGGCGCTTGGCAGCAAGCTCCGCATCACCCTCTGCAAGCGCATGAGCGGCCGCAGTCATGAACCGCTCCACCCTGTCAGCTGCAGCGTCAGGAACGCCGAACTCCACATACTGGAGCGAACCGGCTGGAACCGTTCGAATCCCCACAGCAAAGGTTGCGCGGGCCCACTGGTCGCTTGGCCCACCCTCACCTGTGAAGTAGATCCCGTTGACAGACCCAACGCCCCACTCCGGGTATGAAAGGCATCGGGCATAACGGTGGACGACTGAACGGTCTGGAACCCGGGAACCAAACGGGTCGTTCTTCTGTTCATCCTTGGCAGCCTTGCGGGCACGCTCCTCTGCCTCATACGCCCTGCGGCCGGCTTCCTCACGCGCCTTGCGAGCAGCCGCAGCGGAAGCCCTGACCGCATTGCGGGACACCGAGCCGCCACGTGACTGCTCAGCGATTGACTCCAAGATGTCGGCAGCGCGATTGATGGTCTGCAAATGGTGCTCGTGCTCCATTTGCTTGCCCTTGGGGGCAATGTCCGGATGCCAACGCTTCGCCATCTTGCGCCTTGCGAGCTGGACATCACGTTTGCCAAAGGGGGCCTCAAGCTCGAGGAGCAGGAGCGATTGCTCAAGGTCAAGGATGACGTCAGACATCCGACACACGGTACTGACGCACGCGCTCTCAAGCCTTCGGTTCGAAACAACGCGAAATGGAGCGGCCCAGAACCAACATACGGTGAGCGCTGCTGCGGGGCTGTCGTCTCAGGCTCAGGCCGGCTTCAGCAGGTTTCCGCTCTTGGCCTTGTGGGCGCCCTTGGCCTTGTGGGCGCGCTTTGCCGACCGATGCCGCATGACCGCTCCGTGGGCTGCCACGCGTCGGCCAAGAGTGGGTGCCGTCGCTGGTTGACTGATTGCCGAAGCTGCAGTGGCCGTCTGCCCTCGAGTGGTGAGTATTGAAACCACGCGCAAGCGATTACCGGTGTCACTTGCCGTCGGCCGGTACCACTGGCCAGTCGCGCCAGGAATGTTCAGGCAGCTGGAAACATCGGACCCACCGCTGCACCTTTGCCACTGGAAGGCAACCGTCGTTACTCCTGAGATGTACCCACCCCACACCCCGAATGACGAGTGGACTTTCCTGCCGCGCACAGGGTGAGCGTTGGTGCCGCCGAAATCCATCGTGGGGGCACTGCTGTTGAGTGGCCTCACAAGCCCGGAAAGGACCGAGTAAGCGTCACCAGTTGACCAAGTGGCCTTGAGGCGGAGTTGGTAGCCGATGTCCGCATCCCTGGTGCCCCACCACGCGCCATTGGCTCCACCCTCGTGAGTGATTGCAGCGCAACTGGATTGATCATTCAGACCTGTGCAGCGCTGCCACTGAAACAGAAGTGAGTGCTCTTGTTCGAACTCGGTGGCCTTGAGCACAGTCCCCTTACGCACTGAAGAGGATCCAGTCTCGAGGCCCCACGGCGAATTCTGATGGTCTTGCACTTCGAACTCAACCGATCGCTGAGGCGACTCATTTCCCGCGGCGTCAGCCTGCACCACGTAGACGGTGTGACCTCCGCTTGAGAGCCCGGTGAATGTCATCGGCGGTGCGCAGCTTGCCCAGTCTCCATCGTCAAGCCTGCACCTGAAGGTGGCGTCATCGTCGCCCGAGAACTCGAGGGTTACCCGTCTGGCGCTCGGGTCAACTTCTGGGCCTGATACCTCCGGTGCTTTTGGAGCCTGGCTGTCAAGCACCCAAGTGACGAGGCTTGTCGGGCCAGTCGCACTGGTCTTGTCCTTCTCACGAACCTCAACCGTGTTGACCCCATCGGTCTCTGGGCTCAGAGGATCTCGCTTCTCAGTCAAATTCGCAGGGTCCCGCTGCTGTTCAGCAAGGCTCAAGGCCTTCTCCTCCTCAAGCGGGCTGAGAGCCTGCGCCTCCTCGCTCAAGCTGACAGCCTTTTCCTTCTCGCTGAGGGTCAGATTCATCCACGCAGTCACGTCAAAGCGTGATTCACAGGAGAACCAACCCACACCATTCACTCTGCAACCGAACGAGTTGCCCTCGGCGCCGGAGATGTCAAGTGAAACAGGCACCTTCGGGCTGATCACGCTCCCCGATCCGACGGGCGGAAACTCTTTGGGAGAGAAACTGACCTTCGGAGAGGATCCGTCTGGCCAGCAGAGCACTTCACCCTTGTCCGTGACTCCACACGGCCCTCCGTTCTTGAAGTCAAGTGAGGCCCAGCGATAACCGGATGGACCCTCTGCAACGCTGCCCGATCCCCAGCAGTAGCCCTTGTGATCAAGAGTGATGCCGCAGGCCTTTTCGACGCCTTCCAGATTGGTCACGTCAACTGACAGCCAGTACTTGAAGTCAGGTGGGGTGCTTTTCTCAGGCTCGATGCCCTTGTCGGTCCAGCAGATTGCCTCATAGTCGGTCGTCAAGCCGCAGATAACGCGTTCACCTGGACTAATGGAGCGCCACTTGTGGCCTGACGGGACCTCCGCGAGGCCGTCTCCAAGCTTCCCCCAACAGAACCCCTCGCTCTCAGCAGTTACTCCGCATGCCGCGTTCCTGCCGGCCTCAATTGAGACCCACGAGTGTTGAGATTCCTTGGAGGTTGGTAGATCAGTCGAAGTTGACCCCCAGCAGAATCCCTGACCGTCAACTGTGAGGCCACAGGTATTCTCTGTCCCGGCGCTGATGGTCCGCCAGACATATGGCGTCTCCTTTTCGGAGGTCGGCACTTCAGTCAGCGACGACGGTCGCCCCCAGCAGAGGCCCTCGCCCTTGATCGTGACCCCGCAGGCATGATCCTGGCCAACAGAAACCGACTTCCACCTCCTGCCTTCAGGTGGAGCTGTGACCTTGTCCTCATCGGAGCCTGCGCAGTGGATCTCCCCTTCCCTGCTTATCGCACACGCGCTGGTTGGTCCAACCGCGACCGAGGTAAGGCCGACGTCACCGGGGTAACCGGATACAGCTGGAGCGAAGATGTAGGAAGCATCCGCTGCAGCGCCCGCCGCAGGTGCTGCGAGAGCGGTGACCGCAGCGGCCGCAAGGCCTGCCGCAAAGGCGACTCCCTGTCGTCGGGCGGCCGACACTGCGGGTGCGGAAGGTCTTCTCATTTTATGGCCTCTCTGGGTGGGGTGCGGGGGACTCGCTCGCGCTGCCGATGGCACCGCGTTTCACACCAGAAAACTTAGAGATACTCACTTCAAGTACAAAGGGGGCAACGTACCCCAATTTCGCCCTTTACTACTGCCGATCTACGAGTAAATGGCCGCGAAGAGTCACGTTATCTCCCCTCCGAAAGCTGGGAAGCTACTACTCCCCTGGCTGCGGCTTTACAGCAGCCGTAGACGGGCAACCCTGCGCCGAAGGTAGTCCTGACGCGCCAGCGCTTCCCACCCAGGACAGGTCAGGCTGAAAGAGCAGGCAGCACGACGGTGAAGAGGTTCATAT
The DNA here is from genome assembly GCA_037139015.1 of Actinomycetes bacterium. GTDB lineage: Bacteria > Actinomycetota > Thermoleophilia > Solirubrobacterales > Solirubrobacteraceae > WLNJ01. Next base: position 36 of record JBAXHG010000133.1, on the reverse strand, counting down.
ACCCCTCCACAAGAGCGGCCTCTACATCAGCCCGCT
>JBAXHG010000132.1:0-4640 GCA_037139015.1 Actinomycetes bacterium | reverse complement strand
ATGTCCGGGGTGGGGATCGAACCCACAAGCCCCAATCGGGACAGTCGATTTTAAGTCGACCGCGTATGCCAATTCCGCCACCCGGACAGTGGGCCTTGAGGATACGCCCCGGGGTCAGTGTGACGGGGCGGTGAACGCCTCGGCTAAGGGAACCATGGTCGCAATGCCCGTAACACCCAAGCGCAAGGCAAACTCGCAGCCCATGGCTTCGGCAGTGCGGAGGTCGTGTGCGACCATCACGGTGGGGATCGCGTTAGCGGCTGCCTGGAGCCTCACCAACTCGATGCATTGGTCCGCAGTTTGGTCATCCAGGGCCGAGAACGGCTCATCAAGGAGCAGCACATCAGGCATTTGAGCGAGCGCCCTTGCGATCGCAGCACGTTGGGCTTCCCCGCCGGAAAGGACCGCTGGTCGAGAGTCGGACCGATCTGAAAGTCCGACCGCGTCGAGCAGGTCGGCTGCCCGCTCTGGCGTCGCACGCAGATTCTTAAGGACCGTCATGCGAGGAAAGAGGTTGATCTCTTGAAAGACGAAGCCAATTCCACGGTCCTCCGTACGGACCTCAGAACCTGTCTCAGAGTCAAACCACGGCGCGGCACCTTCGAGGCTAATTCGTCCACTGGACGGGCGGTTGAGGCCAGCGAGCATCCGCAAGAGACTGGTCTTCCCGCAGCCCGAAGGGCCTGTGACCGCAAGGCACTGACCTCCCTCAACTGATCCTGATGCCTTGATCTGCAGACCTCCGACCTCGCCGGTGATGCTGAACTCAAGCACCGGAGGTCTCCCAGCGGCGGGTCAGCATGCGCGTGGTCACGAGCAGTGCTGCGGAGGCAGCAACGAGAACCGCTGCAAGGGCCTGCGCCCCCGCCAAATTGCTACCAAATCCCTCGTAGATCGCAAGTGGAGCGGTTTGCGTAACTCCCCGCAGCGAACCAGCAAACATCAAAGTCGCACCGAATTCGCCCAAGGCGCGGGCCCACGCGAGGGTCGCTCCAGCGGCAAGCGCTGGCGCCACGGTTGGAACGGCCACCTTCAAGAACACGGCGGCGTCGTTCAACCCCATCGTCCTTGCCGCGTCACGCAGGCCAGGGCTCATTGCCTCGAAAGCCGCCTGAGCCTGCCGAACGTGAAAAGGAGCCGAGACAAACACCAGTGCCACGACGACACCGGCGGTCTCAAGTACGAGACGAATTCCCACGGCATCTTCAGCGCCGCCAAGCCAGCCCAAGGGACCAAAGGCTGCAAGCAGGCCAAGACCGGCGACTGCGGGCGGGAGGACAAGTGGCAGCTCGATGACCGTTGTCGCTATTGACCGCCCGCGAAACCTTCGCGTTGCCAGAAGCCAAGCGGTTGGCGTCCCAAAGCCAACGACGACTACCAAGGCGATCACCGAACATTCCAGACTGAGCAACAGTGCATCTACTGCCGCCGGGTCACTCAGCTGGTCCAGCAAGGCAGCTGGGCTGTTAGCAGTGAGGATCGCGACGATCGGGATGGTCACGAACGCAAAGCTCACTGTCAAAGCAGCCCACATTGCTGCCGATGCAAATCGTCTCGCGGTCATTTCAACCTCCACTCACGACGGTGGGAGAAACCCTGCGGCCTGGAGTGCCTGCTGAGAGCGCGGCAGCAGCAGGCTCTTGATGAACGCTGCAGCTGCCAATGGGTACTTGGTCCCATTGACGACGACTGCCGCGCACTTGGTGAGCGGATTGAGGAATGAGGGAATCAGTATTGCCCGCAGGCGACCGTTACTTGCCTTTACATCACTTGCGTAGAGGATCGCAGCGTCCACAACGCCCTCGGTTACTTTCGCGGCCACGCTTGCCGCATCGGGTTCGCGGGTCTTCACATTCGCGCGAATTGCGACGGCCTCGGCCGTTGGGAGCTTTCCGAGGATTGTGTCCGCGTAGGCTCCGATGGGCACTGACGGCGATCCCAATGCCAATCTGATGCCTGGCTTGGCCAGTTCGTTAAAAGAGCCGATGTTGGTGGTCCCGCTGCGCACAGCAACGACGAGCCTGTTGCGAGCAAATACAACGGGCTTGCTGACAAGCCCTTCCGCTGCAAGCTTCTTGGGGATCTTCAGAGACGCAGAGACGAAGACATCTGGCTTGCGCCCACTGCGTATTCCTGTCGCTATCGCATCTGAGCCCGAGAACTCCAGTTTGACTGCAGTGTTTGGGTAAAGGGTGCTGATTGCTGTGATCGGAGCCTTCAGTGACGTGGCTGCGCTGACCGTCAAGGAGCTGTCGGAACCCCCGCAACCAGAGATGACAACCGCCGATGAGGCAAGGACCAAGGCAAGAAGGCGGTACATGACCAGAATGAAAGCACAGCCCCGGTACTCCCACGGGGCATGATCATTGGGAAACGGCCGCAAGACCTGCCAACCTAGAACGGTGATTGACCGCTTCCTCGGGCGCATGTTCCGCAGTGCCGGCCCGGATTACCCATTTAGAGCAGCATGCCTTGTCCTGCTCGGCGGGCACATCATCGTTCTCTTGGGCGTTGTCCTCCTGTCCATTCAGTTCAACTTCAACGCAAGGCAGTTTTGGACAGCCGTTCTCCTCGTTGAGGTGCTCATGGTGTTTGACAACGTCATCTCCGCCAAGCGATTGAAGCGAAGCCTCAGGAAAGTCAGGGCAGTACTGGCTGGGGAGAGCAGGGACCCAGACAGTGAGCGGATCGCTTGGACCACGCTTGTGACACTGCCGACAAGGCACTTCAGCCGGGCGATTCAGCGCACTGCGATTGGCGTCATGCTGCCGCTCGTCGCATGGGTCACATGGGAGCTTCACCTTCCATGGTGGGGCGCTCCACTGATCTTCGCGACAGGGATGGTCATCCTTCTCTACGGATTCCTCCTGCGCTTCCTTGTCCTTGAGCTCGCATGGCGACCAGCCGTGGCAGATCTGGCACGCCGCCTTCCGGACCAGATTGAGCGGTCTGATGCGCTGAAGTCCAAACAGCTGTCAATGCGAGCCCGGATTCTGCTGGGAATCCCGTTGATCAACATCATCACCGGGACCGTTGTGGCCTCGCTGTCCAGACAACCAGGCTCAACGGGCCTCGAAAACATTGGCATCGATGTGGTCATCACCATGCTTGTTGCGACGACCATCTCGCTGGGTCTCTCACTCCTTTTCTCCCGCTCAATTCTGATGCCGATATCCGATATCCGCGCTGCTGCCCGAGCTGCGCGAGCAGGCGACTTTTCCGTGCGGGTTCCCGTCATGTCCGCTGACGAGGTTGGGCGGTTGGCAATTGGCTTCAACGAGCTGATGTCGGGTATGGAAGAGCGCGATCGCCTCGAGACGGCATTGGGAACTTTCTCCGACCAGTCAATCGTTGATGCTGTGAAGGGCGAAGATCCTTCACGCCTCCTCGCAAGCGAGCTCGATGTGACGGTCATGTTCATCGACATTCTTGGCTTTACCGAATTTGCTGAGCGGACAACGCCGCGGGCTGTGGTCGAACGTCTCACCGAGTACTTCGACATCGTTGTTCCCGCTCTTGAACGTCACGGCGGCCATGCCAACCAGATGCTTGCCGATGGCCTGATGGCAGTCTTTGGCGCACCAGACCCGCTCGCTGGACACCCAGACAAAGCAGTGGACGCAGCGCTCGAAATTGTCACTCTGTTGAAGGCCAGATTTGCCGGAATCCTTGAGGTTGGAATCGGAATCAACTCCGGGCCTGTTGTCTCCGGTGCGATTGGCGGTGGCGGCAGCGCGCGATTCACCGTTGTTGGCGACAGCGTCAACACCGCGGAACGGGTTGAACGGGCAACGCGCGTCACTGGGGATTCAATCCTTGTCTCTGGCGCCACGTACTCGCGTCTGGCCAGGGAACACGGTGGCTTTGATGAGCGGCCGGCGGTGCCGATGAAGGGCAAGCGGACGGAAGTCAGGCTTTGGGCCCCACGTGCGCTCAGCGCCGTTGAAGGGTTGAGCAACATGGACCTTAATGATGTCGCGGCGGCTGCCCCGGATGGCCTGTCTGGCGACATAAGTGTTGAGCGCCTGAACAGTGAGTAGGCGGCACCGGGCTGTGGGTGGGGCGAAGGACGTCTTCTCCCGCCTAGGGAGAGACGACGTCACTGGGCTCGCCGCAATGGTGGCGTACAACCTCGCCATCTCAATAGTTCCCCTTGCGATTCTTGCCCTGTGGATTGCAGGTCGGGTCGCCGGCTCCGCAGAGTTTGAGCAGGCGATATCAAGGGATCTGGGTGCGATCTTTCCCGGACCGGCAGACTCCACTCTCCAAGGACTCCTGACCCGAATTCGGTCAGGGGCGGCAAGTACGGGAATAGTCGCGCTCGTAGTCAGTGTTTGGACGGGCATGAGCTTCTGGGGTTCCATTGACACTGCGTTTGGCCGTATCTACAACCTGCCCGGTCGAGGCTGGCTGCGCCAGAAGCGTTTTTCGCTTGCCATGCTCTGGCTCGTTGTTGCATTCATGGCCGCGACTGTTGCGGTGCCAGTAGCCCAGAGCGCCTTGGCAGCAGCGCGCAATGACCTTCCCTTCGGCCTGGATCATGTTCCAGGGGGAGCGCTCGCCACATCGTTGGCTCTCGGCCTACTGACCCTCTTCTGCTCGCTTTGGGCGATCTTTGCGCTTGGACCCAATGGGCGCCT
>JBAXHG010000131.1:0-4643 GCA_037139015.1 Actinomycetes bacterium | reverse complement strand
GTGAAGTAGTTCTGTTTCCCGCCATGCGGGAAGAGCAGTAACCGCTCATCCCGCTTAGCCGACGGACTGTCACAAACTCCGAGCGCATTTAGCTCCCGCGTGTCCGGGGCAGATTGCTACCATTGGCTATGGCCGCACCTGCTCAACACTTCGTCTCACGCTCCCCATCGGGGAAGGCGCTTGACGGAGGGTTGAATCAGAGCTGCCCGACCGTCAACGAGTCGAAGTAGGGAGGGGGAGAGAATGTTCGAACGGTTCACTGAACGCGCCCGTCAGGTGGTGGTCCTCGCACAGGAGGAAGCCCGCACCCTGAAGCACAACTACATCGGCACGGAGCACGTGCTGCTTGGTCTCCTCCGGGAGGAGGAAGGTCTCGCTGCCCGCGTGCTCGAGAGCCTTGACATCACAGCGGAGAAAGTCCGTTCCCAAGTTGTGCGCATCGTTGGTTCAGGTGAGGAAGTCACCTCCGGTCAGATTCCTTTCACTCCACGGGCCAAGAAGGTCCTGGAGCTTGCGCTCCGCGAAGCACTCTCGCTTGGTCACAACTACATCGGGACCGAGCACATCCTGCTTGGCCTGATCCGTGAGAACGAGGGCGTTGCCGCTCGAATCCTCCTTGACTTTGACGCTGACGCAGACAAGATCCGCAATGAGGTAATCCGCATGCTCTCCGGCCCTGGCGGACGTCGCCAAGGCTCAGGGAAGGGAGCTACAGCTGAGCGGGGCGAAGGTTCCAGCGAGGGGGGCAAGAAGTCCTCGAAGCTGCTTGACCAGTTCGGACGCAACCTGACCAAGCTTGCCGCTGACGGCAAGCTGGATCCAGTCGTTGGCCGCGAGACTGAAATTGAACGGATCATGCAGATCCTGTCGCGTCGCACCAAGAACAACCCTGTGCTCGTAGGAGAGCCAGGAGTTGGCAAGACCGCTGTTGTTGAGGGCCTTGCCCAGCGGATCATCAACTCTGATGTTCCAGAGCTCCTCAAGGGCAAGCAGATCTACACGCTTGACCTGGCAGCCCTTGTTGCCGGTTCCAAGTACCGCGGTGAGTTTGAGGAACGCCTCAAGAAGGTCATGAAGGAAATTGCTGCGCGCGGCGACATCATTCTCTTCATTGACGAGATCCATAATCTCGTCGGAGCAGGTGCTGCTGAGGGTGCAATTGACGCAGCCTCAATCCTTAAGCCTGCGCTTGCACGTGGAGAGCTCCAGACGGTCGGAGCGACCACCCTTGACGAGTATCGGAAGTACCTTGAGCGCGACTCTGCCCTGGAGCGTCGTTTCCAGCAGATCCGAGTTGAGCAGCCATCAACTGAGGAGACAGTGCAGATCCTCCGTGGCCTGCGGGACCGCTATGAGCAGCACCACAAGGTGGAAATCACCGATGAGGCGCTTGAGGCCGCAGCCGACCTTGCAGACCGTTACATCTCTGAGCGCTTCCTGCCGGACAAGGCGATCGATCTGATCGATGAGGCAGCCTCACGGATGCGCATCAAGTCAATGAGTGCCCCACCGGTGCACCGTGAACTTGAGGACGAGATTGAAACGACCCGCCGCTCCAAGGAGCAGGCAATCGAGAATCAGGAATTTGAAACGGCAGCAGGGCTGCGCGACGAAGAGCGCCAACTGATTGCCAAGAAGCGCGAACTTGAGGACGCATGGGATGAGGGCGAGGAGACTGAACGCCCATCCATCGGCGAGGAAGAAATTGCCGACATCGTCTCAATGTGGACCGGAATTCCAGTCTTCAAGCTGACGGAAGCTGAAACCCAGAAGCTGATCCGCATGGAGGAAGAGCTCCACAAGCGCGTCATTGGACAGCAGGCTGCAGTTGAGGTCATTTCCAAGGCAATGCGTCGCTCACGCGCGGGTCTCAAAGATCCCAAGCGTCCGACCGGTTCATTCGTCTTCCTCGGCCCATCGGGCGTAGGCAAGACTGAGCTGGCCAAGACTCTCGCTGAGTTCCTCTTCGGTGATGAGGAATCAATGATTCGCATCGACATGTCTGAATACATGGAGAAGCACGCTGTATCGAGGCTTGTTGGCTCACCTCCAGGCTACGTCGGTTACGACGAGGGTGGACAGCTGACCGAGGCCGTAAGGCGCAAGCCTTACTCGGTGCTCCTGCTCGACGAGATCGAGAAGGCCCATCCTGATGTCTTCAACATCCTGCTTCAGATTCTTGAAGATGGACGCTTGACGGATTCACAGGGTCGGACAGTTGACTTCCGTCACTGCATCGTGATCATGACGTCGAACATCGGCGCCTCTGAGATCGCACGGAACACTCCGCTCGGATTCGCTGTTTCGGATGACGAGACGGGGATCACTTACGACGACATGAAGAGCCGGATCATGGGCGAACTGAAGAAGGTCTTCCGTCCTGAATTCCTCAACCGGATTGACGATGTGATCGTGTTCCACAAGCTCAGCCGGGATGAGATCAAGCACATTGTTGACCTTCTGCTCCACCGTGTCAGAGAGTCACTTGCAGAGCGTGGACTTCAGCTTGAGCTGACGGACGACGCTAAGGACTTGCTGGTCGACAAGGGATGGGACCCTTCAATGGGCGCTCGTCCATTGCGACGCGCAATCCAGCGCTTCATTGAGGATCCACTCGCGGACTTTGTCCTCGCTGCGTCCCTTGATGATGGAGACACCGTCCTTGTCGAGCGCGCACCTGAAGGCGAGGAGCCTGAGGTCAAGATCTCAGTCATCAAGCCGGTCCAGCAGCCTGTGGCAGTTGGGGCAGCGGGGTCCGAAGATGAGGTCGTGCCCGAAGTGGAAGCACCGGAGGCTGACGCTGGCCTTCCCGATGCTGAGTAGGCGAGGCGAATGAGCGAGCCAGTTGAGGTGAGGATCCGTGACAACGGGGCGATCAAGATCACCGGGCCAGTGACAGTTGTGGACCACGAGGGCAATGTGCTGCGCGAGAGTGACGGCAAGCCGATTGCGCTCTGCCGTTGCGGGCATTCGAATGACAAGCCATTTTGCGACCACGCACACAGGGACTCAGGCTTTGAGTCCTGCGTCCGGGCCTGATCGCTGACCTTCAGAACGGATAGTTGGCTGGCCGTCCGTGGGCTCCAGCCTGAGCTTGGGTTGGCAATCTGTCAGATCTGTCCGCGCGGACAAGTCTGATTGGCCCATGGCCCGTTCAGCAACAGTCCACGTCTGCTCCTCATGTGGTCATGTCGCGGCCCGCTGGCATGGTCAGTGTCCAGGATGCGATGAGTGGAACACCCTCGTTGAGGAAAAACGGGAGAGCACTACGGGTCCGACGAAGTCCAAACTTGGCAAAGCGGCAATACCCATCCCGCTGAGCGCGGTTTCTGCGAGCGCCGAAACCAGGATTGAGACGGGCATAGGTGAGCTCGACCGAGTACTTGGGGGTGGGCTTGTACCCGGCTCTGCGGTACTTCTCGGCGGCGCTCCCGGGATTGGCAAATCTACCCTTACCGCCATGGCCTTGGCCAATATTTCCGATCAGGGCGAGAAGGTCCTTTATGTAAGCGCGGAAGAGTCAGCGCAGCAGATTCGCCTCAGGGCCCAACGGCTCGGAGGCGGGGCACTTGATGTTCCAGTGCTCGCCGAGACGGATCTGGGGACTGTCGTCGCGACAATCCAGGCGGAGCGCCCTTCCGTTGTCGTTATTGACTCAGTCCAGACCCTCCACGCGGACGGACTCACCGGGGCTCCGGGGAGCGTTACGCAGGTGAGGGAGGTTGCTGGTGCCCTTATGCGAGCTGCCAAGAGCCAGGGGACTGCGATGGTCTTGGTTGGACACATCACGAAGGAAGGGGACTTGGCCGGGCCGCGCGTCCTTGAGCATCTTGTCGATTGCGTACTCCTGTTTGACGGTGAACGCGAGCGAACCTACAGAACTCTGAGGGCAAACAAGAACAGGTTCGGATCCACCGCCGAGGCTGGAGTCTTTGAGATGAGCGATGGTGGTCTGGTTGAAGTTCTGGACGCATCGGCACGGTTTGTAGCCGAGGCAACCCGAGCCCCGGGAAGTGTTGTGATGTGCGCGATGGAAGGCTCCAGGCCACTTCTGGTCGAGGTCCAGGCGCTCGTCTCGCCGTCAGAGCTGACGCAACCCAGGCGCATTGCCAACGGGATTGACCGAAACCGCCTCGCATTGGTCCTTGCGGTCCTGACGCGACACGGTGGGCTGGCGCTCGGGTCCGCTGACGTCTTTCTGAATGTTGTGGGTGGAGTTCGTATTGATGAGCCAGGAGCTGACCTTGCTGTTGCCATTGCCGTGGCTGCTGCTGCAAAGGGAGCAATCCCAGGAGACGGAAAGACTCCCGTGGCGTGCTTTGGCGAGCTCGGTCTTACCGGTGAGGTGAGGTCGGTTGCGCATCCTGATCGCCGACTTGCTGAGGCAGCGAAGTTTGGCCTGAGTCCAGTCATTGCACCGCCTGGGGCTGGTGGCAAATCCCGCGAAGTGGCATCCCTGCGCGACGCGCTCGGGGCTGTGCTGAGTTCTTCCTCCAAGTAGCCACGCCTGATTGAGACAAAGCGGGTGGTGAAGCTCCGAGTCGCAGGAAACCGTTGTCCGTGAACGGTTGCACTCAAGGGCGGTGGCATTACCTGTAGCGTCCCGCCCAGATGAGGAAGCAATTGCTGCTTCTGGCTCTCAC
>JBAXHG010000130.1:0-4652 GCA_037139015.1 Actinomycetes bacterium | reverse complement strand
GTCAGGCTCAGCAGGCTTCCGGGCACAACTTCGCCATCGTGGACGACAGGAACTTCACGCAGTGAACCGACAGCGAGCATTGCCGCCTGTGGTGGGTTGATGACCGCGGTGAAGCGGTCAATGCCGAACATTCCAAGGTTGGAGATGGAGAATGTTCCCCCTGAAAGGTCTGGAGGCGTGATCGTTCCTTCGCGAGCCTTGACAGCCAACTCCCGGGTCTCCTGTGCGATCTGATGAATGTCCTTGTAGTCAGCGTCGAAGATCACGGGTACGACGAGGCCGGCGTCAGTTGCCACGGCAATGCCGATGTTGACCCGTGCGTACTCCTCAAAGGCACCATCGCGCCAGGATCCGTTGACCGCCGGGTGGTCGCGCAAAGCGAGCGCACAAGCGCGGACTACGAGGTCATTGACGGTTGGCGCACCGTGGCCGTCATCAAGTTCCTTGAGCTGTCGGCGCATGTCTACAAGGCGGCTTGCGTCCACATCGGTTTCGAGCGTGAAGTCTGGGACGGTGGCGCGTGATTCAGCCATCCTGCGGGCGATCAGCGCCTGAGCGCGGGATGGTTCACGTCGCGTGACCTCACCCTTGGCAGTTTGCGTTGGTGCGGCAGCGGCTGGTGTTGCCTCTGGGATCTCGGAGGTGCTCATGGTGGGAGTATCCGTTGCTGGCGCGCTTTTTGCAGTCTCGCCGTTGGAAGGGGCAGCGTTTTCGATGTCTTCCCGGACGATCCTCCCGTTTGGGCCTGTGCCTCTTATCCTCGCAAGGTCAACGCCGAGTGCCTTGGCTATCCGGCGGGCGACGGGCGAGACATGGATTCGATCATTTGAGGTGGGACCGGCCGGCTCGGCAATTGGAGCCTGTTTTGCCGCCGCGACGGACTCGATCGCCTCCCCGAGTGTTTCCACAAGTGGAGGGGCTTCGGTCGGTGTTTTGACCACTTCAGCCGCGCCGTGGTCGGCAAGCGTTTCGCCTTCCTGCAGGAGCTGACCGATCTCAGCTCCGACAGGAAGTGTGGTGCCAACCGGAGCAACAATGTGAAGTACCCCGGCAGCGTCGGAGTTGTGGACCATTGCGGCTTTGTCGGTCTCGATCTCCACAAGCTCATCACCGCGCTTGACAAAGTCCCCTTCCTCAACCAACCAGGCGAGAACGGTCCCTTCCTCCATGGAATCGGAAAGCCGGGGCATTACCAAGTCAATCATTGGCTCACGGTCCTTCCCAGCGCCCTGAGCGCGCCATCCACAACCTGCTCAACATGCGGGAACGCGATTTGCTCCAGCGATTTGGAATACGGCATTGGGACATCAACGCCCGTAACTCGAAGAACGGGGCCGTCCAGATCGTCAAACCCGTGCTCTTGAACGAGTGCCGCGATGTTTGCGCCAACTCCGCCATGAGGCCAGCCTTCCTCAACCACAACCAAGCGGTTTGTTTTCTTGACCGACTCAAGGATGGTGTCGAGGTCAAGTGGTCGAAGAGTGCGCGGGTCAATCACCTCCGCGGAAACGCCGTGCTCCTCCTTCAACACCACCGCAGCCTTCTCCGCCGTGCGTGCCATGCGTGAAATTCCGACGATTGTCAAGTCAGTGCCCTCGCGCCGGATCGCAGCCTTGCCAAACGGAACCAAGTGCTCCTCATCTGGAACCTCGCCCTTCTCGGCATAGAGCGTTTCGTGCTCAATGAAGATCACAGGGTTGTCATCACGGATCGCAGACTTGAGCAGGCCCATCGCGTCAGCGGGAGTCGACGGAACGGCGACCAGAAGCCCGGGCACATGCATGTAGAGAGCTTCAAAGCAGTGCGAGTGAGTGGGCCCAAGCTGGTTGCCTGCGCCTTGAGGCATGCGGATTACAAGTGGCACGCTTATCTGCCCGCCGAACATGTACCGAATGTGCGCGGCATGGTTGACGATCTGGTCCATTGCAAGCAGAGAAAAGTTGATGGTCATCAGTTCAACAACGGGCCGCAGGCCAAGCATCGCGGAGCCAACGCCCATGCCAACAATCGAATTCTCAGAGATAGGCGTGTCCTTCACTCGCTTGTCACCGAACTCCTCAAGCAGTCCTTCCGTCACCTTGAACGCTCCGTCAAAGACGCCGATGTCCTCGCCCATCAGGAAGACGTTTTCGTCACGCAGCAGCTCCTCGCGCAGAGCGCGGCCGAGTGCCTCGCGGTAGCGCATCTCGGTCATTGTGAGTCCTTTGGAGGTGGTGTGTCCGAGAGCCAGCCATGGACCTGTCCGCCAAGTTCGTAGATGCCCTCCTGGAGTGTTTCCGGGCCGGGGACGGGCGACTCGTCGGCGAACTTCACCGCTGCGTCAACTGCGGCAAGCGCTGCCGTATCCATCGCCTCTATTGCTGTCGTGTCGAGAACGCCTTCCTCGAGGAGCCGCTTGCCAAACGCGGGAATCGGATCACGCAGCTTCCACTCGTCAACCTGTTCCTTGCTGCGGTATTTCTCTGGGTCAGCCATTGAGTGGCCACGGAAGCGGTAGGTCATTGCCTCCACCAGCATTGGGCGTTGTTCGCTTCTCGCGATCTCGACTGCCTCGCAGATAGCGGCCTGAGTTGCGGCAATGTCCATTCCGTCACACCTAAGGCCATCAACTCCAAGGCCTGCTCCCTTGCGGACCAGGTCGGTTACTGCGGAGTGGCGTTCAATTGAGGTGCCCATGCCAAACCTGTTGTTGACGACCAGGAAGACGATGGGAAGGCCCCAGAGTGCCGCAATATTGAGGGTCTCAGCGAAGGTACCCTGATTTGTGGCTCCATCGCCAAGGACGCAAAGCGTGACCTCATCATTGCCCCGGTATGAACTCTGGAGTGCGAATCCAGCCCCGATCGGCACATTGCCGCCGACGATTCCCCAACCGCCCATGAACCGCTTTTCAAGGTCAAAGATGTGCATTGAGCCGCCTCGGCCGCCGGAGCTGCCCGTTGCTTTTCCATAAAGCTCGGCCATCACGGCCTCGGGCTTGGTTCCACGCGCAAGCGCGTGGCCATGTGACCTGTACGTCGAGATCAGCCAGTCGGTCGGCTTCAAGGCTCGGGCAGCACCAACAACCACGGCCTCCTCTCCAATCGCAAGGTGGAGGAAACCACCAACCTTCGCTCGCGTGTATGACTCGCCGGCCCGCTCCTCAAAGCGGCGAACGAGCATCATCGTCGCAAGCCATTCCGCTGCGGCCTCTGCGTCCGGGAGTGGGCCCAGCGCCGGTCTTCCCGGAACTGCGCTCTCTGGTTCTCGAGGACTCATTGAAATGAGCGTAGCGGTGGTTCCTGTGGGGAATGTGAAAGTAGTCCCAAGGTTAGGTTTTGTCCCGTACTGACTCAGTCTTTACTCGCGCAGCGACAGGGTGGCTCCTGCAGACAAAAGTCTGCTGTTCCCAAGCAAGCAAGTCGGAGGAGTCAACAATGTTCAAGACAAAACTCGCGATGGCCGGTGCGGCCTGCGCGGTGGCGGTATTGCCAGTCGCTTCCGCAGATGCGCGCGCAACCCGGTCAAGCGGGGTTGTAATCAAGGTTGATCGCGGTGGTAAGGGAGTCAGCGTTGTCGCTGCCCACGGCCGCGTCAAGCGCGTCAAGCTGAAACGCAAGGCACCACGCGGCGTCCGCGGAGGCAGCAAGATCGTTGTCTCGGGAGGCAAAGTCATCTCTGCCAAGGGCCGCGCGAAAGCGACGCGAATCCGGGCGAAGATCGTCAATCGTCGAGGTCATAAGACCGCTCTGACGACTGATGGAACACCGCTCTCAGTGATCATCGGAGGAGTCACCATTGACCTTTCCGGAGTGCCGGTTGGCGCAACGGTGGCAATAACGATCACGTTCGATGCGAATGGCAAGCCCGTGGTGACGGTGACGCTTCCGGGGACAACAACCCCGCCAGTTGATCCGCCTACATGTGCTCCAGCTCCAGTGATCGGAACGATCCTTGCGCTGAACCGAAGCGCATCAAGGGTGATGATCCAGAAGGCAGATGGAACGCGGGGAACCTATACCGCGCCCGTTGATTCGCTCACGAGCCTGAAGCGTGGCGACGAGGTTCTCCTCGCCGATGCCGACGCTGACGGAACGGCAGAGGCGATCAGTGCCTTGTCAGGAACAGCCCGTCACCTTGAGGGCGAAGTTGCCTGGATTGACGCTGGTTGGGGAGCGTTCGGCCTTCAAAAGGCAGACGGCACGCTCGAAGTTGTGGACGCCAGCGCATGTCAGCTTGCTGACTTGAGCGAAGGCGACCAGGTAGCAACAGTTGTCCACACTGATGCTGACGGCGAGGTGATCGCGGATGCGGTTGCCGTGTCGGATCAGTCCGGTGACGATGACTATTGGGGCAGTGGCCACAACCACTGGCCACCACGCTGGCTCCCACGGGGCTAGTCGCAGACAGGCAGATGTGAAGTGATGATCCGTCGGACCCTAGGAAGGGTTCGGCGGATCAACTTCGCTCAGCCATGCGTGGCGCATCTCGTCAGGCGCCAGATTCCGCAGATCCCGTTTGAGGGCCTTGGCAAGGCGTGCAGCTTCAATCGGCTTGCCCTCCCAGAACAGCACCGTTTCGTTCGTTGCGACCTCGACCATTTCGACCTGGTCAACGCGGCCTGGCAGAGCTAAGAACGCTGGGCCCGGAGAGCCATGGATCACATTCACGCG
>JBAXHG010000129.1:0-4737 GCA_037139015.1 Actinomycetes bacterium | reverse complement strand
AGAAGGATCTGAGATTCGCGAGCGGCTACCGCTTCGCTTAGGCGATCGCCGAAAGGGGCAGCGGCACCGGTGTTCTCTAACACCGGTCCGCCCCCTTCGGTTCCAAGGCCAGTGGCCTCGGTTGCTACTTGACAGCCTTTTTAAGGGCCGCGCCAGCCGAGAACTTCGGCGCCTTCGACGCCTGGATCTGGATGGTTGCTCCCGTTGCCGGGTTGCGACCCGTGCGGGCCTTGCGATGGCTGATCGAGAACTTGCCGAAACCGGTCAGCGCAACTTCGCCGCCCGACTGCAGTGTCTTCTCGATTGTTGCGATGACACCGTCAACTGCATCACCAGCGTCCTTCTTTGACAGCCCTGCCTCGGCAGCAACTGCTTCTACGAACTCTTGCTTGTTCACCTGCTCCTCCTTAAGAGGTCGTGGTCAGTGCAGTTTTCTAACAGCGACTTCGGACGAAAGACAGGCCAAACGCCGGATGGAGGTCCACAATGGCTCTCATGACGCTAGAAAAAAGTGCTTGGCTTTTCGCCGTTTTAACCTCTTGGACTGTCGCCGCCGTGTTGTTCTTCAGCGGCTATGAGGGTTACGGTTGGGTGGCGTTGGCTGTTGGTGTTGCAGCGTCCATCAACCTTCTCGGGGATTCGAACGAAACTGATTGAAACAGCCCGTTTTCCCCGTCAGGACAGGGAATTCAGGTGTTTCAGGAGTTGGTTCGCAGCAATCCCACGGTGACTTATTCGGTCCTTTTCCTGATCTGAAAGGTCGGCCATTGTCCTAACGCCGTCACCGTCCTCCGGAATGAACACAGGGTCGTAGCCAAACCCCTTGCTCCCTGAGCGCTTGGCGGACATTGTCCCGTTGCAGCGTCCTTCAAATATTTTTTCAATTTTCGCGATCGGGTCGACTATTGCGATCAAACAGACATATGTCAGCCGTCCCCCGGCTGGCACTCGCTCCTCTAGTAATTCGAGGTTTTGATCGTCACTTGCCGTCTCTCCGGCGAACCGTGCAGAGCGAATCCCAGGGGCGCCGGCCAGGTCTTCTGCCTCTATTCCGGAGTCGTCAGCGATGGCAACACTGCCGGTTGCCGTCGCAGCAGCCCACGCTTTGCCAAGCGCATTCTGTGCATACGTTGTTCCTACCTCAGGGGGCAGTTCAACACCAGGAGGAAGCCCTTCGAGAACCATCCCTGGCAGAAGGCGTGAGAACTCGAGGACTTTGTGGTCGTTACCTGTCGCCAGGATGAGGGATTGGGGCCCTCTGCTCACTGGCTTACGGCTGCTGCTTGTGCTGCAAGAAGGTCTGTTATCCCGCCAGATGCGAGCTCCAGAAGGTCATCCAGGTGCGCGCGGGAGAGCGGAGTGCGCTCACTCGTCGCCTGAACTTCCACAAGCCCGCCGTTCCCGGTCATAACCACGTTGGCATCAACCTCAGCCGTTGAATCCTCTGAATAGTCAAGGTCCAGCAGTGGAATTCCTCCGACAACGCCACAGGAGACGGCCGCGATTCCACCATCGGTCATCGGGTCCTTCTCAAGCTGGCCACTCTCAAGCAGTCCCTTGAATGCAAGCGCAAGTGCCACTCCTGCTCCCGTAATTGAAGCGCAGCGGGTTCCGCCGTCAGCTTCAAGCACGTCGCAGTCAACCCAAACGCTGCGCTCGCCGAGCGCGTCAAGGTCGACAACAGCTCGCAGTGAACGTCCGATAAGGCGCTGAATCTCAATGGTTCGTCCGTCCTGCTTGCCCCGACTGGCATCGCGCTTCTTGCGCTCTCCGGTTGAAGCAGGAAGCATGCCGTACTCGGCAGTAACCCATCCTCGTCCACTTCCGGCCATCCAACGGGGAACCTTCTCCTCAATTGAAGCGGTGCAAATCACTCTTGTTCCACCACAGCTGATCAGGGCTGAACCTGCCGCCGTGCTTACAAAACCTGGTTCGATGGTTACGGGCCTGAGTTGTGCTGACTCGCGCCCATCATTTCTGCTGCCGCTCATGTGAGATCTCCACTGTCGAGGATTACTCGCTCGACACTACCCAGAGGGAGCTGCAGGAAGCGTTCTCCCACCTCACGGAAGGCGTCAGGGTCTCCAGTGCATGAGAAGGAGTATCTGCCCTCAGGACCGCCAGCTGGCTTGAGAATGTTGTTGATTGAAAGTGCATGCTCAACCCGCCGGGAGACAGCGTCACCGGAGGTGATGATCCGGACTCCTGGCCCAAGTGTCCGCTGAAGCAAGGGCCGGATCAGGGGATAGTGGGTGCAGCCGAGGATCACAGTGTCAACCTTGGCCTCGATCAGTGGTTCGCAGTAACGGCGAACCATCTGCACTACCTGATCGTCAAATGGTGAACCAGACTGGATCACGGGGGCCAGATCCGGACAGGCAACGGCAATTACCTGTGTATGAGGATCAGCTGCAGCAATTGCCCGCTCGTAGGCACCGCTTTCAGTAGTTGCAGTGGTCGCAAGAAGCCCGATGCGGCCGGTCTTGGTTGCTGCAGCCGCGAGTACCGACTCGGGCTTGATCACTCCAATCACCGGGACAGCTGACCCGCTGTCCTCAAGGCGTTGGCGCAAGTCATCAAGTGCTGCTGCAGTAGCCGAGTTACAGGCAATCACGAGGAGCTTCGCGCCCCTTGCGATCAGGTGCGCAGCTATCTCCCCCGCGAATGCCCTCAGCTCATCCACCGTCCTGCCGCCGTATGGAAACCTCGCGGTGTCACCCAGGTATAGGTAATCCTCGCCCGGGAGACTGACCAGGAGTTCGTGAAGGACTGTCAGCCCTCCAACCCCGGAGTCAAAGACGGCAACTGGCAGGTCGATTGTTTCTGTGTGGGTCACGGTCAAGAGTTTGCCGCAGTCAGTGCGACAAGCAGGTCACTGCACGGTGTCAAGCGCCTTCTTCATCTGTTTCACGATTGCCTCCGCTATCCCCGAGGCTCCGAACTGCTTGCCTCTCGTAGCGGCGACCACGCCGGCCAGCACAGCTCCCACAAGAAGTATCAATGCCACATATTCGACGGTCCCCTGCCCTCGCGTTCCAGTCACAAATCTGAACCCAATGGCGTGCGCCCTGGCAAAAACCTTGTAGACCATTCCCGCTCCCTGTTTGCCGGCCACGCCCATCGCGACCTCGGTAAAGGATCGCCCTCGGCTCCCTACACATGGGGTTGTCTCTGCAACAGAACAGCGCGGGATACGCTGCAGCTTCGCGCGGTTCTCCCGGACACAAGTACGCTCGAATTGCTTTGAAGGCACTTCTCGTGACCAACATGTGGCCGACGGATGAGAATCCCGCACTGGGAATCTTTGTCTCCGATCAGGTCGACGCACTGCGCAGATCGGGCGCCGAGGTCGACGTGTTCTCTTTTCCGCACGGAGGGCTCCTTGCGTACATCAAGGCAGCAGCGAGGCTTGCTTCACAGCGACGAGACCGCTACGACATCGTCCATGCCCACTTTGGACTCTCCGCTTGGGTCGCCCTCGGCGCAAGGGCCAAAATCCGGGCGGTTACTTTTCACGGAACGGACCTCGCCCATCCCAGAAGCCGAAAGCTGTCTCTCAAGGCGCTCCGCTTCATTGACATGCCAGCGGCTGCATCCGAGCCACTGGCTGCGTCTATTCCAGACGGTGCAACAACCAAACGGATTGAGGTACTCCCCTGCGGTGTCTCCATGGACAGGTTCCAGCCGATGAATAAGCAAGCTGCAAGGGCTGAACTCAATCTCCCGCTAGATAAGCGAATCATTCTCTTTCCGTCTGACCCAGCCCGACCCGAGAAGCATTTCGATCGAGCCCAAAAGATCGCCGCTGCGGCTGGGGCAATCCTGATCACGCTCGGGGGCGTTCCCCCTGCAGAGGTCCCGATCCGCATCAGTGCAGCAGACCTTGTCCTGATCCCATCGGAAAGAGAGGGATTTGGGTTGGCCGTCCTTGAAGCCCTTGCATGCGAGACCCCAGTCATTTCAACCCCAGTCGGAATCGCCCCAAGCTCGACAGCGGGAGTCCAGGGAGCGCACGCAGTGGAGTGGGACCAAGCTGCTTGGGAGCGGCTCGCTGAGTCCGCATTCACTGAAGGAATGACAATCGGTGGCCGTAAGTCCGCATCGCGCTGGTCAAGCGAAGCCTGCGCAGGGCAGGTAATCGGCGCGTGGACTCGTGCGATTGCTGCTTCCAACAACACGCGCAGCTGACGCGCGCCGATGTCAGCGGAGATTCCGCCGACTTCCCCCTCCGCGTAGTCTGAGGGCATGAGCAACCACTCGCGCAGCGATCTCGTCGTTGTCGGAGCCGGAGCAGCTGGTCTCTACGCCGCGTTGACGGCAGCTGATGCTGGCGCCTCGGTGACGCTCATCTCTGCCACTCCCCTTGCGGAATCTGCAAGCTATTGGGCGCAGGGCGGCCTTGCAGTCGCTTTGGCCGAGGATGACAGCCCGACAAAGCACTACGAGGACACAATCAAGGCTGGAAGGGGCGCAGGCCGGACTGACGCAGCGCGGGTTCTCTGCGCTGAGGCCAGCCTCGTTCTGCATGATCTGACCGAGCTTGGGGTCGCCTGGGACCGGGACCGCCATGGACGGCCAGCTCTTGGCCTTGAGGGTGGTCACAGCTGCCGTCGCATCGTGCACGCAGGCGGGGCTGCCACGGGCAGGCGCATCACGCGAGCCCTTTCTGCCAAGGCAGCGGAGTCCCCGCTCATCACAATCGTTGAGGACCAACGCGTTGACGCGCTGCTTAGCGAT
>JBAXHG010000128.1:0-4850 GCA_037139015.1 Actinomycetes bacterium | reverse complement strand
AATGCAAAGTCGCCATTGCTGGGGAGGCCACCGAGCAGGTAAGGAGCTGTCCTCAGGTGCGCTGAGAAGAGGTTGAGGAACTCAGCGTAGGACTCCTCAATCGTGGGCACTAGGTGCGGATTCACGCCAAGGGCCAGCGTGGCCTTCCGCATCAGGCCGCTCGCAAATTCGAAGAACTCGGCCTTTGCCTTGGCGTCGCCAGCAGCTGCGATGAAGCCCGGCAGGTCCTCTTTCAGGAAGGCGAGGTTGGTGTCGTCAAAGTTCCAGCGGTAGTGCATGGCGGGGCGCATGAGGCCCTCTCCGCCGAACAGCTCCAAGACGTGACCAACAGCCCTCTGCTTTGCAGCGGATGGGTAGATCGAGTGCTCGCGTGGGTCAGCTGCTTCGAGGAAGTCGATGATCTCGATGGAGTCCTGGATCAGCGTGCCGTCAGAGGTTTTCAGCACCGGGATGATCATTCGTCCGATCGCGGGGATCACTTCCTGCTGGTACTTGGGGTGTCCGTTTGCGCGCTCGACATGGTCAATGTTGCGCTTGCGCATGTACGACCGTGCCTTGGCCGAGTAGAGCGATGCTGGCATTGAGTAGAGGACGTACTTGCTCATTGGCTACTGGCTCCTGAGGGTTTGATTAGCAAATTTCGCAGTTTGGTAAGTGCGCGTTCCAGTTCCGGCTCGCGGCCTTTGAATCGCTGGGTGGGGATAGGCACTGAGATCGCAGCTGTCACGCCGTCAGGCTCGGTCCAGGCGAAGCCCGCGGCGCAGATTCCGTCCGTGAGTTCCTCGCGGTCGAAGGCGATGCCTGTTCGCCTGATCGTAGCCAGCTCATTCAAGAGCGTTGGCCTGTCGGTCGTGGTTTTGGGAGTGAATGTTTTGAGCCGGGCGGGGAGCAGCTTCGCTGCCTGCTTATCGCCAAACAGGGCCAGCGTTGCCTTCCCATTGGCAGTGCAGTGGAGAGGGAATCGGGCATCTATTTCCGAGGCGGCGCTGAGGCGCTGCGGTCCCTCAACCTGATCAACGAACCTCATCTCATTGCCGTCATCAAGCACGGCGAGGTCGACTGTTTCGCCAAGGCGTTCAGAGAGGTCTTCTAGGAGAGGGCGGATTCGGTCGCGAAGACTTGGACGACTCCCAGAAGCCAGCTCTGCAACTGCTGGCCCGATCCGCAAACCACCCGCGGAGGAGGCGCTCTCCAGGAGTCCTTCCGTGGCTAGGGCCGTGGTGATCCGGTGCACAGTTGACCGGGGGAGGTCCACTGCTGCGGAGATATCAGCAAGGCTTAGTCCGTCTGGCTGCCCCCGAAGAGCGCGAAGGATTGCCCCGGCACGGCTGATCACCTGGATGCCGGCATTGCGTGTTGATTTAGTCGGCATCGTTTTTGGAACGGAACTTGTCATTGCGGTCACTCCAACTGTAGTACAGTGCGTCCACGAGCTGGGACAGGTGTCCCGCATTACAGTACAACACCCTTGGGAGGAAACAACGTGTCTGCCACTGATCCAATGGCCCCGTCGTCTGTCGACCCGCGCACGGGGCTCGAGTTCTATGACCTGTCGCATGAGTGGGGTCACGATGCTCCACTGTGGCCCTACTTCCCCGACGTCAAGATCGAGCGCTTCCACTACCACGCTAAGTCAGGCGTCCTGTCGCAGCAGATCACGACCTTCATGCACTGCACGACCCACACCGACGCCCCTGCGCATGTGATCGCGGGCGCCCCCTTCATCGACGAGGTTCCACTCGCATCCTACTTTGGTACCGGGGTCGTTATATCTATCCCTAAGGAAAAGTGGGAAGTCATCACGCCGGAGGATCTTGAGGCAGCTTCGCCCGAGATCCGCGAGGGCGACATCGTGATCATCAACACCGGTTGGCACCGTTATTGGGGTGACAGCCGCAGGTACTTCGTTGAGTCACCTGGCACCTACAAGGAGGCCGGTGAATGGATGAAGGAAAAGAAAATCAAGGGATTCGGCATTGACTGCCAAGCGCTTGATCATCCGAT
Organism: Actinomycetes bacterium; assembly: GCA_037139015.1. GTDB lineage: Bacteria > Actinomycetota > Thermoleophilia > Solirubrobacterales > Solirubrobacteraceae > WLNJ01. The sequence goes on along the minus strand of JBAXHG010000128.1, from coordinate 2,846 downwards.
GGCGACAGCCATCGGCCCACAGCCAAATGGTCCTCTGATTGACGGTGTCCTTGAGGATTACAAGGCGTATACCGGCCGTGATGCAGCAGACGATTTCCCCGAGTGGGAGCCGTGTCACCGCGAGATTCTCGGCAATGGCATCGTCGGGTTCGAGAACGTCGGCGGTCAGATCGACGCAGTCACAGGCAAGCGCGTGACGTTCGCAGCGTTCCCCTGGCGCTGGACCAAAGGCGATGGTTGCATCGTCCGCCTCGTTGCGATCGTTGACCCATCAGGCGATTTTCGCATTGGTGACGGGAGCGCTACCTGATGGAAGTCACGCGCATCGGGGACGCCAAGCCGTACGAGGCACCAAAGCACTTCGACATGGTCGGCCTCCGCCTACAGGGTTTTGACGCCTCCGCTTCAGAGAACTTCTGGATTGGTCTTTCGCACTTTCTGCCCGGCGGCGGCGCTGAGCATGACGGGACGCCGATCGAGAAGGTTTATGTGGTCGTAGAGGGCGAAGTCACAGTTGTTACCGACGAGGGTGAAACCACACTCGGGAAGTATGACTCGTGCCGCCTTGCTCCAGGTGAAGCGCGCTCGATCATCAACAAGACCAAAAGCCCGGCCTCGATGCTGGTCGCAATGCCTTACCCACCGGCGCCAGCCTCATGAGTGACCTCTTTGACCTCGACGGCCGCTCGGCGCTGATCACAGGTGCAACAGGTGCCCTCGGCTCAGTCGCCGCGCGCGCTCTGGCGGCCCGAGGTGCCTCCCTCACTCTGGCCGCAGGAAGCACCGACCAGCTTGAAGAGTTGGGCGACGAGCTCCGAGCTGCAGGCGCCGAGGTTGAGCTCATTGCACGTCGTCCTGACACAGAGGCTGACACTGACGCAATGGTCACTGCTGCCGTCGCAGCCCACGGTCGGCTCGACATACTGCTGACAGCCGCAGGCCTCAACAAAGTCGCGACGATCACTGAGATGCCAGTCGAAGACTGGGTGACCGTGATGGACGCGAATGTCCGCGGAAGCTGGCTTGCCTGCCGCTCGGCGGGTAGGCACATGATTGAACAGGGTCAGGGGGGGCGTGTAGTTCTAATCTCCTCAACCCGCGGCAAGCTCGGCCACCCAGCTGGCTACGCGGCCTACTGCCCGTCCAAGTCAGCGATTGACGGACTGACGCGTTCACTCGCTTGCGAGTGGGGCGGGCACGGAATTACCGTTAACGCGATTGGCCCGACCGTCTTCCGTTCGACTCTGACGTCTTGGATGTACGACGAGGAAGGCCCGGGCCGTGATGTACGTGAGGCAATGCTTTCGCGCATCCCGTTGGGCCGCCTTGGTGAGCCGGGAGACTTTGTTGGCCCTCTTGTGTTCCTCACCTCTGAGGCGTCCGGCTTCGTAACCGGGCAGATTCTTTATGTAGACGGCGGATATACCGCTGGGTGATCGGATGACCTTGGGCGCGAACCGGGGCAGGACGACCGTTATTGGTGCTGGCCTGATGGGGCACGGCATCGCGCAGGTCTTGGCTGTCGGCGGAATGGACGTCACAGTTCACGATCCGTTCAAAGAGACGCTGGACAGCGTCCCGGCCAGAGTCACAGCCAACCTCGAGAAACTTGGCCTTCCAACCGATGTTGCTCAGCGAATAAAGCTTGATTCTGATCTAGAGGCAAGTGTGGCTGAGGCTGATTGGGTATTTGAGGCAGCGCCCGAGCGCCTCGACTTGAAGCAGGAGATTTTCGAACGCATTGACTCAGCCGCCCCAGCTGAGGCTGTCCTTGCGACCAACACTTCGGTGATGCTGGTCGGCGAGGTTGCTGCCAAGGTCCAACGCCCCGAGCGCGTCGTTGGCACCCACTGGTGGAATCCGCCCTTCCTTGTTCCGCTCGTTGAGGTTGTCGAGGCTGAGCACACCGACCCTTTGGTCGTGAACCGCACGATCGAGTTGCTCGAGGCGCTAGGTAAGGCACCGGTTCACGTTAAGCGTGATGTTGCAGGGTTTGTCGGTAACCGTCTCCAACACGCCCTCTGGCGCGAAGCTTTCAACCTGATCGACTCGGGCGTCTGCGACGCAGCGACGGTTGACACTGTCGTGACCAAGGGGTTCGGGATCAGGCTGCCGGTCCTCGGGCCGGTCGCAAACGCCGACCTTGTCGGCCTCGACCTGACTCTCGCAATTCACGAATACGTTCTGCCAAGGCTCGGGCAGCCATCCGATCCTTCTGAGGGTCTTGCTGAGCGGGTTGAAAACGGCGACCTGGGCATGAGCACTGGCAAGGGATTCCTCGAGTGGGAGGAATGCGAGGCTGATGCTGCCCGTGCCCAGCTCTTTGACTATCTCGTTAAGGCAACTTCAACTTCAAAAACGAATGGGGAACACAAGGCATGAGCAACTCAGTTGTCCTAACCGCAGCTCTGACCGGACCGATTGCCACAAAGGCAGACAACCCTCACCTCCCTACTTCGCCGGAGGAGATCGCCGCAGCAGCAGCAGACTCACACGCTGCTGGGGCATCAGTAATGCACGTCCATGTCCGTGACGAACAGGGTCTGCCGACTGCCGACCTTGAAGTGGCGCGGCGGGTCGTTGGGCTGATCGAAGACGCCTGCCCGGCGATGATCCAACTGTCAACCGGCGTCGGCCTGACTGTCCCGTTTGAAGAGCGCATGCAGATCGTTGAGGCCAAGCCCCGGATGGCGACTCTCAATGTCTGCTCAATGAGCTTCGGTAGCGGCGAGTTCCTCAACCCACCTGAGGGAGTGCGCCGCCTCGCAGCCCGGATGCTGGAACTCGGAGTGAAGCCTGAGATCGAGATTTACGACAGTGGCCACCTTGACGCCGCACTGGCCCTG
>JBAXHG010000127.1:0-4857 GCA_037139015.1 Actinomycetes bacterium | reverse complement strand
GTGGAACGACGGTTTCCTCTGGCGCGATTTCAACTACGCGCCCGTTGCCGTGCTCATCGTGATCCTCTTCGCGACAGTGATGTGGTTCGCGACCGGCAAGAAGAACTTCCACAGTCCGGCGGAAGACATGGAGGCCTCCTCAGCCTCGCTGGCGACGGAGATCGGCGAGCCACCGAAGTTTCCCCAGGCGCCCTGAGCCTTGGCTTCTGCGACATGCAAGGCCGGCTTCAGGGGAGACGCTTTCAGCCTGCGCCGAACTGCAACAGCAACCCTCAGCTGCCAGCCAGACGCCGTCCCGTTCTTCTCCGCCAGAGCGGTAACAAGATAAAAGCAGCGAGCGCCACTTCTGGCTCCGTAAAGAGACCAAGAAGACCTGCGAGTAGATACGCCAGCGCCCCCGGAACGGACCTGCGCAATGCCTCACTCCACAGGGGACCGTCATCCGGCGAGGACCATATATCCGGATGGCGCGAAATCACAAACCACAGGAAGGTCCAAGCCAATCCGATAGCGGTGCCGATCACGGCATAAAGCAAGAGAGCCACCTGTTCATCTCCCCGGTTGCCGTGCTCAAATGCCCCCGCAAGCACCCTCGTGGGGAAAGGAAGCACCACGGCACCTAGAAGAACTCCGAAGTTAGCCCACAGGAAAGTGGTTGGCGTGGATTTCAAACGCTGGAATGCAGCGTGGTGGTTTAGCCACATCACAGCAATGAACAGAAACGAGCCAAGGAACGCGAGATACTCCGCCCACCTGTCCTCCAACCCCTGCCCCAGCTTGCCAGGCGTGTAGCCCGTGACCGTCAAGTCAAGGGCCAGGAGCGTCAGCGCGATCGCGAAGACAGCATCGCTGAAGAGCTCGGTTCGCAATACCCCCGAAGCCGCGCCGTCATTGCCGTGTTCGAACCCGCTCATAGGAGCTGATCTTCCCTGAATCCTCGGTCGGCCTAGGTCAAAACTGGAGACCAGAGTTCGCAGAAGAGCCGACTGGAAGGACGGGGCGGCTTAGGCTGCGCGCCCCAAAACATGGGATCTCCTGCGTTCGCGCAGCTACCCCGAGAATCCCTCCAAGACCATTCCTGGAGGGAGAACGTCGTAGCGCTACCCCACGGCCAAGCGGCCGTGGGGTAGCGAAATTACGACGTTTGCTTCAGCCGCAGTTGGGGGCCTTGACGACGGTCCCGAGGGTCCCGCCTGCAGGACTCCAGCCGCCAGATACGGTCCACTTCGCTGCTGCCGGAGCGCCTGTGACTTGCCAGAAGTCATATGCGCTTACTTCCCGGTCGCCGAACTGGTTCAGCTTCAGGGATCCGCTTGCACCAGTGGTCTGGTTGGCATAGGCGATCAGTGCAGTCTCAAGCTCAGCGCCTGTCTTGCCCTTGCCTGTTCCTGCCAGTACTGCAATCGCGGCATTCGAGGCATCAAACGCGTTGACACCAAATGCGTCGGCCTGTCCGCCAGCTGCCTTCGACAGAGAGTCGAGCACAGGCTGCCAAGTTGCCTTGGTTTCCTTGCTGAGTCCCGTCTGTGGGCTTGGCAAGCAAACTGCCTGGGTTGCCTTGGCTACGGTTGCATCCTTTGTGAATGCAGGGTCGCCGACAACACCGTCGCCGCCGTACCAAGTCACCGATGTTGCTGGTGCCTTTGCAGCGCTGACGATTCCAGCAGCTTCACCGAAACCAGCCAGATAAACAGCGGTCTTGCCCTTGGCCTGAGCCTGGGTGACTGATGCAGAAACCTGGTCTGCAACCTTGCCGAAGTCCTTGGTCTGCGTATCAGGGTATGTAACGCCCTTGCTTACGCTGCCAGCACCCTTCAGCTTTGTCCATGCTGCTGTCACAGAGTCGTAGAGACCTTGGTTGCCCAAGTCAGTACGTCCGACTGGCACGAGCTGCTGAACACCATTCTTGTCCATCAATGCAACGGTGGCCTTTGACTCAACGCGGTCGTCTGGAACGAAGCGCAGGAGACCATCATTGGTCTTTGCAAGAGCAGATGAAGTGCTGCCAGGGCTGATCAGAACTACGCCCTTCTGCTTTGCGATGGGTGCCGCGGCACCTGCCTGGGAGCTTCCGCCAGGTCCAATGATCACGGTAAAGCCTTCTCCAGCAAGTGTTGAGACAGCAGCCGCAGCCTTGTCCTTGTCACCAGCAGAGTCGATTACCTTGACCTCAACTGTCTTGCCAGTCTTAGCCTTGTAGTCAGCAGCTGCCTGCTGAAGCGCAGCCTGTGATTCCTTGCCAAGTGAAGTCCATCCGCTTGAAAGGTCAAGGATTGCCCCAACCTTCACTCCTGAACTGTCACTTGATCCTCCGCAAGCCGTCAACCCTGCTGACAAGCACGAGATGACAACCAACGAACTGATTACGGTTAAACGCGTCTTCATTCTTCCCCCGGTTCCACTCAATTATGTCCGGGCCCAATAAGACCCAGCTCAAGTTAGAATCATACATTGGGGGCCGACACCACCAGCGGGCAGGCCTTGGCTCGGGCAGATGCCTTCTTGGGCTAAATCAGCCGACCCGGCGAACTCCGCAAATCAGCGAACGCGCTTGAGCTTCAGTACTTGAACCTTGGAAGCATCGCCAAGGGACGCTAGGCCAGGTCGAAGCGGTCGAGCTCCATCACCTTGGCCCAGGCAGCAACAAAGTCAGCCTGGAACTTCTGGTGAGAGTCAGACGAGCCGTAAACCTCAGCAAGGGCGCGCAGCTGTGAGTTGGAGCCAAAGACAAGGTCAACACGGCTGGCGGTCCACTTGGCCGCGCCGGTTGTGCGATCCGTACCTTCGAACGCTTCCTCAGCTTCTGACGTGGCCTTCCACTCAGTCCCCTCTTCAAGAAGGTTCACGAAGTAGTCATTGGTCAACGACTCAGCCTGGCTTGTAAAGACGCCACGGGCGGACCCGTCGAAGTTTGCGTTCAATGCCCGCAAGCCACCGACAAGGACAGTCATCTCAGGCGCGGTGAGCGTCAGCAGGCGTGCCTTCTCAAGCAACAGCTCCTCAGCGGGACTGGTCACACCTTGAGCGACGTAGTTTCGGAAGCCGTCAGCAGCCGGTTCAAGGACCGCGAATGAGTCCACGTCCGTCTGCTCCTGGGTCGCATCCGTGCGACCAGGTGTGAATGGAACCTGAACGGTTCCCCCAGCGTTCCTTGCTGCCTGTTCGACAGCAGCGCAACCGCCGAGGACGATCAGATCTGCGAGGGACACGGACTTGCCGGAAGCGTTGAACTCCCGCTGAACGCCTTCAAGTACCTGAAGAACCTTGGCAAGCTCAGCCTGGTTGTTGACCGCCCAATCCTTCTGCGGCGCAAGGCGAAGCCGTGCACCATTCGCGCCACCGCGCTTGTCAGTGCCACGGAAGGTTGAAGCGGAAGCCCACGCTGTCGTCACAAGCTGAGAGATGCTCAGGCCAGAAGCGAGGATCTTGGCCTTCAGGTCAGCAATGTCAGCAGCCCCGATCAACTCGTTGCCAGCGGCCGGAACCGGGTCCTGCCAGATGAGCTCTTCAGCCGGAACAAGTGAACCGACATAACGCGAGATCGGACCCATGTCGCGGTGGGTGAGCTTGAACCATGCCCGTGCGAATGCATCGCCGAACTCCTGCGGGTTCTCATGGAATCGGCGTGAGATCTTCTCGTACGCAGGATCCAGTCGCAGCGCAAGGTCGGTCGTGAACATGATCGGCGCGTGCTTCTTCGACGGATCGTGAGCGTCCGGAACCGCGTCCGCAGCACCCGAATCCTTTGGAATCCACTGCGTCGCACCAGCTGGGCTCTTGGATTGCTCCCACTCCTGGCCAAACAGGACGTCAAAGTACGTGTTGTCCCATGTGATTGGAGTTGGCGTCCAAGCGCCTTCCAACCCGCTGGAAATCGTGTCAGCACCATTGCCGGAGCCAAAGCTGTTCTGCCAACCAAGCCCTTGCTCTTCAAGGGGAGCAGCCTCAGGCTCTGGCCCCGTGTACTTGTCAGGGTCAGCGGCGCCGTGGGCCTTGCCGAAGGTGTGACCTCCGGCGATCAGCGCAACAGTCTCCTCATCGTTCATCGCCATGCGGGCGAATGTCTCACGAATGTCAACTGCTGCTGCGAGTGGGTCTCCGCTTCCGCCTGGGCCTTCAGGGTTCACATAGATGAGTCCCATCTGGACGGCGCCAAGTGGGTTGGCAAGGTCACGCTCACCCGAATAACGGTCTTCATCGTCAAGCCAGGTCTTTTCGGTTCCCCAGTTGATGTCCTCTTCCGGCTCCCAAATATCAACGCGTCCGCCACCAAAGCCAAATGGCTTGAGGCCCATGGACTCAATTGCGCAGTTACCTGCGAAGACCATCAGGTCAGCCCATGACAGTGACTGGCCGTACTTCTGCTTGATCGGCCACAGAAGCCTGCGTGCCTTGTCAAGGTTCACATTGTCCGGCCAGCTGTTAAGCGGAGCGAAGCGCTGTGCGCCCGAGCCTGCTCCACCCCGGCCATCACCAACGCGGTAAGTGCCCGCGCTGTGCCAAGCCATGCGGATGAAGAACGGGCCGTAGTGGCCGTAGTCCGCGGGCCACCAGTCCTGCGAAGTTGTCATCAGGGCCTCAATGTCAGCCTTGAGCTCGTCAAGGTCAACTGTCTTGAATGCCTCGGCGTAGTTGAACCCTTCATCCATTGGGTCCGTAAGTGGAGAGTTCTGGCCGAGGATCTTCAGGTTCAGCTGGTTTGGCCACCACTGGTCATTGGTCTGGTTGCCTGCAACCCGGGTGTTTGCTCCGCCTGTGACTGGGCACTTGTTCTCATTGCTCATGGTTTCTCCTCTGGGGTACCGGCGGTGCTCTGACGCGCCGATGTCCTCAATCGTGTCGTTTGCTTGAAAGGCT
>JBAXHG010000126.1:0-4883 GCA_037139015.1 Actinomycetes bacterium | reverse complement strand
CCAGCCGACCGAAGGATTGACTCAAGAAGAGCATCATCGTCCGCATTGGGGCGCACGATCGCGATCAGGTCAGGGGCAGTTCCCTTGTCGATCAGGTCGACGACGGCTCCAGCAGCGAGCTCAGCGGCGGCCCGGGACCCGGAGCCCGAAAGAATCCGAACCCTGCCGTCATCGTGGACGCTCCCACTCTTGGCCGGCGTGAAAAGTGATGCGCCCAGAGATGCAGGACTCCCATCTGGGTCAGCCTCGGGAACAACTTCCTCCTCAGTCACCTGCACGCCACTATCCGCAGCAGCCCGGAGCCGTTGCGCGACGATGTCTGCCACCCCCACCCGACCGGTCTTGTCGGTGGAAAGCGAGACAGTCACGGACGCGGCTGCGGCCAATGCCTTGACCACCTCAGCCTGAACTGCGGTGAGGTCTGAAAAGCCGTAGAACAAAACCGGTTCACCAAGCCACAGGCCAGGCTCAGCCCTGAGCGCGTCAAGTGACCTTCTGGCTTGCAGGTCACGGTCAAGCAGACCATCAGCGTCAAGACGGTCGAAGTAGGCGTTCAGAAGTCCCAAGGTCTCAGACGCCCTGGCCTTGCTCCCGCCAACCGGCATTTCGAGAAGAGACGATTCGAGCATCAGACCGCGTGAGTGCTCCAAGATCAGACGCTCAAGTGCCAGTGGGAAACCGGGAGCCCTGGCGGACCGCTCCAGCGATTTGAGCTGACCAGCGTCCAATGCGGCGCTGACCAGTTCCCTGACAATAAGTCGACGCCGCAGGGGACCGATGACCCTGCCGGCAACAGATCCCTTCCGCGCGAGATCCCGAACAAAGCGCTCCCACGTGACCACCCGCCCGCCAATCAGAGAGCCGCCAGACAACAACTCACGCTCGTAAGCATCGCGATCAGCAGCGGTTGGGACGACCAGGACGGGCGCCTCACCTCTCTCCGCATTCTCCCTGAAGCTGTTCAGGATCAAGCCAGCCTTGGAGGCGTTTGCGGGTCCGAGGATTAGTTGAAGAGGCATCTAGTGGGCAGTCGTCATGTCGTCGTCAAATCTGACGTGCCACAGATCAAGACAGACGGGTCAGTCGGCGTCAGCGACCTTCTCGGCCTCAGCCGTTTTGGCTGGAGTCTTCTTCGCAGCCGGCTTCTTCGCTGGAGCCTTCTTCTTCGCTGGTGCCTTCTTCTTGGCAGGGGCCTTCTTCTTCGCTGCAGGCTTCTTGGCAGCAGCCTTAGTGCCAGGTCCAGCCTCAGCGTTTTCCTCGGCCACTACGTCAGGCGGCTTATAGCCTTCCTTGGCCCACGGCTCGTCAAACTCAACCCGCCAGCGGCCTTCCTCATTCTGGAACATCGAAAGTCGTGCCCGGAATGACTTGCCAGCACGACTCCGGAATCCGGTGACTTGACGCTCAGTCCGTCCGGTCCTAATCAGCTCGCGGACAATCGTTGCGTTCATCGTCTTACCAGCCTTGGCCTTCCAGATCACAAAGCCGCAGCCTGGATCATCCTTGGCCCAGCAGGAGTAGCCCTTGCGGTTCTCCATGATGTCCTGACCGCAGACTGGGCATGGCCCAAGATTGGCCCGTGGAATGCGAACGCCGGTGAGACGTTCGTCAAGCATCGCGACCGTTTCCTTTGCAAAGACAGCAATGTCGCCAATGAAGGCGTCGCGCTTCTCCTCGCCTTGAGCGATCTTCTCAAGTCTGGCTTCCCACTCTCCAGTAAGGGCAGGTGATGTGAGCGGGTGGTCTCCAAGGAGCCTGATCACGTTGACGCCCTTCTCCGTGCAAACCAAGGCCCTGCCGTCCCGCTCGATGTAACCACGGGCAATCAGTGTTTCGATGATTCCAGCGCGAGTTGCCGGCGTGCCGATACCCGACTCCTTCATCGCTTCCCGGGCTTCCTCGTCGTCAACCTCTTTACCAGCGGTCTCCATGGCCTCAAGCAACTTGCCATCCGAGTAACGGTTGGGCGGCTTCGTTTCCTTGCGCTCAGACTGAACATCCAGGACGGAGACGTTGTCCCCCTCAGTCAGACGTGGCAGGAACTCATCTGCGCGATTCTCGCCGTCGATCCCACGCCAACCTGGAACTGTGAGGATGCGGCCGCGAGTCCGGAAGCGATGGCTCGCAACCTCGGTCTCGAGCGTCGTGTTCTCCGCCACGGACTCAGGGTGGAAAACGGCAAGGAAGCGGCGGGCAACAAGGTCGTAGATCTTGCGCTCGTCCTCGCTGAACTTCGCAATTGGATGGGCGTCGGTATTCGTCGGAATGATGGCGTGGTGATCTCCAACCTTGTCGTTGTTGACGACCTTCCCGAGTGGAAGCGAGTCAAGCCCAATCACGAAAGTGGCGGCCTTGGCGTACTCACTTGAGGTTCTGCCTACAACCTCCGCGATCTCCTTGATCTCGGGAATCATGTCCGTCGTCAGGAATCGCGAGTTGGTTCGCGGATATGAAAGTGCCTTGTGCTGCTCATAGAGCTTCTGTGCTGCACCAAGTGTGCGTCGCGCGGTGAATCCATAACGACTGCTTGCCTCACGCTGCAGGGAGGTCAGGTCAAAGAGAAGCGGTGCCTTGTCGCGACGCTCGCGGGTCTCCATCCGGACGATCGTTCCGTTTCCATCCTTGGTTGCCTCAACTACGGCATCCGCAAGTTCGCCTTCGGGAAGCCGGTCGCCCCCTTCGGCAATCAGGAGGCCGTTGTAAAGCTCGCCTGCTGATGTCTGGAACTGAGAAGTCACCTGCCAGTAAGCGACAGGGATGTGAGCCGCAATCTCCTCTTCACGACGGGCGAGGATTGCGAGGGTCGGCGTCTGCACCCGTCCCAAAGAAACCGCACCATCGAAGGATGTCCTCAATCGGATCGTCGCGGCGCGGGTGGCATTCATGCCGACAATCCAGTCGGCTTCCTGGCGGGCTCGGGCAGCGGACTCAAGCGGCTCAAGGTCGGTTCCTGGACGCAGATGGCCGAAAGCATCCTCAATCGCAGCCTTCGTCATTGACGCAAGCCACAGACGCTCAACGGGAAGCTCGCACTTGGCCTGGTGGTAACAGAGAGCGAAAATCAGCTCGCCTTCACGCCCCGCATCGCAAGCGTTGATGACCTTGTCGACATCTTCACGGTTGAGCTGGCGCTTGACAATGTTGTACTGGGCCTTGGACCGGTCTTCCACAACATGCTTGAACTTGAAGCCAGAAGGAACAATTGGCAGTTCCTCCATCTTCCAGCTCTTCCACTTCTTGTCGTAGTCCTCAGGCTCAGCAAGCTGAACGAGGTGGCCGACAGCCCAAGTGATTACGTGATCGGGGCCTTCGAGGAAGCCCTTCTGTTTCTTGAAGGGACCAGGAAGCACCCGAGCCAGGTCGGTGCCAACGGAAGGTTTCTCTGCGAGTACGACTGTCTTAGCCATTGCCGCGGCACAGTAGCGCCGAATGGCCCGGAGTACCTGTCCGGTTGAATCAGCGCCCACACGGACCCGTAGGGTCCCGCTCTCCGGAGGTGGCGCGTTGAAGCTCTCTTTGGACCCGTTCAGGTGGGATCGAAAAGCCGCCATCCGGCCCTCCACTGGTCGTTCTGCCGAACACCGTTCCGACCACCGAACCGGATGAGTTGAGGACCGGGCCTCCCGAGTTCCCTGGCCGTACCTTGCCCCGGAGAATGGTGATCTCCCTGCGGAACGGCCCCCTGCCATATGCGTCGTTCGTAAGCGCGACAAGCGTTCGGCCCATGCGGGCAGGAGTCACTGTGAACGGACCATCCAACGGATATCCGAGCAGTACTGCCGCTGATCCTGCCTCAGGGCTGCCGACCATCCTCAATGGTTGTCCCCGCAGACCATCGACCCTCAGAATGGCCAAGTCGTCAACACGGTTGAACGTCAGTACCTGACCGCTCCTTTTGGATCCGTCGCTTCCTGACTCCACCACCGGGTGGCTGTCCCCGGCGACCACGTGGGCATTGGTCACGACGAGCCCTGGAGCCGCCACCCAGCCAGACCCTTCCACTGAGAACCCGCAGGAGGAAGCCCAGATGCGCACAACGGAAGAATGGATGGCCCTCAGGCGTGGGTCAGCACTGAGGCTCGCATCCGGCTTACCAACCGCAACGGGAGTCAGCCCGCGAACAGATGGGAGCGGATCAAACGCCTGAAGAGCCCCAATGAGTTTCTCCGTGGGCGGGGCGATGTCTCCCAGCGTGGAGATCACCTTTGAAGCCCGTATCTCCCCTCTCACCCCTTCCGTCCCTGGCAGCTGGACGACGACAATCGCGGCCAACCAGATGACAGTCAGTCCGACCAGCAGCCCGAGGATCGCGCCAAGCCCACTGTCAGCCATCCCAAGGAAAGGGATCGGAAGGAGCTTCCTCAGGCGCAGTCCCACCCGTTCGAGAATCGACGCGAGCCCGGCTCCACCTGCCGCTGCACCAATGAGCGCCACCAAAGGCGCATAGGGCGATTGGTCCCCAGCGGGAAGGACGAGCGGGGCCAGCTTCGCCGCGATCAGGGCCCCGGCGACAAAGCCAACTAGGGACATGACCCCGCCGATCAACCCGCTCCGAGCACCCTGCCAAGCCATCAGTGCGATCAGCACGACGAGGATCCAGTCAAACGTCGTCATCGCGCAGTCACCGCTAACGAGCATACGGGGAGGGCACGACCGCGCTCTAACGCCCCCGGGGGATCTACCCTGCAGGCGTGGACATTCGACATGGAATTGCTGATTCGGTGGAGAACCGACGCAAACTCCTTCTCGGGGGAGCCGCAGCGCTGGTTCTCGCAATCGTTCTCGCAGGCCTCATCTGCGGTGACGATGCAGGCCGCGGCGCAGCTCGTGACTACTCCAAGGTTTGGGCAACGCAGGACTTCAACGCTATGTACAAGCGACTT
>JBAXHG010000125.1:0-4899 GCA_037139015.1 Actinomycetes bacterium | reverse complement strand
TCGGCACCGTTGCGGACCTGGGGCTTGACGCTCTGATCACGGGTGAAGCTTCAGAGAGTGCGGTCGCGCTCGCGGAGGAGTCGGGCGTTCACCTGATCTGCGCGGGACACCATGCGACGGAGACTTTCGGGGTTGAAGCCTTGGGGAACCTGATCGCGGATGAGTTTGGAATTCCTCATCACTTCGTGAATATTCCGAACCCCGTCTGAGCAGGCCACTCAGGTCAGGCAGGGGACCCGCCCTCGCCCAACTTCGAATCTAACCGTCTATTTACCCGCAATTTGCGCAAATGGAAACAGAAAGACTTGTGCCCTTCGTCACTTCAGGGTAAACCTGAAGTGGAATGAGTCGTCCGATGTTGGGAGGGAGAGGCCAGTGCCTATTCATGTAACCCCCACTGAAATGGCCCGCTTGGCGGGCATTGAGCGCGGTGAAGTGCTCGATGCATGCCGGCGCCATTCGATCCCGGTTCTCCATGGCCGAATTGACAAGTCACTGTTCATGCTGAACATGCGTGGAGTGACTCGCAACGGCAGCGTTTCGCCGAGCCACTAGAGAACGGGATAAAGAGCGGTCGGGGTGGAAGCCCGGCCGCTCTTTGCTGTCTAAACTCCCCAAGGTCATTGCATCAATTGGGAGAGGAGACCCATGGACTCTGCAAACGCATCGAACGAGAAGACCACCGGTTCACACACGATTGCCGACATGCTCAGCAAGGCGGTTGAACGCAACCCCGACCTGGTCGCAATTCGGCACAAGGTTGGAGCCGAATGGACTGACGTCACCCTTAGCGAAGTTGGTGACATCACAAGTGAGATAGGCCGCGGTCTGATCGCCCTCGGAATCGAGCAAGGCGACCGCGTCTCAATCCTTTGCAACACACGCCCAGAGTGGACTTATGCGGACTTCGCAATCACCCGGGCCGGCGGCGTCGTTGTGCCGATCTACCCGACCAACTCCCCTGACGAATGCGAATGGGTAGTTGGCAACTCAGAGTCCGTGGCAATCCTGTGCGAAGACGCAAGTCAAGTCGCCAAGATCGTCGAAGTTCGCGCAAACCTTCCGCTCCTCAAGCACATCATTGTGATGAACCCAGAAGGCGACATCGCCGACGGAATCTCCGTTGACGACCTTCGTGCCAAGGGCCGCGAGCTGGATGAGTCAGTACTCCAGGCGCGCACTGATGCAGTCAAGCCAGAGGATCCGTTCACCTTCATATACACCTCAGGCACGACTGGCCCGCCAAAGGGTTGTGTGCTCAGCCACCAGAACTATCGAAGCGTGCTCTCAATGTGCGCGTCACTGGATGTTCTTTCAGGTGGAGAGACCACATACCTGTACCTCCCGCTTGCGCACTCATTTGCGCTCCTGATCCAGCTCGTCTCCTTCGATGTCGGCGGCACAATCGCCTACTTCGGCGGAGACACGAAGCAGATCATCTCCGAGCTCTCCGAGGTCAAGCCAACGTACTTCCCAAGCGTTCCACGGATCTTCGAGAAGATCTACACCATGGTCACCTCCAACTCGGAGGACCCGGAGCAGCTCAAGGCAGCAGTCGCCCTCGGCGGCAAGGTTCGCGACCTTCAGGCAGCAGGACAGGAAGTTCCGCCAGAACTTGCGGAGCCTTTTGCAGCCGCCGACGAGAAGTTCGCCATGGTCCGAGCTGCATTCGGTGGCAATGTTCGCCAGGCAGTCACCGGAGCCGCTCCCATCGCACAGGAGATCCTTGAGTTCTTCTGGGCCGCAGGAGTCCCCGTTCTTGAGGGCTACGGCATGACCGAAACAGCGACGATCGCGACCTACTCATCAATCGAGAACCACCGTTTTGGAACGGTGGGGCGCGCTCTCCCAGGAGTTGAGCTGAAGATCGCTGATGAGGACCAGGAAATCCTGATCAAGGGTGGCAATATCTTCGAGGGTTACTACAAGAACGACGACGCGTCTTTCGGTGCAGTCCTTGACGGGTGGCTCCACACGGGTGATGTCGGCTCAGTTGACGCTGACGGATACCTGAAGATCACCGGCCGCAAAAAGGACATCATCATCACTGCTGGCGGGAAGAACCTGACGCCGGCAAACTTGGAAAACGACATGAAGCAGACGCGGTATGTGTCCCAGGCAGTGATGCACGGTGACAAGCGGGCATTCCCATCAATGCTGATCACTCTTGATGAGGAGGAGATCATCCCGTGGGCTGAGGCTCAAGGGATTCCGTCTGACATTGCATCGCTGGCAGTCAACCCTGCAGTCATCGAGATCATCCAAACGGAGCTCGACAGGGCCAACTCCAAGTACGCCCAAGTGGAACAGGTGAAGAAGTTTTTCATCCTCGAGCACGACCTAACTCAGGAAACGGGCGAGTTGACCCCTACTCTGAAGGTGAAGCGCAACATTGTGAACGAGAAGTACGCCGACCGATTCGACTCCCTCTACGGAGGGTAAGTAAGGAGATTCAATTGCGGACCGACCCAACCGAGAACGGAGGCCTCTTCATCGGTCGCCGCCCCGGGACTGGGCCGATCCGCTATCGAGCCCTTCCCGCCCCGGGTTCAAAAGCCCGGAGACGTATCGATGCAACCTTCGCCGCACTGCTGATTCTGCTGATGACCCTCATCGGCCTGTCCTATTGGGGGCCCCTGCCCCTGCTTGGACTGTGGGTCGGTTCGCAGGTCCAGTACTTGACCGACAGCCCGGGAACGGGAGTTCTTTCCGCCTTCCTGGTGGTGCTTGGGTCCTTGATGTTCGGCCTTGTGATCCTCAAGCAGCTTGATCGGTATTGGATCCTCACCAGACGCGCAGCAGGCCACGATCAGCGCGAGGGAGCACTGGGACGCATCTTTGGCGTCACATGCCTTCTGGGAGCTGCTGGGTTCTCTGTATGGCTCCTCCTGTTCAGTGGCGCAGAGCTCGCGCCCGTCGGCATTCGCTTCTAGACGGAGCTTTCAGACCCTTGGGCTTCATGGACCGTTACCGCAGCTACTCGGAGCTGACGGACGAGGAAGTTCGCGCTGATTTCAAGGCGCAAGCCGACGAGCGCAGGGAAAACGAGCTCTCACGGGTTGAGCTCCTCGACCTCACCTCGTCAACAGCTGATGAGCTTCCACACCCCGCAGTCGCAGCAGCAATCTCATTTGCTGCCAAGCGTGCGCTGAACCATGAGTCCGATCCAATCTCCTCAGAGCTCCGCGACCGGTTCGCAGCCGAGGCGGGAATTCCCAACGCAAGAGTTGGCGTTGGCGCAGGCGCCTCCGGGCTGCTCACAGCACTTGTCACCGCGCTGGCCGACAGCGGCGACCGGATTCTCATCCCATGGCCGGCATACCGACTGCATCCCGTCCTCGTGCGGACTGTTGGGGCCACCCCGATTCCACTGGAAGGAACCAGTGGAGTGGAATCGCTGATCTCCGAAGCTGAGAAAGCCGGCTCCGCCCCAGTCCTGATTCTCACCAACCCCAACGATCCCGACGGGAGCCTGCTCAGTGCCGCCGAAGTGGCCTCCCTGCGAGACGGACTTCCGGCCACGACATCGCTGGTCGTTGATGAGGCGCTCGTGGACTACGCCGGGGAAGACCACATCAAAGCGATGAACGACCTTGTCGCCGATACGGAGGGGCTGTATCTGGTCCGTTCGCTCTCCAAGGCATGGGGCCTTTCTGGACTGAGGGTTGGCCGGGTCCTTGGTGGGCCCGACTCAGAGGACATAATCGCGAGGCTTGCCCCAGTGCTTGGCGTACCCATGCCGTCAGAGGCAGGTGCGCTTGCAGCCCTTGAGGAGGCCCGCCCACAGCGCGATGCGCGGGTCAAGGCTGTCACCAGACAACGAGAGCGTCTCGAGTCGCTCCTCAGGGGGACAACCGTTGAACTTCAGCCGTCCGCATCCAACCTTGTGTGGGCCAGAGTGCCAGGCATCTCGTCCGAAGCGCTGGCCGCGAAGTTGAGGGAGGCCGGAGTGCTTGTCCGAGACGGTGCTGAGGTTGGTGATGACGAACACATCTGTGCCGCCGTCAGGGGAGACGAGACAGCAACAGACCGCCTCGCCGAGGGCCTGGTCGCAGCAGCTGCGGCTCAGCCGCGTTCGTCAGCTGACTGACGCAGAAGCGTCGAAGTCGTCTGCTCAAGAATCCGGCGCCAAGCCCGACTCTTTTCCTGCTCCGCGGTGAAGTGCTTGACAACCTTGCGAACCCGGGTCGCTGATATCTCCACGCCGTGCTTGGCCGACATCCGCTTAAGGCGCTCGTAGTCCTCTGAGAGCTTCATCGTCACCGACTGGAAGCCGTGGCGCGCGATGTCAAGTCGGGAGGTGAAGTTCATGACGCTGGTCTTGAACATCAGCTCATCATCAGCCTCCGGCTCAATCAGGAGAATGTCAACACCTGGGTAGCGGCTCTCCCACTGGGCGCGCATCTCATGCAGTCGCTGGTAGGCCAGCAGCTTGAAAGTCTGGTACCCGACATGTTGGAAGCCCATGTCTGAAATGCGACCACGCTTCCCACCAGATTTCGTCGGGGTTCCAATCTCGTTGACATAAGGCACAAGGGGATTGACAACAACGATGAACTTGGCTCCAGCCTCAACCGCTATGTCGAGGTTGGTGGTGGAAACAATGCCGCCGTCCACAAGCTCTCTACCTTTGAGCTCTACCGGGCGATAGACCATTGGCAGTGCAGTGGAAGCCTGGACCGCGCTGCTGATTGGTATGTCATCCCAGCCTTCCGCTCCAAGTACCACGCGCTCACACGAGTCAAGGTCGGTCGCAGCAATGTAGAGCTCTCGCTCAAGCTGCCGGAAGTCATCTGTCCGATCAGGATCACCAAGAACTTCGCGAAGGTACTTCGCGAGCCCATCTCCGGCGTAGAGGCCGGATGGAAGGGCCTCAGCGAGCCCGAGCATGATGTCCAT
>JBAXHG010000124.1:0-4900 GCA_037139015.1 Actinomycetes bacterium | reverse complement strand
CAGAACTCGATCAAGACCGATCCCAACGGAATCGGTTACGTCTCATTTGATTTCCTCGGTGGAATCAAGGGACTCAGCTACCAGGGTGTTCCGTGCACGTTGACAAACGCCAAGTCAGGCGCATACTCAGCAGTCCGTAACTTCTGGATGATCACTCGTGGAGCACCAACCGGTGTGACCGCATCATTCATCCGCTGGGTACAGAACGACAAGGCCGCGCAGAAGATCGTTGCAGCTGGATGGGTACCACTCGTCTAAGTGAGCAACTTGGCGGACAAAGCACCAGTGAATGAGTCCGCCGCTGCAAGAAGCGAAAGGCGCGCCGAGCGATCGCTCGGCGCGCTGTCTTCGCTTGTACTCGTGCTCATCGCAGCGATGTGCACGTTTGTTCTTCTCAAGGCCTGGCCTTCCTTCTCTCACAACGGACCGATGTGGTTTGGGTGGGGTGGAAATGTCGATGATCAGCTGACAGCGATCTTCAACTCACCGGCTAACCCAGCCAAGTGGGATTACACAATCCGGACTTGGCCGATTCTCTACGCAACAGCCTTGGTGACGATCATCTCAGTCGGCATCGGCATCGTTGTTTCCACTCTTGCCGCTGTCTTCATCGTCGAGTTCGCCCCCGACTCGGCCAAGCGAGTTGTTAGCCCCGTGATCAGGCTTCTCGCCGCAGTTCCATCAGTGATCTATGGCCTGATTGGAATTCTCGTCTTGGTTCCGTTTGTAGGTAACCATCTGATCAGCGAGGGACGGAAGAACGCGGTCACGTTTGTAGTTCAGCTTTCCGGCGCATCACTCGGAGTCGCAGTCGTGATCCTCACGATCATGATCACGCCGATCATGGTCGCCATTATCGCCGACGCATTCCGGGCAGTCCCCAACGGCTGGAAGGAAGGCGCCATCGCGCTGGGCGCCAACCGCTGGCGGGTTATGTGGACGGTGGTGGTTCGGTCCGCCCGTCCCGCGATCATCGCCGCGGCCGTGATCGCAGCAGCCCGCGCGATCGGCGAAGGAATCATGCTTGCGATGGTCTCCGGTTCGGTTGGGTTTGCGCCTAACCCGATGGATGGCATCACCTTCGTCTTTGAGCCGATGCGGCCCTACGCTGCAACGATTGTTGACAACGCAGAGGGGCTCTCAGTCAAGCCATTTGGGCAGACGATCTACGCGATGGCAGCAGTCCTCCTCTTTGCGAGCCTCATGCTCTCGCTCGGCGGCAACCTTGCCAAGCGTCCACTGCGCAAGTACGGAGTTCGGCTGTGAGCACCGCGCTAAAGCCACCGAACGTTGTCCATCGCCGTGGGAAGGACACGATCAAGTCCTGGCCCCTTGCAGACCGCATGGCCTATTACGCATGCTGGGCTGTTGGCATCGGCCTCTGTTTCATCGCGGGGACACTGATCCTGTTCATGCTCAGCAAGGGCCTCAAGTATGTGAGCCTTGACCTGATCTTCTCCAACCCAGCTGTTGGGGCTGACCAGAGCCAGACTGGCGGCTTCCTCGCGCCAATTCTCGGAACTTTCATCCTCACCCTCGTCGGGACACTGATCGCACTTCCGCTTGGTGTAGGCACCGCAATCTGGATCGTTGAGTACGGGCGTCCGACGCGCCTTGCCCGGGCAGTCGAGTCCGGGATTGAGGTCGTGGCTGGCACTCCAAGCATCGTGCTCGGGATCTTCGGCCTCCTGCTGTTCAGCAATGGGATCTTCGCCTTCATGTCCTTCACCGCACTCGGCGGCGCAGTTGTAGGCCGCTCCTTCCTTACCGCAGGGGCAATGATGTCTCTGATCGCACTTCCGCTCATCTTCACGACAACCCGTGAGGCCCTTCAGCAGGTTCCAGCCCAGGTCAGAGAAGCCTCCTACGCATTGGGCAAGACCAAGTGGTCGACGATCCGAAAGGTTCTGATCCCCACGGCGCGGCCAGGAATCCTCACGGGCACAGCGCTTGGCATGGGACGAATCGCCGGGGACACGGCGATCGTCGTGATCCTCCTCGGAGCCACGCTGCAGCTTGAGAAAGTCGGGTCGGCGCCGATCGTCAGCACGCTCAGAGGCACCGGAAGCACGCTCACCTCTTACGTCTACAACAACAGTCCTGCTGGAGAAGGGAACGCGCCTCAGAAGGCTTACGCGGCTGCGTTCGTCCTGCTCATCCTTGTCTTGGTACTCAACTTTGGAATTGACCTGATAGCCCGCCGAAGCAAGAAGGAGACCGTATGAGTTCGTCCACGCCACTTCCCCCGATCCGACGGATCAACACTGACAATGCTCCCACGGTGGTTGATCCCCGGAACGACAATCTGGCTGCCGCCGATGCGATTGCCGCAGCTGTGGCCCCGGGAGCGACTGACCGCCCCGAGCGGATGCGGATCGAGGACCTTTCGATCGCTTATGGAACGAAGCCCGCTGTCCGCAACGTGACTCTTCCAGTGAGAGAGGGTGAGGTTCTCGCGCTGATCGGACCCTCAGGCTGCGGCAAGACCACACTCCTTCGGTCGTTGAATCGACTCACGGAGCTGACCGCAACCGCGGTCGCGACAGGCTCAATAACTCTCTACGGAGAAAACATCCATGAGCTTGAGGCTACGGATCTGCGACGCCGGGTATCAATGGTCTTCCAGCAGCCAAACCCGTTCCCGATGAGCATCTTCGACAATGTTGCCTACGCCATTCGGGAGCAGGCAAGCCGCAAGCCAAACAAGTCGACCTTGCTTCCGCTCGTTAGGGAAGCACTTGAGGACGCTGGGCTCTGGGACGAGGTTGGCGACAACCTTGACCACCCGGCCCTTCGGCTCTCTGGAGGCCAGCAGCAGCGGCTTTGCATTGCCCGTGCTCTCGCCTCCAAGCCTGAGGTTCTCCTTATGGATGAGCCCTGCTCGGCCCTTGACCCGAAGTCAACAGAGATCATCGAGGAGCTGATCACTCGCCTTCGCGAAAAGGTCGCAATCGTGATCGTGACCCACAACCTTCAACAGGCCCATCGAGTTGGCGACCATGTCGCGTTCATGTACCTCGGTGAGCTCGTGGAGTACGGGGCTGTTGAGCAAGTCTTCAACTCCCCACGTGCAGAGCGCACCCAGAACTACGTGGGCGGCGTATTCGGCTGATGCGAAGGCTGGCGTCGATCATCCTCGTTTCAGTACTGCCCTTGTCGCTCGCCGCGTGCGAAAGCAGCCAAGACAAGAGCGCTCGCAAAGAAGAAATTGCCTCCAAGAAGGCGAAGGTCGCCCAGTTGGGACTTGTGATTCCAAAGGCCGATCCAAGGCTCAAGGTCGTGGGAATCACGATCCTGCGCGGAACTGATCGAAATGCGATCGTCGTGACCATAAAGAGCAATGCGAAGACAGCCCTCGTCGATGTTCCCGTTGCTCTCCGGGCGTACCGGAAGGGCAAGACCGAGGTCTATACAAACACCGCCTACGGCACAGACCCGACCCTGATCCAGATTCCCATCATCCGCCCTGGACAGACCTTCCAGTGGGTTGACGACCAGGTCATTGGTGACTTCCCGACCAGTGCAAAGGTCAAGCTCGGAGTTGGCAAGGAACTGAAGTCAGTCCCGGCTGATCCAACACTGATCAAGGTCCACTTCTTCGAGGATCCAGTCAGCGGCGTCGCAGTCAAGGGCAAGGTAACTAACAACTCGCCGTTTGGCCAGAGCCGACTCATCGTGTTCTCAGTCGTAACGAGAAGCGGAAAGATCGTGGCTGCCGGCCGCTCTGTCGTAGAGAAGCTTCTCCCCAAGGGCCAAGGTAAGCCCCAGGTTTTCGCTGTGTATTACGTGGGCGCTAGCCCCAAGACCGGTGCCGTATCCAATTTTGTCCCTTCAACGGACTTGACCAACTAAGGAGCTGACCATGGACTCTCAGACAAACATCCCCGCTCAGGCGCACTCAACTGCAGGTATCTCTGCTCAGCCGTGTCGCGGCTGTGGAGCGTCTGTCGCAGAAGACCAGCGCTACTGCGTCGGCTGCGGGTATAGGAGGCCCGATAAGGCGCTGCCGTTTGCTGGAGTCGGCGCGGGAGCCGCTGTCGCTGCCACGGTTGACCCACCGGCGAAGTCCAAACAGGCAATCAGTCCCGCTTTGGCAGCAGCAATCGTCTGCCTTTCCGTTCTGTTTCTCGGAACGGGAGTTCTGGTTGGTCGTTCAGCTGGAGGAAGTCAGCAGGTTGCTGCAGCCCCACAAGCTGTGACCACGGTCGCAGCAGCGGCTGGAGATGCCACGGCAACGCCCTCCGGTGCCGCCGCCGCGGGAGCAGCCAAAGCCTCAACCAAGGCGGCGCCGACGGCTGTTGCCAAGGTCCCCAAGGGAGCCAAGGTTCTGGACAAGGCGTCCATCACCTCGGCAACTGACTGCAATGGTCTGACCCCGGCAGCATGTTCCAAGAAGCTCGCCAAGCTGCCGAAGACGATCGTCACTCCCGGTGCGCCTCCTCCGAAGGATGGCAAGGCGCCAGCCGGCGGTGGCGGGGGAACTACCTTCAACTGACGAGAGTCGTCTCGGGTACTCAATCTGCATGTCTGAAGCGAACACAACAAATGACCAGGCCGAGCCGTGCCGCTCCTGCGGGACGGCTTTGGCACATGATCAGCGCTACTGCCTCAACTGTGGCGTTCGCCGTTCTGTGCAGCGGGTCCCGGTAGGTCCGGTCCTCACTGCGCTTGCAGCTGCCGCTTCGGCCGCCTCTTTGGAGGGAAGCCTGCCGCCGATGGCTTCATCGGCCCCGGTTGTAGTCCCGGCGGCTGGGGCCGCGGGGTTGGCGGCCAGCTTCGCCAACAAGCCAGCTGCATCAGCGGGGCTGGCCCTTCTGATGGTGGGCGCGATCATCGGTTCAGCCTTCGGCCCTCCACTGAGCAACACGTTTGCGGCGGGAAGGCGCGTCGTGATCGTCCA
>JBAXHG010000123.1:0-4903 GCA_037139015.1 Actinomycetes bacterium | reverse complement strand
GTGTGTTCCTCTGCTCGGACGGATCCGAGGGACCTCAGCCTCATTGCGCAGCTCGCCAGGGCGCAGCTTGTCAGCCCAAACTCCGGTTGCGTTGACTACATGGGCGGCCTTGATCGTGATCTCTTGATCACTGTCGATAACCGCAGTAACACCAGTTGCCCTACCGCCAGACTCAACAAGGCCGGTCACATTGACCCGGTTTGCGATGACTGCGCCCCAACGAGTGGCCTCTTCCAGAGCTGTTAGGACAAGCCGAACATCGTCCGTTTGGCAGTCGTAAAAGAGATAGCCGCCTGTTGGCTTGCGGCCCTCCAAGGCGGGGATCAGCTCGACGACCGTTTCGCCCGACAGCTCGCGGTGACGATCTGGAGACCAATCTGCAGGGTCAGGTTCCCCATCTGTCACGTTCTTCTTGCGGGCGTCTCGCAGCGTCGGAAGCGCGAGGCCGTCGTACATGTTCAAGGCCACACCGACGAGCCGGTCCGGGTGCTCACCGTCAAATGCGGGCACTACCATCTTCAATGGCTTCACAAGGTTTGGGGCCATGTGGACATTGACCTGACGCTCAAGCAGTGCCTCCCGGACCAAGCCAAGATCGAAGCTCTGGAGGTAACGCAGGCCACCATGGACCAGCTTGCTCGAACGGCTTGATGTTCCTGAGGCAAAGTCGTTGCGCTCCACCAGTGCGACGCTGTAGCCGCGCTGGGCCGCATCAAGGGCCACGCCAGCTCCAGTAATCCCACCGCCAACCACGAGCACATCAAAGCTCTGTCCCGAGAGGGCACGGATGGCTGCGTCTCTGCGGATCATCTGCTCAGGTTAGAACGCCGGGCGGGCGTTCCGGAGTTAGAGGCTCTGGACCTCGGCTGTGATCTCGCCAACGGAGTCCTTGGCGTCACCGAACAGCAATGAAGTTTTCTCGTCGTAGAACAGAGGGTTGTCAATTCCGGCGAAGCCGGCACCCATCGAACGCTTGAGGACGACGGTAGCTGCAGCTTGGTCAACCTCAAGAATTGGCATGCCGTAGATCGGAGACTCCGGTGAATCCTTGGCAGCGGGGTTGGTCACATCGTTGGCTCCGATGACGAGCACAACATCTGCCCGTGGGAACTCAGGGTTGATGTCGTCCATCTCGCGGAGCTGCTCGTATGGAACATCAGCTTCAGCGAGGAGCACGTTCATGTGGCCTGGCATACGCCCAGCGACAGGATGGATCCCGAACTTGACCTCAACGCCCTTGGCTTCGAGGACACGGGTGAGTTCCTTGACTGCATGCTGAGCCTGAGCCACTGCCATGCCGTAACCGGGGACGATCACCACAAGCCTTGCGAAAGCGAGCTGAATGGCAACATCCTGAGCACTGGTTGAGCGGACCGTTCGTCCCTCTTCACCTTCAGGGCCGGCTGCAACTGCTCCCGAGCCACCACCGAAGCCACCGGCGATGATTGACGGAACCGAACGGTTCATCGCGACTGCCATCAGGTTGGTGAGGATGGTGCCTGAGGCGCCAACAATCATGCCGGCAACAATCAGGATCACGTTCTGAAGTGCAATGCCTGCAGCAGCTGCGGAGAGCCCGGTGAAGGCGTTAAGGAGAGAGATGACGACTGGCATGTCAGCTCCACCGATTGGAAGAACGACCATGTTGCCGAGCAGAGCGGCTGCGACGAGGATTGAGACGAAGAGCGGAACTGAGTCGGTGCCTGTCGCAATGGCAACCGCTGCACCTATGCAATAGAGGAAGAGCGCAAGGTTGATGAACTGCTGCCCCGGAAGCTGAATCGGACGACCCGGGAGGATCTCCTGAAGCTTGCCAAACGCGATGTTTGAACCCCAGAATGAGACAGAGCCGACAATCGCCGCAAACAGGGTCGGAATCAGCGCCTGAAGTTCAGGAGTTGCACCCTCCTGCATCCACTGGTTGTACTCAACGAAGGAGATGAGCGCCACAGCGCCACCACCCACGCCGTTGAAGAGAGCCACCATCTGAGGAATGGCCGTCATCTTGACCTTGATTGCGCTTGGGATTCCAAGCGCCGTGCCGATCAGCACGCCCAACACGATGACGATGACGTCAGAACTCTTGTTGATCACGGCGATCCCATCGGGACCAACTCCGATCAGGGAAGCGACAACCGCGATCACCATGCCCACGGCTGCGATCTTGTTGCCCTTGACAGCAGTGTTTGGTCCGGTCAGCCCCTTGAGTCCGACGATGAAGAAGATGAACGCGAAGATGTAGAGCGATGTGACGAAGTTGAAGCTTTGGTACCAGGCGGTTGCGAGGGTCATGATCCTGCCTCCTCGGTCGCTTCAACCTTTGCAGGCTCAGGCTTACGCTTGAACATGCTGAGCATCCGGTCCGTCACCAGGAAGCCACCGACGACATTGATTGTGCCGAAGGCGATCGCGATCACGAGCAGGAACTTCGCCAACAGGCCTGTCGACTGTGAGACAACTACGAGCGCGCCCACAACCACGATCCCGTGAATCGCGTTCGTTCCCGACATGAGCGGCGTGTGAAGTGTGTTGGGAACCTTTGAGATGACCTCAAAGCCGACAAAAGCCGAGAGGACGAGGATCGCGAGCATGGTGACCACGTCGAGGTTCTGTGCCGGAGCTGCGTGTGCAGTTGCAATTAGCGCTGTCAGATTCATGAGTTCCCCCGTTACCGGCCGGCCGCGGCCTTGGCACCTTCGTTGACGATCTCTCCACCCTTGGTGATGCAGGCGCCCGAGATGATCTCGTCTTCAAAGTCGAGAGTCAGGTTGCCGTCCTCACTGGTCATCAGACCGAGCAGCGATTCGATGTTCTTCGCATACAGCTGCGAAGCGTGCTCCGCCATCGTTGCGGGAAGGTTGAGTGGTGAAACGATCTTCACGCCGTGCTCAATGATCGTCTCGCCCGGCTTGGTGAGTTCACAGTTACCTCCGGCCTCTCCAGCAAGGTCAACAACGACAGAGCCGGGCTTCATGGCCTCAACTGCGGCTGCCATCACAAGCTTCGGAGCAGGTCGTCCTGGGACAAGAGCTGTCGTGATCACAACATCGACTTTGCCGATGGCCTCTGTCAGAAGTTCCTGCTGACGCGTGCGCTGCTCGTCGGTCAGTTCCTTGGCATAGCCACCTTCGCCCTCAAGGTCCCCGCCGAGATCAAACTCGAGGAACTTGGCACCAAGTGACTCCACCTGTTCCTTCACGGCGGCACGAACATCAAATGCTTGAACGACTGCTCCGAGGCGCCGTGCAGTCGCGATGGCCTGAAGCCCCGCAACGCCTGCGCCGAGCACCAGAACCGTTGCCGGCCGGATGGTTCCCGCCGCGGTCATAAGCATTGGGTAGAACCGTCCAAGCTCCTGAGCGCCGATCAGGGCCGCGCGATAACCGGCGACATTGCTCTGAGACGAAAGTGCGTCCATTGACTGCGCACGGCTGATCCGTGGAACTGACTCCATCGCGAACGCCGTCACGCCAGCAGAGGCGAGTGCGTTAACCCCTTCACCATTTGTGAGCGGCTGGAGAAAGCCGATGATCACGGAGTCACGCTTGAACCCGGCGACCTGCTCTGTCGAAGGAGGAGCAACGGAAACGATCACATCCGAATCGAGCAGGTCTGCCCGAGCGGCGACGATCTTCGCGCCGGCTTCGGTGAAGGATGAGTCCGGCAGCATTGCGCCCGCTCCTGACCCGGCTTCAACGACGACCTCGTGACCTGCCTTGGTCAGCTTGGCGACGACATCAGGGACAAGTGCCACGCGGAACTCGCCGGCGGCTGTTTCTTTTGGGACTCCGATTCTCATTGGCGCGAAAAACTAGCGGTTGGCTCCACTGAAGGCGCGCACGAGGACGCCCGCGACCCGTGCCGCGACGATTGCTGTTTGCAGAGAAGTCCGGTTTTCGCTTGTATTTACTGACGGTTTGGCCAAACGAGGGGCCTTGGGTGCCAGCTTTGAAGTCTTTTCCGAAATGTCACTCCCGCCCGACGATTTCGGTTTTGTTTTCAAAACCGGAGGAGTCCAGTTGAGAATCGGAAGCCGCCTCTTGGAGAGCGCCAGGACCGACTGCGCGCTGACCCAGATCGGAGTTTGCCTCGCGACTCTGGGTTGATAATCGAACCGACCAGATCGCTCTTCGCAGGACTTAAGCCACTTCACCGCACTGAGCGCCACGGCAGACGAACTTGCATTCGGGTAGGCGTTGAGTCCCATCAGAGCGAGTGAAGTTGACTGCGCGTTTGGTGGCCCTCCGAAGGAGAAGCCTCCTCCAACCGCCTCAGCCGACTCGAGAAACCGAAGGGCTGAATTCACACGCTTCCCACGGGAGACCCCGGCTGCCTTGAAAGCTTGGATGACCAGCCCAGTGGTGTCAGGAGTTCCCCTCTGGCCGGCCCCCGATCGTGGCTCAGTTGCAAACCCACCATCTGAAAGTTGTTGTCTCCCAAGCCAAGCGGAAGACTTGCGAACCAACCTGTCCCCGTCGCCTGCCCCAGCAGCCCGCATCGCAAGCACCGCGAACGCTGTGAGGTCAACCGACGCCTGTCCTGATGTGTAATCCACCGCCCCTGAAGGCTTTACCTTGCTGCGGACCAATGTCACCAGATCACGACCTCCAAACTGTCGGGGATCCTGACCGGCAGCTACGGCCGCTACCAGCAGCCTCTGCTCCAGCCCAACCTGATCCTCAGGCTCCGCGTCAAGTGCATGGGCGTCAGCCCAGAGCCGTTCGACAACCGACTTTCCACCCGGCCGCCTGACCGCGCTGAGATCTTTTCCCGCCGCGGCGAGCGCCATGGCAACTGACACGGTTTCACGCGGGGATGAACTCGCACCCGGGCCCGGAGTAACGGGAAAGCCACCATCGGCCCTCTGCGCGGACATCAGCCACGCGACTCCCCTTCCCTGAGC
>JBAXHG010000122.1:0-4922 GCA_037139015.1 Actinomycetes bacterium | reverse complement strand
TGCACAATCATGGCCGTTGGCTTCCCCCCTGGCAAGCCGCTTTACACCCTCCTGATCAAGGCCTACTACGGCATTCCACTCCTGCAGATCCTCAGGACCACCTACAAGGCCGCCCCGCTCCTGGCGCTGGCCCTGTCCTGCCTCGTTGGTGCCGGCGGCGCCGAGCTACTCCGCCGAGCCTCAACCGTTGGTGCCCGAAGGGCGATCCTTGCCGGGCTGGTCCTGCTCCCCGTCACGTTCGGATGGCCAATGTTCAATGGCAAAGCCATCGACTCTCAACTTGCCTACAAGGACGTCCCCTCATACTGGCGCCAGGCAGCATCCGATCTTGACAAGCAGACCACGCCGGGGTACCGGGCGATGATCCTTCCCGGACAGCAGTTTGGCGTCTACAGCTGGGGTGCCACATTTGACCCGGTCGCGCCAGCCATTACAAAGGCGCCAGTCGCCCAGCGCTATGCGGTCCGATACTCCGACGCTCACAGCTCCCAGCTTCTGACTGCAGTCGACAACCTCGTTCAGCAGCGGCGCCTGGTCCCTGGCCAACTGGACAGCTTGCTCAAGCTGCTGGGCGTTCAGCAAGTCCTCATTGCCGCCGACGGCAAACCGGAAGCGTCAGGCGAAATTGACGCGGCAAGTGCGGTGGAAGCCCTGCGCGGCGAGGCCATTCTGCAGACGCCAACCAAGACTTACGGACCGAAGGTGCTCGTTCCGCCTGCTGTCGGCCGAGGTGGACAAGCCATTCAACTCCCAGCCATCCGCCGCTACGCGCTCGACACAAACGCGAACAAAGCGCCAGGCCTCGTTCGAGCCCACTCCCGCAAAAACTCAGTCCTCGTCAGCGGCGACGCAAACGCGATCACCGAACTCGCCGCAGCAAATCTGGTTCCGCACACGCAGGCAATCCTCTTTACCGGTGACCAGACTGCACGGCAGATCCGCAACCTCGTTCATAACGGGGCATCCCTGGTCATCACCGACAACAACCGCCGCCAGACCGTGCTTGCCACCCGGACAACCCACGACCAAGGCACAGTGCTCTCAGCCAAAGACGTAATTTCACCCGACGTCCCGTCATACGCCCTCTTCGAAGGCATCGGACACTCCAAACAAACTGTTGCCGTTTACACCGGAGTGGACTACGTAACCAACCCAGAGGGCCCACAGCTCCTCCTCCGTCCCGAGGCCAGGCCGTACGCCGCCCTTGACGGAGACCTCAAGACGACTTGGACGCCAGCTGACTTCCTGCCTGCTCACCGTTGGATCGAAGTCGGGCTCAAGAAGCCCGTCCAGGTCAAGGCCATCCGGATTCACCCCCACCGCGACGGCCTCGTTCAAACAACCAGAATTGCGATGTCCATCAACGGCGGGCCAGAACGGGACATCAAGTTGATGCCCGGCTGGAACACGGTCGGAGTGGGAGACACCGCAGTTTCCAAAATCCGGATCCGCATAACCCACACATCCACATTCGGCGGCATTGACCTCGGTGGCATTGACGAAATCCAGATTCCAAGAGTTGGCATTCGAGAATGGCTGCGGACACCGATTTGGGCGGCCAAGGCGATCGCCGGCATGAACCTCTCCCACAACCCAATTGACGTCCTCCTGTCACGCCAGACAGCCTCTGACCCCTACCACGAGTCCGGTGCATACGGCGGCCCTGTTCCGACGGGCGATCCGCAGGCCACTTTTGACGCAGAGCAGTCCATCAAGCGCTTGGTCAATGTTCCGACGCCCAGAATGTTCAGGCCAAGTGGCTGGGCGAGCAGCGCGCCATGGACCCCCGACCCCAAATTTGATGCTCTGGTCGGACTCAAACGAGGGTGGAGATTCGCAGGGTCTCCTCGCTTTGAAGGACTCCCCATTCACCGTGCCTCATCAGCATTTGACTCAAGCGCCAAGACCGCCTGGATTGGCGAATTCCGGACGGGAATCAAGCCGTGGATCGCCTGGAATTCCCCCACCCCGAAGCGTGTCTCCTCAATGAGACTTGTCCCGGATCTGCCGCTCTATGCAAGACCAACGGTCGTGAAGGTCACTTTTGACGGTCTCGCGACTGGCCTGATCAAGGTCGCTGCAGACGGAACCGTCAAGCTCCCCAGGCCAGTCCGAGCACGGTCAGTTCGGATTGATGTGGTCAAGGCTGCGGTCCCCGATGGCCCAGCGTCGTTCAGGCTCCTCCCAGCAGTTGCAATCCGAGAAATTGTCATCCCTGGGTTCAATGCGCCGCGTCCCAGGAGGACGGGAACCTTCGCGACGAGATGCGGGCAGCTGAGCATCATCGGCAACGACTCCACAGTGCTCGGCTTGGTCAAGGGAACTGTCGCCCAACTTGACGCCGGTCGCCCCATGGCCTTCCAAGCATGTGGCTCACAAAGAGAGCTCTCGCTTGCCGGTGGGCCAAATGCGATCACAACACCGGCAGGCCCGGTAATGCGCATCGACCACCTGAAGCTTGCATCGACGCCACCTCGGCCGCAGCCAAAGCCAACGGCTGCGTCTGTTCTTTCCCCCAATACAGACTCCGAGGGATTTGCTCATGTTTCCTTCAACGGACCGGGCTGGCTCGTAAGGGCAGAGAGCATGAGCCTTGGGTGGCGAGCAGCCTGTGGCCCGGATAAGAACCACATTCACGACCTGGGGGACCCACGCGTTATTGACGGATTTGCAGCGGGATGGCCTGTTGGGCCGAAGTGCAAGGTTGCGAAGTTCACCTTCACTCCACAGACAACTGCAACCAATGCTTACCTTGCCTCAGCCGGCGCGACTGGGGTCTTTGCACTGATCCTCTGCGCAAGTCTCTTGGCAACACGCCGCAGGCGGCTGAGCGGTGCTCCAGACATGATCATTCCCGAGCTGCACGATGCGCCCGGTAACGATCCCCTCGCTCACGCCAAGCAAGGCTTTGCCGCAACTGCTCCACTTATCGCGGGCGGGCTGGCAGCCGCCGTGTTCGCCCTCCGAGTGGGACCCCCAGTGGCCCTGCTCGCCCTGTTCCTTGGACTTTGGGGTGTGAATGTGAGGCGGCTCTACACCCTGGCCTTCGGTGCCCTCGCGCTTGTGCCCCTTGGCTACCTCGCACAGCTGCCCGCAAACAAGAACGGTGGCAACTTCTACTACGCGGTGGACCTGATCAGCGAACACTGGCTTGCGACTGCCGCCATCCTGTTGGCAGGGTGCGGCGCACTGCTGACAGCACTACGTATCCGCTGGTCCACTCACCCAAGGGCCGGCCGTTGGAGCATTCGTCGCATCAGAGCGACCGTAAGACTGAAGAAACTCAGTCGACGCGGCTCAGGTGAATGACGCAGTTCCACGACAGCAACTCGCGAACCACAGGAATCCGACTGATGAACGAAAGGCGCGGCCAGTAGCGCGGCTCAACCTTTTCGATCACCAGGTCGGAATGAGACTTGACCCTGCGCAAAATCGTTGAAATGTGGACTGGCCAGAGTCCTTCATAGATCACGTTCTTTTCCGGCTTGCCGTGGATCCGATCGTGAAGCCAGGTTCCAAATCGCGGCCCGAGATAGTGGTACGGCGCATAAAGATGGCCTCCCCACGGGGAATACCAGTTTGTCCATGAAACGTAAGCCCAGCCCCCCGGTTTAAGTATGCGGGCGATCTCATCAATGACTTCAGGTGCGCGGGAGCAGTGCTCCAAGAGATTGGAGCACAGCACCGCGTCTACGGAACGGTCGTCCAAGGGTAGGTCAGCTGCGTCGGCAATCAGGGCACCCTCAGGCGGAGCGCCGGCAAGTGCGAGCTCGCCCGGGTCGAGATCAACGGGCAGGACATCAGCCCCACGGTTGCGGAGCTCCGCGGTGTACCAACCTGCACCGCAGCCCACGTCAAGGATCCTTAGGCCGGCCACCTTGCCGTGGCGCTCCTCCAGTACGTCAGCTGTGTCCGCTGCGATTCGGGTGTAAAAGGGGTCTGGCTCTGTCTGCTCCTTGCGAAACAGCTCCCAGTACTCCTTGAAGTGCGCGATGCCTTTCCTGCTGCCGGTCATCGCGAGAGCCGCCGGGCGATGCCACCATCAGCAGTTGGTGAATGTGCTGCGATGGCAAGTCGGAATGCCTCAATTGTCTGGCTGGCAGTCCGCTCCCACGCAAAGCTGTCTGCCCTGACCCGAGCAGCCTCCGCCATCTGAGCTCGCAAGTCACCGTCCAGGAGGAGCTTCTGAATGTTTGAAGCAAGCTGCATCCGACTGTCGGAGAGCAGTCCCGTGCTGTTGTCAACTACTGCTTCCCGAAGCCCTCCCACGCGCATCGCGACCGTCGGAGTTCCGCAAGCTGCTGCCTCGAGCGCGACCAGTGACCAGCCCTCGACCGAAGACGCCGTCACATTGAGCCAGGCGCGCTGAAGCAGATCCAGCTTCTCCTCCTCGCTGACAAAACCATGCATTCGCACGCGGCTGCGCAGACCACGCCTTGCGATCTCGGACTCAACTGCTTCCCTGTGGTCACCATCGCCGGCGATCTCAAGGATCGCCTCGGGGACCAGTTCCAGAGCATCAAGCAGGAACTCAATGCGCTTGTAGCGTTTCAGCCGGCCAAGATAGAGAATCGTTGGGACATCAGCCTTCGCTCCGGGAGAGAGCGTTCCCGTATCAACTCCGTTGTGGGCAACATGGATCCGATTCAGCGGAATCCCGTGCCCGGCGATCTCATCAGCAGTTGAGTCAGAGACCGTCAGAAAGGTCGTGTCCCGGTAGAGCGCCTTCAACGGGAGAGTCTCGAGAATGGCAGCCGCGAACTTGCCTGCGCTGCCCATCTCCCGAACATAGTGCTCCTTGTGAATGTGGTGGATCATTCCCACGCGCGGGACGGTCAACCAGAGCGGGGTCAGGAAAGTAATTCCATTGATCACCTCAAAGGCAATATCGGCCTTTGGTTCCAAAGCCTTCTGACCACGCA
>JBAXHG010000121.1:0-4933 GCA_037139015.1 Actinomycetes bacterium | reverse complement strand
CCTTTCAGCTGCACTGAGCATCAAGGTCGAAAAGGGTGCGAGCTACACGCGTTGGGACAAGCGCCCGCTTTCTGATGAGCAGCTCGCATACGCCCGCGGCGACGTTGATCACCTTCTCGACCTGCGTGATGAACTTGTCAACCGCCTGACCGAAAGCGGCCGACTTGAGTGGGCCCGTGAGGAATGTCTCCCGATTGCAGCGGCTACAGACCAGCGTGACCCGTTCGAAGTCTGGCGACGCGTCGGCAAGGTCAGCGCCCTCAACTCCAAGCAGCGCGCGGTTGCGCGTGAATTGGCAGCCTGGCGAGAAGAGACCGCTCTCGCAGAGGACAAGCCTGTGGGCTCAGTCATACAAGACCCGCCGCTCGTAGAACTCGCACGCCGTCAACCCCAGACGGCGAATGCAATGAGAGACATTCGAGGCCTGCATGAGGGGATCGTCAAGCGCCGTGGGGATGAGATAATCGCTGCAGTACAACGCGGACTTGAAGCGGAACCAATCCCTTCAGAAAGCCGTGGAGATGGCGGAGACGCCCGTGAGACTGCGCTCTGCTCACTTGCTGACGCGCTGGTCAGAACCCGGACCAGAGCAGCTGGCCTTGCCCCAGAGCTTGTTGCCACACGGTCAGACCTGCAGCGCGTTGTCAGCTCTGTGAGGCGCAAAGAGGACGAGCCTGATGTACGCACCCTTCAAGGTTGGCGTCGGGAAGTCGTGGGAGCAGAATTGCTGGACCTGCTCCACGGTCGCACCACACTTGGAGTCGGCGACGATCTGACGATCGAAGCCCTCCCCCGCCACAGCTGAGCCGCTTAGCTCAGCGTCGCGAGAGCAACGCCCGCATGCCAGCCGCGGGAATTGAGTCAAGCGGCTTCAGGTTCTTGCCATCCCAACGGAACGTCACGGTCTTGGTGCCTGCGGTCGGGTTGGCATCTGAATCACTTGGGATGTAGAGCGAGTAGGTCACTTGAACGGTGTTGTCGCCCTGATGAGCCACTGCAACCTGACCTGACGGGGCCGTTGTGTCAGTTCCAAGCCAGCGGGAGTCACCAAGAAAGAAGAAGACCTTCATCCTGCGGGTATCGGGCTGTACTCCGACGAGAATCCGCAAGTCGCGACTCGTTGAGTACTGATCCGGGTTGACTGCGTCGTAGTGCTGTGAGTGCAGCACGGACTCGGCCCATGCGAGCGGGCTGGACTGTGTTGTCGAGACCGTTGAACTCGAGGTTGCCGTCGACGGCCCATCAGTGGCGGCGGTGGAGGTGGAGGTTGAGGTCGCTGCAGATCCTGCGGAAGTGGACTTCGACGAGCTCTCGCTGCCGCAGCCTCCGAGCAAGAAAACCGCGGTCAGGCTGGCAGAAACCACGAACGCCATGATCCCCGTGCGCACTGGCATTGATGTCGGTTGACGGGCAGGTTCTTGCACAACTGGAGAACAGTTTATGCAGATTCGCTAGCCTTGCATTTCGCAGTACGCCGAATTGCTCCGTCTCCTGATGGGGCAAACGGGGGACCCAATTGCGCCGGAGCAGTCAGCGGCGTTGGGGCGAATCACCCGGTTTTCCGGGAGTAGCGCTCAGACAAGAGCGCGAGCCCGTCAGCTCACCTCGTAGGCAGACAAACAAGCAGCAATGGAGGTTCAAATGAACACGTATTCGCACGCCCCTGCAGGCATTCAAAGCCCTGCGTACCAATCAGTCACGACCCGACGCTGGCCTCAAACGCTGGCCGCTCTAGTGCTCGTCCTGTCAATCAGCCTGGGCGTCACCGCCGACGCATCCGCGAAAGCGCTGCGCAAGGGTGACCACAACCGGAATGTCGTGACCCTCCAGCAGTTGCTCCACATAACCGCTGATGGAACCTTTGGCGACGGAACTGTCCGCGCACTCAAGAAGTTCCAGCGCGCACATCACCTGACAGCCGATGGGCTCGCCGGCACGCAAACAGTCGCATCTCTTCGACGTGCGAACCGCAAGGCACACCCCCGCGCCGGATCCACTTGGTCGGGTCCCCGTGTTGCACAGATGCAGCGCGCATTGGGAATCGGCGCCGACGGAAAATTCGGTCCAGGAACGCAGAGGGCAGTCAAGGCATTTCAACGCAGTCACGGCCTGACGGCTGACGGAGTTGTTGGGCAGGGCACATGGGCCGCTCTCGGGCTCCACAGCTTCGCCAAACCAGCCCTGCGTCGCAAGCCCAAGCCAGCTGTTCTTGTCCCAAGCACCGGTGGGGCCTCCGGCAAGGTCGCACGCATGATCGCCGCTGGCAACCGCATTGCAACCACGCCGTACATCTGGGGAGGCGGCCACGGTTCATTCCGAGCCGCGGGTTACGACTGCTCCGGTTCAGTCTCGTACGTTCTTCACGGCGCTGGCCTCCTAAGGACGCCCCTCGACTCCACTGGTTTCGAGAGCTACGGTGCTGCCGGCCCAGGTCGACACGTGACGATCTACGCAAATGGTGGACATGTATTCATGACCATCAACGGGCGCAGGTTCGACACATCGGGTGCCAGCCAAGGCGGCAGCCGCTGGTCTAACTCCTCACGTTCAGGCTCGGGTTACGTGGTTCGTCACCCACGCGGGCTTTAGACCTCGGGAGCAGACGCCTGGCTTCAAACAGGCAGACAAGAAGATTCACTAGCGGCGTCCGAAAGGGCGCCGCTACTCTTTGGTTATGAGCGAAGACATGCCCACCACAGACGAGGAATGGCGCCAGCGCCTGACTCCAGAGCAGTACGCGATCCTGAGACAGGCCGGGACCGAACCGGCGTTCAGCGGTGAGCACAACAACACGAAGGACACTGGGACATTCACATGCGCCGGGTGTGGAGAGCCTTTGTTTGACTCAGGAGACAAGTACGACTCGGGCTCGGGCTGGCCATCGTTCGATCGCCCATCCGCAGAGCAGGCTGTCAAGACCGAATCAGATGTGAGCCATGGCATGGTCCGCACCGAAGTCCGCTGTGCGAAGTGCGAAGGACACCTCGGCCATGTCTTCCCCGACGGACCTAGGGAAACCACTGGCGCCCGCTTCTGCATCAACTCTGCTGCCCTTGACTTCAAGCCAAAGACGGCTGAGCAAGAACCGCCCAACCAGGCGTGAAATTATCGGGCGGCACAAGCCCGCCCGCGCATCCGTCAGACTCACCGCACCTTGAAGACTCGCATCTCAACACCAGCCGTTCTCGTCGCAATCGTCGCTGGCTTGGCGCTCGCCGACTCTTCAGTGGTCGCGCTCGCACTCCCACCAATCCGGGTGGACCTGAACGCAAGCATCTACGGCCTTGCCGGCGTGATCGGCGCGTATGTGATCGTCCTTGGGCTCGCGCTCTACCCGGCTGCCGTCGTATCAAGACATTTTGGTGCTGCCCGAACGGGCATGGTCGGCTTCGCCGTTCTGGGAATCGCATCAATTGGCTGCGCCTTGGCCGACAGTCTCCATGTCCTGCTTCTTTTCCGTGGACTTCAGGCAGTTGGCGGCGCGGCCGGAGTGCTCGCAGCATTTGACCTGCTTGACCCGGGCGACAAGGAAGGCAATGAGGAGCGTCACCTCTGGATCGCAGCCGCCGTCTTTGGCACAGCCGCTGGTCCAGCGGTCGGTGGCCTCCTGACACAGGCCTTTGACTGGCGGTCAATCTTCTGGATACAGGTGCCAATCGGACTCATTGGCGCAATTGCCTGCATGCAGATCAGCATCCCGCAGCCAACGCATCATGCGAGCCCATTCAAGTGGCGACCACTTGTGAGCCTTGGACTTCTGGCCGGCGGCCTGGCAGCGGTCCTCTTCACCCTTGTGCTCCAGCTCGTCGCTGGCTGGCACGTCGAACCAATTATTGGAGCACTGACCGTTTCAGTCCTTCCAGTAACGGCAATTGTCGCCTACAGAAACAACAAGATTCCAGAGGGACCAAGGGCGGCCCTGGGCTGCCTGATGGTCGGGATCGGCACGCTCTGCCTGATCTTTGTCCCAGGAGCTGGGGTTCTTTGGACGGTGCCCGCACAGGCGCTCGCCGGAATCGGAATGGGGCTCGCTCTCCCCGCTCTCAACGGCGGCCTTGTCCCCGAAAAGACAACCGCCGACGCAGCCCGCCTCCTCACCGCGAGGCACATTGGAATCTTCCTCGCACTGGTAGTGATCGCAGCTCTCGTGCGCCCAGCTCTGAACGAGTCAAGCCGGACTGGCGAACAGCAGGTTCTTGCTGCGCTACTTGACTCTGATGTGTCCCCGGGAACAAAGCTCAGCCTCTTGACCTCGCTCAAAGATGTTGTCAATTCCGACTCTCCCAGAGGAAAGTTGCAGGAGACTCTTGACAGCAAGGCAAAGGGTCTTGGCGGTAAGGATCGAGTCGCATTCGCGGCCTTCCAGTCGCGCGCTGACGACGCGTTTGTCGCGGCCGTCAACAAGGCATTCCGTTGGGCGTACATTGTCGCTGGATTGATGGCCCTGATTGCCGCGCTGCTTGTCAGCGACTCGCTCTACCTGGGTGCCTTCAGCCGCTTCCGCCTTCCAGCGCTCGGCGCTGGCCTGGTGGTGTTGGCCATGTACTTCGGCGTCCACTCAGCCCTCGCGCCGAAGCCTGTGAAGCTCGCCGGCCCTAGCCAGACAAGAAAACTGCCTGAGGCGAGCGGATTCATCGGCGCCATTCAGACCCAGTTGCTCCAGTCATTGGACAAGACGGCTTGTGCAAATGGTTCCTCCAGAGAGGAGCTGCTGATTGCACTTGGCGGCGGCAGCGCCGCAGAGGACTACCGAGCCAAGTTTGGACATGATCCGGGCGACCTGACCTCGTTCCTTGCCCGGAGTGGACTGAGTGGGCTCTCCAGCCTGCTCAAGGGCTTCCTCGGCGGCTGAGCAAACAAGACCTGACCTCGCGCCACCATCGGCTAGCCTGACGCCGATGCCAACCAGAGGAGCAAACAGCCATGAGTGACA
>JBAXHG010000120.1:0-4993 GCA_037139015.1 Actinomycetes bacterium | reverse complement strand
TCTGTTGCAAGGTTTGCGATGGCCTTGCCCGACACGTCACTGACGCTCATTCCGAGCGCGAGTGAGTAGACAAGCGGTCCAACGACCACGTTCTTGCCCTGCTGGCTCTTGCCGGCGTAGACATCATTGATGTGGAGCGGATGGTGGTTCATAGTGATCAGGCAGAACAGATGATCGTCTGCTTCGGTCACTGTCTTGGCTGGCCAGTGCTGGTAAAGGTCGCCTACCTTGAACTCCTCCAGGTAGCGGCCGTACGAGTGTGCGCCTGTTGCTTCGCGCTTCTGTTGATCTGTTGTGAATTCGCTGCTCATGGTTATTTCGATACCTCTGCGTGGGCGGGGGTTGACTTTGCTTGCGGCCGTGAAGGATGCCGACTGTGGCTGACGGGTGTCCTCTCCCCTGACGGCGGCCAGCGCAAGCAGGCCACTCTCAGGTAGTTTTCATGACCGTTCTACGGGGCAGGTCCGACGTTCGACCAACCCCGTTTCCCTGTTACCAACAGACAACCTTTTTAAGGAGCAAAGTGCGTAATCCACGCGACTTCCTCAAGCCAATGGCGATCGGCGCCCCAGAGCCGCTGAATGAGATCCCTTTCCCACCCTCAAGGATGATCCACTTCCTTGACTTCAGCAACGAGAAGATGCTCTCGAAAGTTCCTCAGATCGCGCCGACTGTTGACATCCTGCTCGGAAACCTGGAGGACGCAGTGCCGGTTGACCGCAAGGAAGCAGCCCGCGCCGGACTGATCAAGGTCGGCAAAGAGATGGACTTGGGTCAGACCCAGCTTTGGACCCGAATCAACTCCCTTGAGTCCCCTTGGGTGCTCGACGACCTCACTCAGGTCGTAATGGAAATTGGCAGCAAGCTTGACGTCGTCATGGTCCCCAAGGTCGAAGGCCCGTGGGACATTCACTACGTAGACCGCCTGCTCGCCCAGCTTGAAGCCAAGGCAGGCCTGACCAAGCCAATCCTGATCCACGCCATCCTCGAGACAGCACAGGGTGTTGCCAACTTGGAAGAGATCGCATGCGCTTCCCCTCGCATTCAGGGAATGAGCTTCGGGCCAGCGGACCTCGCTGCATCGCGCCGCATGAAGACCACCCGCGTCGGCGGCGGCCATCCCGGCTACCAGTCAATCTCGGATCCGGTCAACACTGAGGACTTCACTGAGGGTCGTGAGTACTTCCAGCAGGATCCTTGGCACTACTCAATCGCACGCATGGTTGACGCCTGCACCTCCGTTGGGGCACTCCCCTTCTACGGACCGTTTGGTGACATCAAGGACACCGTCGCCTGCGAAGTGCAGTTCCGTTCCGCTTTCCTGCTCGGCTGTGTTGGCGCTTGGTCGCTGCACCCCGCGCAGATCGACATTGCCAAGAAGGTCTTCTCCCCGGACCCAGACGAGGTTGCATTCGCCCGCAAGGTGATCGAAGCAATCCCGGATGGCCGCGGAGTTCACATGATTGACGGCAAGATGCAGGATGACGCGACTTGGAAGCAGTGCAAGGTGATGGTTGACCTTGCCGAGATGCTTGCCAGCCGTGACCCAGAGATGGCGAAGATCTACGGAATGGAGTCGTAAATGAGGTTCTACGAATACGAAGCGCGTGAGATTGTCAAGCGCGCAGGAATCCCGGTAACGGACTATGGCTTCACCCGGGACGCAGCCGAAGCGAAGGAAATCGCTGCCCGCATTGGCGGACCGACCGTGATCAAGAGCCAGGTGCTCTCCGGTGGCCGCATGAAGGCGGGCGGGGTTCAGTTCGCTGACACGCCGGATGAGGCTCAGGCCCATGCAGTTGATGTCCTCAAGCTGGAAATCAACGGGCAGATGCCACGCGGCGTCCTCGTTGACCCAAAGGCTGACATTGCGCAGGAGTTCTACGTCGGCGTTG
Organism: Actinomycetes bacterium; assembly: GCA_037139015.1. Classification (GTDB taxonomy): domain Bacteria; phylum Actinomycetota; class Thermoleophilia; order Solirubrobacterales; family Solirubrobacteraceae; genus WLNJ01. The sequence goes on along the minus strand of JBAXHG010000120.1, from coordinate 3,098 downwards.
TCTGGGACGGAACTGCAAAGCAGCCAGTGATCATCTTCTCCCCAGTCGGAGGAATTGACATTGAGCAGGTAGCCGAAGAGCAGCCAGACAAGGTTGGTCGCAGGCACTTCTCCAACATCCTTCCGTTCAGCGATTACATCGCCAAGGAAGTCATTGCCTCAACTGGCGTAACGGGAAGCGACCTGAACAAGCTCGTTCCAATCGTCAGCAAGCTCGCCAAGCTCTTTGTCGAGAAAGACATGACACTCGCGGAGATCAACCCTCTCGGCAAGCTCAAGGACGGCAGCTTCGTAGCCCTCGATGCCCACATGGACATGGAGAACGAAGCCCGCGGACGCCACAAGGCGTTGCTCGCCGACCTTGGTGTTGGTGATGAAGAAACCCGTGAAGCCCGTGAGGCGACCGCATTTGAGATCGCAGGCGAAGCCGTTGACGCGATGGACCACCGTGGTGTGGCCGGAAACGTCACCGAGTTCGACGGGAACCTTGGCCTCGTAATTGGCGCTGGCGGCGGATCGCTGACACTGTTTGACGCTGTACGCGCACACGGTGGCGACCCTGCCAACTACTGCGAGATCGGTGGTAACCCATCGGTCAACAAGGCCTGTGGCCTTGCCAAGCTCGTCTTGCAGAAGCCTGGCGTGGACAAGATCGCAGTGATGATGAGCATCGTGTCCAACACCCGCGTTGACATTGTCGCGCGTGGCGTCATCAAGGCCTGCCTGGAACTTGGCATGGACCCATCGGAGAAGATCGCGATCTTCCGTATTCCTGGAGCATGGGAAGAGGAAGGTTTCCTGATCCTTGACAAGTACGGCGTTGAATACGCCGACCGCTCCGTGTCCATGCATGAAGCTGCGCGTCGCGCAGTAGAGAAGATTGGAGCAGCAGCATGAGCATCCTCGTAAACGAAAACACCACGTTCATCGTGCAGGGAATCACCGGCCGCGAGGCAGTGAACCTGACACGTGAGTGCCTTGACTACGGCAAGGGCGCCAAGGTTGTTGGCGGTGTCACGCCAGGCCGTCTTGGACGTGAAGTTCACGGCGTTCCAGTGTTCGACACGGTTGCGCAGGCAGTAGCGCACCACGGTGGGCCAATTGACGGCTCCGTTGTAACCGTTCCGCCAGCATTCACCAAGGACGCAGTATTTGAGGCAATTGAGAGCGGCATCAAGCTGATCGTCATCGTCACAGAGCGCATTCCACGCCGCGACGTTGCCGAAATGGTTGAGCTTGCGACACTTCGTGGCGCAAGGATCATTGGCCCGAACTGCCTTGGTTTGATCGTCCCTGATGTCATCAAGATGGGCGGCATCGGCGGCCCAGCCAAGGATGCAGCCAAGGCTTACTCCCCCGGCACTGTCGGCGTGATCTCACGCTCCGGCGGCATGACAACGGAGATGAGCTCAACTCTTACCGCTGCTGGCCTTGGTCAGTCAACGGCTGTTTCGATTGGCGGCGACGCGATCATCGGTTCCACATACGCGGAGCTGATGCCGATGTTCGAAGCCGACGAGCAGACTGAAGCGATCGTCATCTACACAGAGCCAGGCGGCCGCATGGAAGCCGAGCTTGCCAAGTGGGTTACAGAGAACAACAGTCGCCTTCCGATCGTTGCCTTCATGGCAGGTCGGTTCATGGATGAGATGCCTGGCATGAGCTTCGGCCACGCAGGCACAATCGTTGAAGGTAAGGAAGACACTGCAACCGAGAAGATTGCCCGCCTTGCAGAGGCTGGCATTGTCGTGGCCGAGGAGATCTCCGAGATCCCAGAGCTCGTCAAGCAGGCAATCGCGAAGAGGAAGGGCTAGGACCATGGACGGAGTCTTCATTTCAGTTGAGGTCAGCAGCGAGGCAGCAAACGACCCGGCTTTGGGAGCAAAGCTCGAGGAGGTCTGCCCAGTAAGCATTTTCAAGGGCACCGATTCAGGCGTGGCCATTCAGGCCGAGTTTCTTGACGAATGTGTCCTCTGCGGCCTCTGTCAGGCAGCTGCACCAGGAGCAGTAACTGTCACAAAGCTGTACTCGGGCGAAACGCTCTAGCAACAGATCACCAGCTTGTAACGGAGCCGTGCGCCCAGGCCTTTTTAGCCGGGGCGCACGGCTCTTTTTGGTTCTGGCGCTGACTGCTCAGGCTGGCACTAGGCGCTGCTCGGCTGAATCAGCTCTGGGCAGCATCAGCGACAGCAGTCCTGCGAGCAGGACAAAAGCAACAGAAGCCCAGAGGCAAGCGGTGAGGCCCTGCCACTGGTAGAGCAGGCCAGACAAGAGTGTCCCGAGCAGCCGTCCGCAAGCATTGGCCATGTAGTAGAAGCCGACGTTCATCGCCACCTTGTCTCCATGGGAGTAGCTCAGGATCAGGTAGGAGTGCACGGCTGAGTTGACGGCGAAGATAACTCCAAAGGCTGCAAGGCCCACCACGATCGCCAGGGTTTCGTCAACACCGGCTTCCAGCGCGATCGCGATCCCAGCTGGGAACAGAGCGAGGATGAATGCGATCAGGGCAGCACTTCTGCCGTCAGGCTCCCCACCCCCACCATCCGACCTACCGCGGACCCATTTGGGCGCTGATGCCTGCACAATTCCGTAGCCGATTACCCAGACCGCGAGGAATGTTCCAACCTCCCAAAACGACCAGCCAAGCTCTGTTCGCAGAAACACAGGCAGGCCGACGACAAACCACACATCGCGTGAAGCAAAAAGGAAAATCCGAGCTGCAGCCAAGACATTCACTGCCCTGTTCTGGCTGAACATGTGCCGGAACTTGGCCTTTCCGTCCGCTGTACCAAGTCCCCCGTGCATGAGCAACGCTGTTGCTGTCAGTGTCGTGAACACCATTGCCGCGAGGATCAGCAGGGCAGTTTGGAACCCCACGACTGTCAGCAAGAGACCGCCGATGAAGAACCCGACGCCCTTCAGTGCGTTCTTGGAACCGGTAAGGATCGCAACCCATCGGTATAGGGCTCCTTCATCCCCTTCGGTAACCACGAGCTTGACGGCACTCTTTGAGCTCATTTTGGTCAGGTCCTTGGCAATGCCCGACAGGGCTTGGGAGACCATCACATAAGGAACAACCAGCCACGCCTCGGGAACAAC
>JBAXHG010000119.1:0-5206 GCA_037139015.1 Actinomycetes bacterium | reverse complement strand
CCACCAGAGTCGTTGATTCCGACTACGGGGCAGCCGATCTTCTCGGCGAGGTCCATGACCTTGCACATCTTTTCGCTCATTACCTCACCAAGCGAGCCACCTACAACCGTGAAGTCTTGGCTGAACACGCAGACGCGACGGCCTTCAATGGTGCCGTGGCCTGTGACTACTGCGTCACCCCATGGGCGGTTCTTCTGCATGTCGAAGTCGTAGGTGCGATGCCGCACGAAAGTGTCTGTCTCCATGAACGAATCGGGGTCGAGCAGCTTCTCAATGCGCTCCCTCGCTGTGAACTTGCCCTTAGCGTGCTGCTTCTCAACTGCCGCGGCGGAAGCAGAGTGGATCGCCTCATCGCGGAGTGAAGTGAGAAGGTCAAGCTTCTCTTCGTAAGTCTCGGGTGCCGTTTCGCGTGATGTCATGGTGGTGAGATCCTATCGGGGAGGGGCTGGGGACAACCGGTCGCGCAAGCCCGCTGAGCCTAAAACTCTGGGGCGTACGAGCCGAACACGTCTCGCATTGCTGCGCATACCTCGCCGACAGTGCAGTGATCTCTGAGTGCTTCACGCAGGAATGGCAGAAGGTTGTCGGTGCCGCGAGCTGCAGTCCGGATGTCCTCAAGGCGAGTCGCGACCAGGTCCTGATCGCGGTTCTCCTTGAAGGCTGCGAGACGGGCGAGCTGCTCATCCTCGGACTTCTGGTCAACGCGGAGGGTGTCCGGAACCTGAAGCTCGTCGGTCACGTACTCGTTGACGCCAACGACCACATCCTGCTTGATGCGGTAGCGCTCCTGATAGCCCCAAGCGGACTCTTCGATCTCGTTGGTGATGAAGCTGATCGCATTGACCGACCCGCCAAGCTCATCAACCTTGGTGATGAGCTCAGTTGCGCGGGCTTCAATCTCATCGGTCAGTGACTCAACGTAATACGAGCCCGCGAACGGGTCCATCGTCTCCACCGCGCCGGCCTCGGCAGCAAGGATCTGCTGGGTGCGCAGGGCGATCCGGGCAGCTTCCTCTGTTGGAAGCGCGAGCGCCTCATCAAAACCATTGGTGTGCAGCGATTGAGTTCCGCCACATACGGCCGCGAATCCCTGCAGTGCGACTCGAGCAATGTTGTTCTCCGGCTGCTGCGCCGTCAAGGTCACTCCGCCCGTCTGCGTGTGGAAGCGGAGACGCATTGACCGCTCGTCCTTGGCTCCGAAGCGATCGCGCATGATGTGGGCCCACATCTTGCGGGCAGCCCGGAACTTGGCTACTTCCTGGAAGACATTGTTGTGACCATTGAAGAAGAACGCCAGCCGTGGAGCAAACTCATCAACCTCCAGGCCCGCATCAAGCGCTGCCTGAACGTAGGCGATGCCGTTGGAGAGCGTGAATGCGACTTCCTGAACTGCCGAGCAGCCCTTTTCACGGAAGTGGTAGCCGCTGATGGAGATCGTGTTCCACTTGGGCACGTTCTCTTGGCAGTACTGGAACAGATCCGTTGTGAGGCGCATTGAGCCCTCTGTCGGGTAGATGAAGTTCCCGCGAGCCATGTACTCCTTGAGCACATCATTCTGAGTCGTGCCACGCAGCTGCTCCGACGGAACTCCCTGTTCCTCGCCGACAAGCTGGTAGAGCAGCAGCAGCACTGCGGCCGGAGCATTGATCGTCATCGAAGTTGAAACTTGGTCGAGTGGAATGCGATCGAACGCTATTCGCATGTCTTCGAGCGAATCAATCGCGACTCCGGTGCGGCCGACCTCACCGAGGCAGCGGCCGTCATCAGAGTCAAGGCCAAGCTGGGTAGGGAGGTCGAAGGCCATGGAGAGACCCGTTGACCCGTTCTCGATCAGGAAGCGGTAGCGCTCGTTGCTCTCACGCGCCGTCGCGTAACCGGCGTACTGACGCATTGTCCAAAGCTGCTTGCGGTACATCTCGCCATAAACGCCACGGGTGAACGGAAACTCACCCGGGTTCCCGAGTTCCAGATCCTTCGGAAGGTCGGACTCGTCGTAGATCTCCCTGATCTCAATTCCGGAGTCTGTGAAGCGTCGTGGATCGTCGGGACCGACGATCGGAGCAATTGTTCGGTTGTCTGAATCCTGAGTCATTGGGCAGGAGGGTACCGTTTGGGGCGTGATGATTAAAGTCAGACTGTTCGCCGGCTTGCGAGAGCGCGCGGGACAGGACGAAGTGGAGGTCGAACTTCCGGATGGTTCGACGACAACAGACCTGCTCGAATCCCTCTCAGATCTGGTCGCTGACACACGCTGTGTCGTGGCAGTAAACCGCCAGTACACGGGCCCTGGAGTCGTTCTGTCTCAGGGCGACGAGGTTGCGCTGGTCCCTCCAGTATCGGGTGGTTCAGGACCGTGGATCCACGTCGGACCGGAGCCAATTGACCAGCAGGCGCTAGCCGAGAAGGTCGGAGATCCTGGCGCAGGAGCAATAGTCACATTCATCGGAGTGACGCGCGAGGTCGAATGGCTCGACTACGAGGCGTACGCCGAAATGGCACGCGAACGGATCAGGGAGATATGCGATCAGGCCAAGGTTGCCCATGGACTCCTTGGGGTCGCAGCCGCGCATCGGACGGGGGCTGTGCCGCTCGGCGAGGCCTCAGTTGGGATCGCTGTCTCTGGCGCTCATCGCGGGGAGGCTTTCGCCGGGGCCCGTGACGTGATTGACCGCATCAAGGACGAGGCTCCAATCTGGAAGGTCGAAGTTGACGGCGCAGACCGCCGCCGGGTTGAGGGAAACCTTCCCTCGGCTGACTGAACCTTCAGACCAGAAAGCAGCACGCATGCGTTCACTGCGAAGAGTCGAAGCACTTCCCCTCTATCTTTTCAACCAATGGCAACGTCACTCGTAACCGGAGGCGCAGGATTCCTCGGGTCCCACCTCTGCGAAACCCTCCTTGCCCAAGGCGAGAAGGTCATCTGCGTTGACAACCTCGAAACCGGATCCCTGTCCAACATCGAGCATCTTCACGATTCAGCTTTCGTTCATATCAACGTGGACATCACCAAGCCGTTCTTTGTGGACGAGCCAGTTGACTCGGTCTACCACCTGGCATCACCTGCAAGCCCGATTGACTACCTGAGGCTTCCCCTTCACACGCTCAAGGTCGGCTCATACGGAACCCACAATGCGATCGGTCTTGCCAAGCACAAGCGAGCCCGATTCCTGCTCGCCTCAACTTCAGAGGTCTATGGCGATCCACTTGAGCACCCTCAGAAGGAGACTTACTGGGGCAATGTGAACCCAATTGGCCCGCGTGGCGTTTACGACGAGGCAAAGCGCTACGCCGAAGCACTGACAATGGCGTACCACCGCCAGCAGGGCGTGGATACGGCAATCGTCCGGATCTTCAACACCTACGGAACCCGCATGCGAGCCCATGATGGCCGTGCAATCCCAACTTTCCTCAGGCAGGCACTCTTGAACCAACCGATCAGCGTGTTCGGCGATGGAAGCCAAACCCGCTCTTTCTGCTTCGTTGAGGATCTGATCCGCGGAATCATCGCCCTTTCAAAGTCAGGCGAACACCATCCCGTGAACATCGGCAATCCGGATGAGTTCACTCTGCTCGAGGCAGCCGAGTTGATCCGGGGTATTACGGGCACGACCGCAGAACTCGTCTTCGAGCCGCTTCCGACAGACGATCCACAGGTCCGCAAGCCAGACATCACCCGGGCTAAAGAGTTGCTCAACTGGGCTCCCACAACGGGCCTCGAAGAGGGTCTCCGCAGGACGATTGCCGAGTCGGGCGACGGTCGCCTGACCGGCACTTTCTAGACCGGCGCTTGTCGCAGTTCTGAAGGTTTCAGTTCCCGGTTGCGCTGAAGTGCCCCGGACCGCTACTTTCCCTTGTCCTCGGAGTTCTAGAGGGAGAGACATATGAGGATCGACGAACAGAGTTCCGCTCCATTGAAACCAGGCAAGCGGCCGGGAGCTTCAGTGACGCAAAAAACTCATGTGCCCTCAAGGCGCGAGTCGCATGAACCAGCTCTTGGCGCCGCCAAGGAAGCAAGCACCAAGGCGACTCCGGTCAGGGACGTTCGCGCGACCACCCCGACATTCGTGCGGCGGGTGCTTCGAACAAGCACACTAAGGGCGTCACTTCGCATCATCACGCTGCTGGCATGCGACTACCTCGGACTTGCCATCGCTCTGGTTGGATGGCTCTCAGCCAAGGCATGGCTGAAGGGCAACTTCGATGAGGCGCTGGTCCGAAGCCAAGTTGACTCATACCTGACCTTTGCTTTCTTCGTCACTGTCCTGCTCTTCGCGCGACACGATCTTTACAAGGAACGTATCCATCGCCCGGGCCTGCCTGGCATTGCAACCGCGCTATTCCAGGCGACGATCATCGCGCTTGTCTTCGCGCTTGCCAACGGCGCCAAGTACCACTCGTACTCAGTGTTCATTGGGACTCTTGTTTGCGCAATCGTCACAATCACGGCGCTGCGGTCAGTCCACGATCGGGTCACCGCTAGGCTCACTGCGGCAGCAGGGATCAAGCGTCGGGCACTGGTTGTTGGGACAGGCGACCATGCCAAGTCAGTCGCTGCAACGGTCGCAGACACAGTTAGATGGCCGGTAGAGATTGTTGGCGGAGTCACCGCACCGGAGGACCTCTCTGCGAGGCTCAAAGCTGGCGGGATCGACGAAGTGATCATCGCTGATCCTGACTTTCCTCAGGAGCAGGTTGTTGACTTGGCTGAGCGCTGCCACCGACGAGGCATTGAGGTCCATGTGGCGCCAACCACAATGGAGATTCTTCTCCAGCGCGGAGAGTTCCGGCCCGGAATGGCCGTTCCGCTTTTCACACTGACCCCTCCCGTCTTCGAGGGCATCGATTTTGCAATCAAGCGTGTGTTCGACATTCTCGGCGCGGCTCTCTTTTTGATCCTGCTCAGTCCCGTGCTGCTTGTCAGCGCAATCGCGATCAAACTCTCGTCCCGCGGGCCTCTTATCTACCGCTCAATGCGACCTGGCATTGGGGAAACCACATTTGCATGCCTCAAGTTCCGAACCATGCGCGTGGACGCTGATGACCGCATGGCCGACCTTGAACGCTTCAACGAAGCGAGTGGAGCTCTATTCAAGATGCGCAAGGACCCACGTGTTACAGCAGTGGGGAACATGCTGCGTCGGTTCTCGATAGATGAGCTTCCACAGCTTTGGAATGTCCTGCGTGGAGAGATGAGTTTGGTTGGCCC
>JBAXHG010000118.1:0-5227 GCA_037139015.1 Actinomycetes bacterium | reverse complement strand
AGCTGAAGCTTCTTGCTGACCGTCTTTGTTCCCTTGCTGAACCAGACTGCAAGTTTGTCGGTGTCGCTTTCAGCGGCGATCAGGTCACCCTTGCGGTCACCGTTCAGGTCTGTGATCAGAAGCTCAGACGGGCTTGAGCCGACCGGTGCGTTAATGAATTGAGGCGGCGAGAACTTCTTCTTGCCCAAATTGATGAACACGGCAATTCGATCACAGGCCGTGTCGGCGAAGAAGATGTCTGGTTTTCCGTCGCCGTTCCAGTCACCCGTGCTGATCGCCTGGGGGATGATCGGGGCCGTGCCGCACTTGCCAAGGTTGAAGAAAGCTGACTGTTTGAAAGCGGCTTTAAACTTCTTGCCCGGATTTGAGTAGATGATGATTCCTTGGCCTGTTAGTCCACTGGCTGTCACGAGGTCCATCTTTTTGTTGCCGTCGAAATCGGCTCCGGCAAGGTCGATTGGAGCGAAGCCTGCGCCAATGGCAAACGCCGTGAATGTTGGTGAGCCAACGCGCACCGGGTTGTTCTTGGGATCGGGAGGGGAAGTTGGATCCCGAGGACAAGACTTGGAGAAGTTCTTGTTGTTGCCCTTGTTAATTTGAATCGAAACGGTTCGGTCGCCGCTGTTGGCTGAGGCCATGTCAACCTTCTTGTCGCCATTGAAATCGCCGACAACAAGTCCATTTGGAATCTTGAATGTCTGCGGCCATGGAGCTGAGATCTGTTGAAAGGCTGAGGCCGGTTTGGGATCAAGTCCGTCGAAGTACGGCCCCATTCCGAGGGAGACGCTGAAGTCACGGGCTCCGATGTCAACGGTTGCGAGGTCAAGGCACTTGTCACCGTTGAAGTCAGCAGTGGCGATCTGCGTCGGGGTGGCACCGACCATGAATTCGCGCTCTGTTCCCTTGATCTGGGAGATGGAGTAGGCGCTGAGCGCGCCTGTTGTCGGATCTGGGGTCATCGTCACGATGCGGTCTTGTCCTGAGTCGGCGACGGCGATCTCAGGCGTTCCATCCTTGTTGAAGTCTCCGGTTGTGACTGCTGCGGGAGTGCTGCCACCAAATGAAGGAACATCCGGGATAAGGAACGGATTTACGCCGTCCAAGCCTTCAACTGCTGCTTGCCCAGATGCATATGGCTTGACGTTGTTCGTCAGGACGCGGATTGTGTTGCCCCCGCCAGTGGAAACAACAATGTCCTTCTTCCCATCCGCGTTGTAATCAAATGCGGCAAGACCCCATGGGCCAGTGCCTGGTCCGGACGGCTCTCCGGCGCCCGAGCCCGCGGAGGGGAGCATCCCCAAAGCTATTGATCCGAGCACCACAGCTGCGGCGAGGGTTGGAATTGGGCGGATGCTCATGTCACCTCATAGTAAAGGCTTTGGGGCGCCGATCCAACATTGAACCGGCGCCCCATAAAACCTTTGTCTTCTCTACCTCAGTGCTGCGACTAGTTCTTTTTACGGACTGCGATGTTTCCAGAGTTGCCAACACCAAAACTGGCGAACCGAGCTGCGAACCAGGCGATTGCGTCTGCTTGTCCAGCAGCTACAACTCCGCCGTGGTCAATGCCTGCGTACTCGTGGTACGTGAGCGTTGATGCCCCGTCAGCAGTGCTGATCTCGTCACGCAGTGCCTGAGTTGTGAAGGCTGGAACCGTTGAGTCGCTTGAGCCCTGCATGATCAGCTTCGGTCCCGTGTAGACAAGGTTCGGGTTGTTCTTCGGAGACGGACTGATGGCCGGGCTGTCAAGTGCGTTCAGGCCCTTGAGCACCTTTGGTGATGTCCAAGTGCTGCCAGTCCAGGTCTTCATCAGGTTGCCTGGGACGAACTGTCCGAAGCTGGATGGGGAACTGAGCCCGTCAGTACCAAGGCACTTGGTCTCAAGTTGCCCCGCCAGCGCATAGGCGGCTGGGTTCATGATGTCCACGAGCTTCAGTGTTGGATCGGCAAACGTAGCCGTCCGCAGCAGCAGTGCGCCAAGGGCGGAAAGGCCGTTTGGCGTCTTGACCGCAGCAGTTGCGAAGATCACAGTGGCCTTCATGTGGTTGGCCGGTGCGTAGGCAGCGACGCCCTTGAGCTGCAGCGATGGTGCCCACTTGGCTGCGTCGGCTGCTGCAAACAGAACTGACTGACCGCCTTGTGAGTGGCCAGCTGCAATCCACTTGGTTCCGACATGGGTATCGAGCTTCTTCGCTGCTGTGACGATGTCAATGATCCCACGGCCTTCTGAGTGACCGATGAGCCAATGGTGGACGCCGGGAGTTCCGAGTCCTTCATAGTCAGACATCGTTACCGCGTAGCCAGCTGCAAGCCAAGCGTTGATCTGTGGGAACACATTACTCGTGTAGCTGCCAGAGACTGTGTCGGCGATCCGTGATGGTGCGCAGATGTCAGCTGATCCTGTGGTGCCGTGGCCCCATGAAATCACTGGCCAACCACCGGTTGGGGCAGTTCCCTTTGGAATCCAGACAGTGCCGGAGACGGGAATGTTCTTGCCCTTCAAATCCTGGGACTTGTAGATGACATTCAGAGCTTTCGATGCATTTGTCATCGACAGCGCGGACTGTGCCGTGCGATACCAGATCACATCGCCATGCTTGCCACCCTTGATCTTGCTGGCTGCTGGCGCGTAGAACGACGCGGTTGATGGTCCGACCGGCGGCGTTGCCGCTGAGGCTGAGGACACGAGGGACAGGGACAGAACCGCTGCGGTGGCTGCAAGAGCGACGGCGCGGTGGGTTTGTGTGCTTCGGATCACATTCATAGCTAAAAGAATACTCTGTTGAGGATGTCTTGGCGACAGCGAACATCATCAGGGGTGGCGTAATTGCCATTTATGCGCGATGATCGCGAAATGAACTCAGCTGATTACGTAATCGTGGGCGCCGGTTCAGCCGGCTGCGCAATTGCCAACCGTCTTTCAGAAGACCCTTCCTGCCGTGTCACCGTGCTCGAGGCTGGCGGATCCAACCGCCATCCGAACATCACAATTCCGGCCGCTTTTCCAAACCAGTTCAAGACCAAGCACGATTGGAATTACCAGACTGAACCGGAGCCATTCTGCGACAACCGGGAGATCTACCTTCCCCGGGGCAAGGCACTCGGTGGCTCAAGTTCAATGAACGCGATGCTCTATGTGCGTGGCCGCTCTCTTGACTACGACACTTGGGAACAGATGGGTGCGACAGGTTGGAGTTGGAAGGACGTACTCCCGTACTTCATGCGCGCTGAGGACAACTCACGCGGCGCCTCCGAATACCACGGGGTCGGTGGGCCTGTCCGCGTCGAAGACTCACATGACCCGAACCCTTTCGCGGAGAGGTTTCTCGAGGCTTCGGAGGCAAACGGCATTCCACGCATTCAGGATTACAACGGTCCGGAGCAGGATGGTTGCTCAACCGTTCAGGTGACGCAGAAGGGTGGCAGGCGTTGGAGTACTGCCGATGCCTACCTGCGTCCGGCGATGAAGCGCCAGAACGTTGAGGTTGTCAAGCACGCCCAAGTGATCGGTCTTGAGTTCAGCGGTGACCGTGTAACGGGAGTTCGTTACCGCGACAAGCGCGGACGCCAGCGCGTGGCACATGCCTCACAGGAAGTGATCCTCTCAGCTGGGACGTTCAACACTCCGCAGATCCTGATGCTTGCCGGTATCGGTCCCGCCGCGGACCTTCAAGCAGCTGGAGTTCAGGTTCGCCACGACCTTCCTGGCGTTGGCAAGAACCTGCAGGACCACCCTTACATCGTCACGATCTTTGACTCCATCATTCAAGGCACGCTGGCTGACGCGGAACACCCCAAGTACATGCTCCAATGGCTGCTTCAAAAGAAGGGTCCACTCACAACCTCCGTTGCGGAGGCCTTTGCCTTCGTCCGTTCGCGCCCAGGTCTCCCAGCCGCTGACCTTCAGTACCACTTCGCCCCGCTCTTCTTCGCTGCAAACGGGTTCGAGGAGTACAAGGAGCACTCGGTCACGTTGGGGCCTTGTCTCGTGTCGCCAAAGAGTCGTGGAGAGCTGACCCTGCGCTCAACTGACCCGATGGCTGCGCCGCGAATCATTACCAACACACTCTCTGAACCTGAAGACATGGCCGCGTTGGTTGCCGGCGTCAAGCTCTCCCGTGAGATTGCTGCAACCGAGCCATTGAAGTCAGCGCTTGGCCGTGAGGTTTACCCAGGGCCGGGTGTGGAGACGGACTCTGACATTGAGGCTGACATCCGCAAGCGTGTTGAGCTCCTTTACCACCCGGTCGGAACTTGCCGGATGGGCCAGGACGACATGGCTGTTGTGGACCCAGAGCTGAAGGTTCGTGGGATTGAAGGCCTGCGTGTTGCTGACGCATCAGTAATGCCGATCATTTCCGGGGGCAACACGAACGCGCCAACGATCATGATTGGTGAGAAGGCCGCCGACCTGATCCGTGGTCGTTCAGCGGTACCAGTCTCAGCTTGAGCTGAGACGGTCGGTCGGTCAGCTTGCGGAAGCGGGGTGGGCCTTGGCCCACTTGATGATGTTTCCGCTGCCCGCGATCGCCTCACCATTGTCGAGCACAAGAACTGGCACGTTCTCCTGCCCGGTTAGCTCGCGGATCTGCTCACGCTTGCCTTTGCGGGTCCAGGGCAGGAGGCGGTAACCAGGCACAACCTCAATTGTCGGCCCGTAACCGGCCTTTGTCAGTGCGGCGGCTGCACGGCCACACGGGTGTCCCAGCTTTGCTCCCTCGTCTTTCTGCCCGCAGGTGTAAAGCCTCATGGCGTTGGCTTGAGACCTTGTGGCCGGCCGAGCGGATCGGAAGGGCCCGGTGGTACCGCTGGAGCTGACGGATTAGCCCGAGCGGCTGGATCAGTTGGAGAGGCTGGTGTGGCTGGCGTGCGTGGCGCATCGGGCTGCTGTCCGCTTGCTGCGTCGGACAGCGGACGTGCTTCACGGCCAGTAGTTGGCCCGGAGTTTGGAGCGTCGCACTCGTGGCTTTCACCATTCGGCATTTTCGTACCGCAAAGGTTGACGTTCTTCAATGTCGTTCCAGTCAGGTCAGCTCGGTAAAGATCGGCGTGGCTCAAGTCGGCCCAGGTCAGCGTGGCGTGCGTCAAGGCTGCCCCGTTCAGGTTGAGCCGGCTCATGTCAGCAGATGAGAGGTTCACTCCGTTCAGTGTGCTGTTAAACAGCGTCGCTCCGCGCAAGCTTGCTCGACTGAGGTTCGCGTTGTCGAAGTTTGCGCCGTTCATCACG
>JBAXHG010000117.1:0-5239 GCA_037139015.1 Actinomycetes bacterium | reverse complement strand
GATACTGCTGAGGGTTGGTCGTCGTAGCGGTTGATCTCTTGGATCACAACGCCGCGCTCCTTGTCCATCTCTTCCTCATCAATCGCTGGCCGACCAACAAAGTCGGTCAGCAGGTCAATTGCCTCGCCGGCTTTCTCAGCGCGGGCTGTGATGTGAAATGCCACGAGGTCGTGGGATGTGTAGGCGTTGAGAACCGCCCCAAGCCGCTCGGCTGTTTCGTTGACCTCAGTATGAGTCGGGTACTTCTGGCCGCCCTTGAACACAAGGTGCTCAAGGAAGTGCGCCATTCCGTTCTCTTCAGGCCGTTCTGTTCGGGCGCCTGCGTCGAAGGCAGTGAGGATTGTGAGGGCTCTGGTTCCCGGAAGTGCGATCCGGTGAATGGGAAGTCCGTTGGAGGCTGTGGTGGTGGTGACGTTTGACATTCGCCCATCCTACGCACAGCGGGCCCGGGCGGCAGATGGTGTGACTGATTTCCGCGTGGGTGAAAGCGTGCAGGAGTGTGCTTACAGGCAGGAAAACCCGATTTGGGGGCTAACTTCGTAAGAGCAATGCATGAGCAGATTTCAAAGTCCCAGCGCCGCGGCCTGCGACGCAGGGCTGAGGATGTTGACGACAGCGGCCGTGAGGCCGTGCCGGAGAGCGCTGCCCCAGCACCGAGAATGCCAGCGAGCAAGCCGGTGGTTGAGTTCCGCGGAGTTCACATGTCATATCCGGGTGGCACAACTGCCCTGGATGGCGCAACGTTCGCAGTTGAGCGGGGAGAGTTTGTTTTCCTCGTTGGACAGACCGGGTCGGGAAAGAGCACGATCATGCGACTGCTGACAAAGGAAATTGATGCCACCTCGGGCACTGTGCGCGTTGCCGGACGCGACCTTGCTGGGATTGACCGCAAAAAGGTTCCTTACTACCGCCGCAATGTGGGCGTCGTATTCCAGGATTTCAAGCTTCTTCCAAACCGGACCGTCTATGACAACGTGGCATACGCCCTGCTCGTGACAGGCCATAGCCGTAAGGAGATCCGCCGCCGCGTCCCCGACATTCTCCGTCTGACCGGCCTTGCCACCAAGCTTCATTCCTACCCGGACCAGCTTTCCGGTGGTGAGCAGCAGCGTGTCTCCATTGCCCGTGCTTTTGTGAACCACCCGCCGCTCCTATTGGCAGATGAGCCGACCGGAAACCTTGACCCAGAGACCAGCATCGGCATCATGCAGCTGCTTTATCGCATCAACCGCACCGGGTCAACAGTTCTTGTAGCCACCCACGACCATGCCATGGTCGACCGGATGCGCAGGCGTGTTATTGAGCTGGAGAGCGGACGAATTGTCCGTGATGAGGCCACCGGCCTCTACACGCGAGATGAGAACACGCGTGAGTTTGCCGCCAGAATGCGCGGAGATTTCCCCGCCGGACCGGAGCTGTAATGGAGAGCGTTAGCTTTTTCGTCCGGGAGGCACTGCGCACACTGCGCAGGAATGCCATGCCGTCATTCGCAGCGATGGTTGCTGTGCTTGTGACCATGCTCGTGCTTGGCGTATTCATTCCCATCGTCCAAGCTGCCAACGGTGCTGCAAACAGCGTGCGTGGCCGGGTTCTGGTTGACGTTTACCTGACCACTGGAGCCACTCCCGCGGATGTGCAGGGGGTTCGCACCAAGCTCGACGGCGTGTCCGGGGTAGGGAAGGTGGAGTTCGTCAGCAAAGCCAAGGCTTATGCGACGGAGAGCAAGCGTGACCCAGAGGCCTATGCACTGCTCGGCAGTAATCCACTCCCTGACACCTTTCGAGTGACCCCGAAGAACCCTGATGACCTGACGAAGCTCAAGGACAGCCTGCTGCAGGTGAAGGCTGGGGATCCGAGGATTGACTCGATTCGTGACCGCAGGGATGACACCAGCAAGATCCTCCAAGCGACCAAGTTCGTAAAGATCACCGTCGGGGTCCTTGCAGCGCTGTTGATTGCCGCGTCCGTTCTGCTCGTGGCCAACACGATCCGCCTTTCGCTCTTCTCTCGTCGACGGGAGGTAGAGGTGATGAAACTGGTCGGTGCAACTGATCCGTTCATTCGCTGGCCATTCGTGGTGGAGGGTCTGATTGTGGGGACTGTCGGCTCCTTGGGCGCTGTCGCGATCCTCGGTTTTGCAAAGGTTGCCCTGCTGGATCCGCTCGCAAATGACTTCGCGCTGATAGCCGCACCACGCACACTTTCCTTCCCGCTTCTCGTGCTGATCCTGCTTGGGGCAGGTGCCGCAGTGTCAGCGTTGGGCTCTGTTGCCTCGCTACGCCGGTACCTCCGGGTTTGATTTCGGCCTCGCGCCGATAACCTCCGGTATACATGCGCACAATCCTTCGCCTTCTCGCGTTGGCCCTTGGGGTCTTCATTGTTTTTACAGCTGGGCTGCGGCTTGGGGCAAATCCAGCCGGTTTGCCTGAGAGCCTTCAGAAGCTGAGCGGGACAAACGGCCAGACCGCCTTCAACGAGGCGCAGAGAATGGTTCGCGAGAACTACTACAGGCCAATCCCTGATTCGCAGATCCAGAACCATGCGATTGCCGGGGTTGTCGCGGGCCTGCACGACCGATTCTCCGCCTACCTGGACCCCAAGTCCTATGCGTTGTTTCAGCACAGTGAGAACCCTCACTTTTCAGGAATTGGACTGAGCGTCTCCTTCTCGCCGAAGGGACTGCTCGTCACGAAGGTGTTTCCCGACACTCCGGCTGAGCGGGCCAATATTCAGCCTGGGGAGACGATCGTCAGCGTTGACGGCAAGCCACTTGCGGGCAAGAAGGTCGGAGCCTCCGTTTCCCTTGTCACCGGTCCTCCGGGGTCACCCGTGACAGTCGGGGTAATCGCCAAGTCCGGTAAGCCAAGAACGCTGAAGCTGAAGCGTGCGCGGATTTCCGCCCCTTCAGTTGACTCTGAGATGGTCACTGCCCCGAATGGCACCAAGGTTGGTGTCGTGGCGCTAAGCGGCTTCGTTCAGGGAGCAGGAGCCCAAGTTTCCACTGCAACTCGCAAGCTGATTAAGGATGGCGCCAAGGCCATTGTTCTTGACCTCCGGGCTAACGGTGGCGGGCTTCTTGACGAAGGTGTCGCAGTGGCGAGCGTCTTCATTCCAAAGGGCACAGTTGTGGTCACGCGGGGAAGGCATCGCGCCCAGAAGATTTATGGCGCGTCCGGTGGTGCCATTTCGACGGATATCCCTGTTGCCGTGCTCGTGGACCGCAACACAGCCAGTGCGTCAGAGATCGTCGCCGGTTCCATTCAGGACAGGCACAGGGGAACGATTGTCGGGACCCGAACTTTCGGCAAGGGTGTCTTTCAGGAGATCACGCCTCTGAGCAACAACGGGGCACTCGACATCACTGTTGGCGAGTACTTCCTTCCCTCTGGGCGCAACCTCGGTGGAGGTGGCGTCAAGACGGGCGCTGGAGTAACGCCGAACGTCAAGGTTCCCGCGAGCGCCAGCCCTGCGGCTGCACTCAATGCAGCTGTTGCAGCTGTGTCCGGACAATCCAAGTGAGCAAGACAGAGGGCGGCAAGGGCCGCAATGGCAAGAAACGTGATGTCAAGGATGTCAAGCGAAAGCATGGGGGAGGCAAGGCCGCAACGGCTTCGTCCGGCAAGCCCCGTTCCGCTGTGAAGAAGAAGGTTCAGGGCACGGGAACAGTAGACCCTGCTGCAACTCCGCGCAAGAAGAAGCCGAAGGGCAAGGGAGGCGTCGCCGTCAAGAAGGCAGACCGCTCAAAGCCTGGCCACAAGGGCCGTAACAAGGGTCACCGTCGCGAAGACCATATGGACGACCGCCGGCAGGGCGAAGCAAAGCGTCCGCCCAAGCCAGCTCCGAGGGAAGTCGAGGCACCGCCGATCAGCCGTATTGGCGTTGTTGTGAAGCCCGGTCGCACTCCTGTGGCCGAACCGATCTTCGGCCCTGGTCCACGTCGGCTGATTGACGGTGGCGGCGACGACGCACCCCGCCTTAGAGAAGGGGACATTGTCCTGCTGCCTCAGCTCGACCAAGGTCGCAGCGGTCGGGTACGGGTAGAAAAGGTGGTGGGACGGATCGATTCCGCAAAGGACGTCCTTGAGGCACTCATGTTGGATCGAGGGCTGATGCGCAGCTTCCCCAAGGCTGTTGAGGCGGAGGCCGAATCAGTGTCCGAGCAGATTTCGGCCGAGGGACGAATTGACCTTCGGGATCTCACGACCTTCACCATCGACCCTGCGACCGCCAGGGACTTCGATGACGCGATCAGCGCTGAACTTCTTCCCAATGGACACTCGCGCGTGTGGGTTCACATTGCAGACGTCTCGGCCTTTGTGAAACCGGGCTCCAAGCTTGATGACGAAGCGATTCGCAGGTCCACAAGCGTTTATGTCCCTGGGGCAGTCGAGCCAATGCTTCCGCACTCTTTGAGCAGCGGCGCTTGCTCATTGGTGCCCGGGGAGGATCGTCTCGCCGTCACCGTACGGATGGACTTTGATGGGGCCGACTGTGTGGAGAGTGAGGTCCAGCGGACGATCATTAGGTCCGACGAGCGGCTGGACTACGACGAGGTTGACCGCATCCTCTTGGGCGAAGTCGTCGCCCGTGAGCCATGGGCCAAGCCTTTGGAAGCGGCCCGGGCTGTCTCGCTCGCGCTTGCAGCCCAGCGCGCAGAGAACCACGGTTTGGCGCTTGACCGCCCCGAGCCTGAATTCACTTTTGATGATGAGGGCAATGTTTCCGGCTGGCGCATGGTTGAGCAGACGGAAAGTCACCGCCTTATCGAGATGCTCATGGTCGCTGCCAACTCTCAGGTGGCAAAACAGCTTGTTGCCAGGCGGGCTTCGGCTCTGCACCGTGTTC
Organism: Actinomycetes bacterium; assembly: GCA_037139015.1. GTDB lineage: Bacteria > Actinomycetota > Thermoleophilia > Solirubrobacterales > Solirubrobacteraceae > WLNJ01. Next base: position 394 of record JBAXHG010000117.1, on the reverse strand, counting down.
ACGAGCGACCAGAGGCGGAGGCGGTAGAGATGCTGCTGGATCGACTCGCCTCGTTGGACATTCCTACTCCGGCCTCGCCGAAGAAGATGACCGCATCCGACGGCGTGAGGATCTCTGCGGAAGCGTCCGTGATGGTTGACCACTGGACCCGCAAGGAGAACCGCGGCCGTCTGGGGATTACGACCCTCGTGCTGCGGGCTCTTCAGCGCGCCCGTTATGACACGGAACCGCTCGGCCACAGCGGTCTTGGGCTGGAGCACTACTGCCACTTCACGTCTCCAATCCGCCGTTATCCGGACATTGTTTGCCACAGGGCGATTCTCTTTGAGCTTGGTCTTGGGGATGACAAGCCGTCAGCTGCCGGCATGTCAGAGCTGGCCGAGTGGACGAGCGC
>JBAXHG010000116.1:0-5278 GCA_037139015.1 Actinomycetes bacterium | reverse complement strand
ACTCCCAAGTTGTTAGAGCCCGAGCGTCTTGCCGATGATCTCGGCCATCACTTCATCAGTACCGCCGCCGATCGGCCCGAGGCGCGCGTCACGTACTGCTCGTTCAATTCCGTACTCGACCATGTAACCGGCACCACCGTGGATCTGCAGACACTCATCCGCAATCTCAAGGGTTGCTCGCTGGGTCAGGAGCTTCGCCATTGAAACTTCCTTCACGGCATTCTCCCCGGCAACATGCATGCGCAATGCGTGCATTGTCAGCGCGCGGCCAACTTCAATCTTTGTGGCCATCTCCGCGAACTTGTGGCGGATTACCTGGAACTTGCCGATCTGACGACCGAAAGCCTGCCGCTCCAGTGCGTACTTCAAGGTCAGTTCCATCACATACTCCGCTGCTGAAACTGCGCCCAATGACATTGTCAGCCGCTCCCACTGGAAGTTGGCCATGATCAACGCGAAGCCCTTGCCAACTTCACCGAGCAGGTTTTCCTCTGGAACGAAGACCTCATCGAACTTGATCAACGCCGTGTCTGAAGCGTGCCAACCCATCTTTTCCAGCTTGCTGCTCGTCACGCCCTCACCGCGTTCAATCCCAAGGAAGGTGATGCCGTCGTGGCGACTGGTGCCGACCATGCGAACGGCTGTGACCATTACGTCAGCCCGGCAGCCACCGGTGATGTAGCACTTTTCCCCACTCACAATCCAGCCACCCTCAACCGGTGTGGCAGTGGTTTTGAGACCAGCAACGTCAGAGCCCGCATCGGGTTCTGTGATCGCAAGTGCGGCGATCTTCTCACCCTTGATCCCGGGCACAAGCCAGCGCTGCTTCTGCTCCTCAGTCCCAAACTTGGCGATTGGGGGCAGGGCGATTTCCATGTGAGCACCAACCCCAGCGGCAAGACCGCCCGACCCGCAGCGAGCCAATTCCTCTGCGAGAACTGCTGCGGCGACCACGTCGTTGTCGCCCCCGTAAGCCTCGTCGAACTTGAGGCCAATGAAGCCCTGATCCGCCATCTTGGTGAACAACGAATTGGGAAAATCACGGGCTGCTTCCCACTCGTCAACGTGGGGGACCAGTTCACGTTCAACCCATGCGCGGGTTGCAGCGCGGAACTCTTCGTGCTCAGGCGTGAACGGAGGAACCGGAGCGCCCTGGCCCGCAAAGTCGGGCTTCAGGACGTCCGAGTCGCTCATGTTCAGTTCAGCCTTTGGTTCGTCGGCCTACAGGCCGTACGAGCGACCGATCACGTCAAGCATGATCTCGTCGGTGCCAGCGCCAATGCGGTTGAGGCGCATGTCCCGCCAAGTCCGCTCAACGCCGTATTCCTTCATGTAACCGGCACCACCGTGGATCTGAATGCACTCATCGGCAACCTCAACAGCAATACGGGCGCTGTAGAGCTTGGCCATGCTGATCTCACGAACTGGGTACTCGCCATTGTTGAACTTCCAAGCTGTCATGTAAGTCATCTGACGCGCAGCTTCAATCTTTGTGGCCATCTCCGCGAACTTGTGACGGATCACCTGGAACTTGCCGATCTGACGACCGAAAGCCTCGCGCTCCAATGCGTACTCAAGTGTCTTCTCGAAGCAGACCTGAGCACCGGCAACACAGCCGGCTGCGCCGATCAGACGCTCGCCTTGAAGCTCCCACATGATGTGGTAGAAGCCCTTGCCCTCCTGGCCGAGCATTGCTGATGCTGGAACGCGAACGTCCTGGAATGCGAGCAGTGCGGTGTCAGAAGCGTGCATGCCCAACTTCTCCAGCTTCTTCTCACGGATCACGCCTGGCGCGTCCATTGGAACAAGGAAGAGGCTGAACCCGTCGTAGCCTGCATCCGGATCCGTCTTGGTTACAAGGATGATCACATCGGCGCGGTGGCCATTGGTGATGTAGGTCTTTGAGCCGTTGATGACGTACTCGTCACCATCGCGCACCGCGCGGGTCTTGATGCCAGACACGTCAGAGCCAGCGTCAGGCTCTGTAATACCAAGGCTCAGGATCTTCTCGCCCTTGATTGCTGGAACAAGCCACTCTTGCTTCTGCTCTTCAGTTCCGAACAGGTGGATTGGTGGCATTGCCATGTCCGTGTGGACTGCGACACCCATTGCGAGACCGCCCGAATGTGACTTGGCCATTTCCTCTGCGAGAACAAGGTTGCAGTAGTAGTCGCCGCCCTGTCCGCCGTACTCCTCTGGCATTGAAAGGCCGAGGAACCCGAGTTCACCCATGCGATGAATTACAGAGTCGGGGAAAGTTGTCTCCTCCCACTCTTCAGCGTGGGGAGCAAGCTCCTTCTCTACGAATGCTGCAATCGACTGGCGAAGCTGTTCGTGATCATCGTTGAAGATGAAGTGCTTCTGCTGGGCACCAAAGTCAGGCTTGAGTACATCGTCTGTGGCAGACATGCGTTGAGTATCTCCTCGTTAAATGAATTGGCAGTCGAGGCTGCATCAGCAGTCCCCTCTGGGTGCGACGGTACCTGACCGCGCTGGGGAAGTGAAGCACGCCCGGGGGTTGATTGAGTCAATAAGGCGCACTCCCGCCACTAGGAAGTTGTGGCAGGGTTTAGGCTCGTTCCATCACCGAAGGGGAGAGCGGATGGCTGACACTGAAAAGCAGGCACATGAAGCACCAGTTGGATATGCGGTTGAGGCTGGCGTAGCGACGATTTCACTGGATGATCCATCCACTCGAAACAGCCTCTCGAATGAGATGCTCGACGGGTTGATTGCAGCCTTCAAGCGCGCACGCGATGACGCGGAAGTTCGGGCTGTAGTCCTCGCCTCAACTGACGACCGCACATTCTCCTCCGGGGGGAACCTCGCGGGCTTTGCATCCGATGTGCCCCTTGTTCACAAGCACGCCGGGACCTCCAAGTTTCCGGAACTGTTCCTCCTGATCGGTGAACTTGGCAAACCAGTTCTCTGCCGTGCCCAAGGGCACGTGCTGGCAGGCGCAGTTGGACTTGCCCTGGCCTGTGACCTGATCGTCGCTGGTGAGTCAGCAACCTTTGGAACGCCGGAGATCAATGTGGGGACATTCCCGTTCATGATCATGGCTCTGATTTACAGGAACGTTCCGCGCAAGAAGGCAACGGAAATGCTTCTGCTTGGCGACCGCATTGATGCTGCCGAAGCCGAGCGCCTTGGCATTGTCAACAAAGTTGTGCCGGACGCAGAGTTGGACGAGGCCGTCGAGTATTGGGCATTGCGCCTTGCCTCGCGATCACCTGTGCTGATGAAAATGGGCAAGGACGCGCTCCACCGTCAGCAGGACATGCCGCTCAAGGAAGCACTCGAGTACCTGCGTCACAACCTGACCCTTGCGTTCTCAACTGATGACCTGCAGGAGGGCGTATCCGCGTTCTTCGAAAAGCGCGACCCAAACTGGACGGGACAATGAGCGACGAAACCCCAACATCAATCCTTCGCCCACTTGTTGAAGAGTTGGCGGAGCGCAGGGAGGCTGCGGCCCTTGGCGGTGGTGTGGAGAAGATCGCCGCCCAACATGCGGCTGAGAAGCTGACCGCCCGTGAGCGCGTTGCACTGCTTGTTGACGAGGGCACCTTCACCGAGCTCGGCATTCACGCGGGCATTCACCATTCGGTCCGTGGCCTTGACCACAAGGAAGCCCCAGCTGACGGTGTTGTCACCGGCTTCGGAATGGTTGACGGGCGCAAGGTTGCCGTTGTTGCCTACGACTTCACCGTGATGGCCGGCTCAATGGGCATGACCAGTGAAACCAAGGTTGCCCGCATGCGCGAGATGGCGTTGAAGCAGCGCATGCCAATGATCTGGCTTCTCGACAGCGCAGGCGCGCGAATTCAGGAAGCCGTTGGATCACTGTTCGCCGGGTCAGGAGACCTGTTCCGCGAAGAGGTCGTGATGAGCGGCGTGGTTCCACAAGTCGCAGCCCTGATGGGCCCGTGCTCGGCTGGCACCGCTTACATCCCAGGCCTTGCAGACTTTGTTCCGATGGTGAAAGGACGGGGCTCCATGGCCCTTGCCGGGCCGCACCTTGTTCGAGCAGCGGTGGGCGAGGATGTCACCCAAGAGGAGCTTGGCGGCAGCAGAGTTCACTGCCGCAAGTCGGGAGTTGGCGACCTGGAAGTTGCGGATGATCCCGAATGCATTGAGCGGATCAAGCAGTACCTCTCTTACTTCCCATCCAACAATGGTGAAGCCCCGCCGATCAAGCCAACCTCAGACCCGATTGACCGCGCTGATGAGGAACTGCTTGAAGCATTGCCGGAGAGCAACCGCAAGCCGCACGACATGTACAACGTGATCAGCCGCATCGTTGACGACGGCGAATATTTCGACATGAAGCCGCAGTGGGGAAAGACGATCATCACTTGCTTTGCCCGGTTCGGTGGTCGCCCGTGTGGCATCGTCGCGAACCAGCCCAAGCACCTTGGCGGGATCCTCGACAACGACTCCGCCGACAAGGCAGCGCGCTTTGTGAACCTCTGCAACGCCTTCGGGATTCCACTGCTTTTCCTTCAGGATGTGCCCGGTTTCATGGTTGGCACAAAGGTTGAGGAGGCTGGGATCATTCGCCATGGAGCGAAGATGTTGCACGCAGTCGCGAACGCAACAGTCCCGAAGGTCACTGTGATCATCCGCAAGGCCTACGGTGCCGGCTACTTCGTGATGAATGGCCGCGCATATGAACCCGATGTGATCGTCGCTTGGCCAAGTGCGGAGATCTCCGTAATGGGCGCTGAGGGCGCAGTTGAAATTGTGATGCGCAAGCAGGTTGAGGAAGCCGATGACCCCGAGGCGATGAAGGCGCATCTGATCAGCGAATACCGCAAGATCATTGACGTGTACATCGCGGCAAAGAACGGAATGATTGACGACGTGATTGACCCTCGTGAAACTCGAAAGACGATTTGCCGCGCGCTTGAAATGGCGGAAGGCAAGACAGTTGACCGCCCTTGGAAGCGCAACGCGGTGGTGCCGGTATGAGCGTTGAAGACCCGGTAATTGTCACCAACTCAATCAGCGGTGCTGTTGCAAACCGCGACCAGTGTGCTGCGATCCCTTACACGCCGGAGGAGTACGCGGCAGAGGCTCGCAGGGTTGTGGATGAGGGCGCAGCAATGATCCACATTCACGCCCGCACGCCTGAGGGAGTTCCGTCCTATGAGATTGAGGACTTCCGCGCGATCACGCAGGCGATCCTGGCGGAAGTTGACGATGTGATCATCAACTACTCAACGGGCGCTGTTGGCGTTTCGCTTGAGAAGCGTGTCGAGTATTTGCGTGCGCT
>JBAXHG010000115.1:0-5306 GCA_037139015.1 Actinomycetes bacterium | reverse complement strand
CCATTCTGCAGCGTTCTGTCGAGATGCCCTCCGGTTCTTACACCACGACCCTCTTCAACGATCCTGGTCTTGCTGGAGAAAAGGTGCAGGAGGAGGCCGAGGAGGTCACCCGGGCCGCCAGAGAAGAAAGCGATGAGAGGGTTTCCGAAGAGGGAGCTGATCTGCTCTACCACCTCTTGGTGCTGCTTCGGTCCCGAGGACTCTCGCTTGACGATGTGACGGCCGTCCTCGCTGCCCGCCGAGGTGGGCCGCAGCGATGACTACAAGAGAGCAGATGGCCGGACAGGTCACCCCCAATCGCGATGAGGCGATTGAACTTGCTTCCAGGTACAAGCTTGTGCCGGTCGTCCATTCAGTTGTTGAGGACACAGAAACACCAGTTTCTGCCTATTTGAAACTCCGGGGCGACGGGCCGTCCTTCCTCCTCGAATCGGCGGAACGCGGGCAGCATGTTGGCCGCTGGTCGTTCATCGGATATCGCCCGAAAAGCGTCGTTCGGTGGTCGCTAGGCGATGCAGGAGACCCATTTGAGATAGCCGGAGCGGCAGCCGGAGAAGGGGACCTTGCGCCGGTCGCCGGAATGCCACCATTTGCCGGAGGTGCAGTTGGCATGTTCGGCTACGACCTTGTCCGAACCACCGAGCCGTTGGGTGAGCCGAACATTGACCCGGTCGGGCTTCCTGACATGGCACTGATGCTGACCGATGTGATGGTGGCCTTCGATCACCTTCAGAACCGCCTGGTTGTTTTCTCACTGATCCATTCGGATGCGGGCGATGCTGGAGCTGAGTGGGACAAGGCTGTTGAGACAATCGCAGAGGTTCGGGCACGACTCGGCGGGCCCATTCCAGACTTCGGGGCGGAGGTTGCTCACCAGCCGCCGGACTTCACTTCCAACACGACTCCTGAACGCTTCAAGGCAATGGTGTCCACAATCATTGAGTACATCCGGGCTGGCGACGCATTCCAGGTCGTTCCATCCCAGCGTTGGACAGCCGAGACTGACCTTCCCGCCTTTGCCATCTACCGGGGACTTAGGGCCGTCAACCCAAGTCCGTCCATGTACTTCCTCGACTTTGGCGACTTTGAGGTTGCGGGTGCGAGCCCAGAGCCATTGCTGACGGTAAGCGGGCGTCATGTGTCTACAAAACCGATTGCTGGGACAAGGCCGCGCGGGGTTGATGCCGAGGACGATCGTCGGATTTCAGCGGAGCTCCTTGCCGATCCCAAGGAGCTTGCAGAGCATGTGATGCTTGTTGACCTTGGACGCAATGACATCGGGCGCGTCTGTGAATACGGCTCGGTGGAGGTTGAGGAGCTGATGGCTGTTGAGATGTACTCCCATGTGATGCACATCGTCAGCTCGGTTGGGGGGACGCTCAAGAAGGGAATCAGAGCTGTTGACGCACTCCGATCCGTTCTTCCTGCGGGGACATTGTCCGGCGCGCCGAAGGTCCGGGCGATGCAGATCATTGATGAGCTGGAGGCTGTGAAGCGGGGCGGCTACGGCGGGGCAATTGGCTACCTCTCCTACACCGGAGACCTTGACGTCTGCATTCACATCAGGACAGTGGTGGTGAAGGACGGTAAGGCCCACATCCAGTCGGGCGGAGGGACTGTCGCCGACGCACTGCCGGAGTATGAGCTCGCTGAATCCGAGGCCAAGTCGCGCGGAGTGATGCGCGCAGTAGAGCTTGCCGCAACGCGTCCCGACTGGACCTGATCTCCCGTGCGCGTTCTCGTCCTTGACAATTACGACTCGTTCACTTGGAACTTGGTGCAGTACCTTGGCGAACTCGGTGCTGAACCTGAGGTGGTTCGTAACGATCAGTCAGATGCAGCGACCCTGCTGGCAAGGGGATACGAACGTCTTGTGATCTCACCAGGCCCCTGCACTCCGAATGAGGCCGGAATAACTCTCGACTGCGTGCGGGCCTTTCCCGAGGCAGGCATTCCGACACTTGGAGTCTGCCTCGGCCATCAGGCGATGGCACAGGCTTTTGGAGGAAGCATCATCCGAGGTGAGCCGGTTCATGGCAAGACGGGCGTGATTGAGCACGATGGTAAGGGCGTCTACTCCGGTCTGAAATCCCCACTCACGGTTGGTCGCTACCACTCGCTGGTGGTTGACCCTGATCAAGTCGGTGAGGTTGAAGTCACCGCCACCGGAGAGAATGGCCTTGTGATGGGAGTCCGCCACCCCAGCCTTCCCGCGGAAGGGGTTCAGTTCCACCCGGAGTCGATCCTTACTGAGTGCGGACACGAGATGCTTGCGAATTTCCTTGCCAACAGGGATTCTTCCGGAACATGAGTGATACCCCGGGCCCCAACTCCGTCCTTGTTGAAGCGATTGATTCCCTCTGCGCGGGAAGTGACCTTCCCGCAGATACGGCTCAGGCCGTCCTTGGGGAAATCATGGAGGGACGGGTGTCTGAAGTCCAGACCGCGGGGTTCCTGATTGCACTTCGCTCAAAGGGCGAAACTGCAGATGAGATGGCTGGTCTGGCCCGCGCGATGCGCGCCCTTGCCGCCAGTGTGACTCCAACCCGCCGCGATCTTGTTGACACAGCGGGCACTGGAGGGGGACGCACGACCTTCAATGTTTCGACAACGGCAGCCCTGATTGCAGCAGGGGCAGGCGTGGGCATCGCCAAGCACGGGAACCGCTCGGCCACCGGGCTGTCTGGCTCTGCTTGTCTGCTCGAAGCCCTTGGCATTCCGATTGATCTTGCCCCAGCCCAGATTGCCAACGACATCGACAAGATTGGCTTTGGGTTCATGTTTGCTCCCGCACATCACGCCGCCACGCGCCATGTGGTCCCTGTGCGCAAGGCACTAGCCACGAGGACGGTATTTAACCTTCTGGGTCCGCTGACCAATCCTGCTGGGGCCAGCCGGCAGGTCGTCGGCGTCAGCAACCCGTCAGCACTTGAGATGATGGCCCGCGCTCTTGCTCTCTTGGGCACCGACAGGTCGCTGGTTGTCGGGAGCGACGATGGTCTGGATGAGCTGAGCATTTCGGCCCCAAGCACTGTCTGGGAAGTCAGGGACGGCGCAGTCTCAACGTGGTCTGTTACCCCAGAGGATGTGGGGCTTGAGCCCGCCGCGGAGGACGAGGTTGCCGGAGGGGACCCTCAGCACAACGCTGCCATCACACGTTCGATCCTCAACGGCGACAAGGGCCCCCAGCGGGACTTGGCCGTACTCAATGCCGGCGCGGCCATCCTGGTTGCCGGCGATGGAGACGACTTTGCCGCGTGCGTCCGGGCGGCAGAAGAGAGCATTGATTCGGGAGCCGCCAAGGCAATCGTGGAGCGGCTTGCAGCGCCGCGCGGAGGCAGGGAGTGACTCGCCTCGACGGGATTCTTGACAACACGCGGGATGCAGTCAAGAGAAGGAAGCTTGCTTTGCCAGAGTCTGAACTTATTGCTCGAATCCCTGAAGACAGGCCAGAGCGCCACTTCAAGGAGGCACTGGGCCATCCCGGGATGTCATTGATTGCCGAGCACAAGCGAAGGAGTCCTTCCGCCGGTGCAATCAGGGAGGACCTTGAATTGGAGGATGTCGTGGGCGCCTACGCTGCGGCGGGAGCGACCGCGCTGAGCATCCTCACGGAGGAGGACGGGTTCGGCGGCTCACTTGACGATCTGCGCAGAGCTCGCGCGATCACAGATCTGCCTCTCCTGCGCAAGGACTTCATCGTTGACAGGTACCAACTGCTTGAAGCGGCAGAGGCAGGAGCGGACGCTGTTCTGCTGATTGTTGCAGCGCTCTCTTCAAGTTCACTTGGGGACTTTTCCGCGGAAGCCGACAGGCTGGGGTTGGATGTCCTGGTGGAGGTTCACAACGAGGACGAACTTGAAGTGGCAATTGAACTTGGGGGCGGTCTCATCGGAATTAACAATCGAAATCTCAAGGATTTTTCCGTTGATGTCCAGCGCACATTTGAGCTCCTCGCGGATATTCCAGCCGGAACAACCGTTGTTTCGGAGTCGGGCATCTCGCTCCCCAGCCAGTTACATGAGCTGGAACGGGTGGGAGTTGACGCGGTTCTGGTCGGAGAGGCGCTAATGCGCTCTCCGGACATAGGAGCTGCTGTGCGTCACCTTCTTGATCGGACTTAGGAAACCTTGAGGTATGGCCCTCACAATTGGGCAATGAAAAAGAACGCTCTTTCCCTCACGCTCGCCGGCATTGCTGGTGGAGCCGTTGTCGCACTGGTTGTTGGTGTCCTCGGAGTCGGATCCCAGACAACCACGGTCTACCAGTCATCCGATGCAACGGGAGCAACTCCCGTCAGCACCTCGGATGGGGGCGGGCAGATCAGCGCCCGCGACATTTACAAGAAGGACGCTCCCGGAGTTGTCTTCATCAGCTCCACGATCGTTCAGCAGTCACAGGACCCATTGGGCTTCGGGGGGCCTCAGTCCGGCCAGGCGACGGGCTCGGGGTTCGTGATCGACAAGCAAGGCTTGATCCTCACGAACTTCCATGTCGTCAATGGTGCAACAGACATCAAGATTGGCTTCGACGACAAGAAGACACTGCCAGCCAGGCTTGTTGGCAAGGACCCTTCGACAGACTTGGCGCTGCTCAAGGTGGACCCAAAGGGATTGAACCTTCACCCACTGACTCTTGGAAGCTCTAAGAGCGTTCAGGTGGGCGATTCGGTCCTTGCCATCGGGAACCCATTCAATCTCGACAGAACCCTCACGACTGGCGTTGTAAGCGCTCTCCAACGCCGCATTCAGGCCCCGAATCACTTCCAGATCAGCGATGTGATCCAGACCGATGCTGCAATCAACCCTGGCAACAGCGGCGGGCCATTGCTCAACTCACGCGGTGAGGTCATTGGCATCAACAGTCAAATCGAGACCGGCGGTTCAGGCGCTTCAGGAAACGTTGGCATCGGATTCGCTGTTCCGATTGACACGGCAAAGACGATTCTCCCCACGCTGAGTGACGGGAGGCGCGTCGAACGGGGTTGGCTTGGCGTCGAGTCTCAGACCGTTGACCAGTCAATAGCAGCCTTGAAGCTCTCCATAGATCACGGTGCTCTAGTTCAGAAGGTCGTGTCGGGGAGCCCTGCTGCCAAGGCCGGAATTCGAGGTGGGAACAAGCAGGTTGCCATCAGTGGGCAGCCGATAACCACCGGCGGCGACATCATCATTGGGGCGGGCGGACATGAAATCCGGACGTCGGATGATCTTGCTGCAGTGATCGCTGCCGACAAGCCTGGAACCAAGGTTGAGATGAAACTTCAGCGTGGAAAATCAGTAGTCACGGTGACAGTGACGCTCGGAAGC
>JBAXHG010000114.1:0-5314 GCA_037139015.1 Actinomycetes bacterium | reverse complement strand
GATTTGGGCCGGTCTGGGTAGCCATCGCCCACATGCAGACACCCGCAGCAACCCATGAGAGCCCGGGGTAGTTGTTGAGCCAGGACAGAGCCTTGGGCAACCCCTTCCCCTCGTATGCCACCGAGAGATACGCAAGGAACATTCCCAGCGTGAAGATGTCCAAGTAGGCGAGAATTGAAATTGCGCCAACGTCTCCCGAGTTGTTGCTCAAGATGATTCGGCACACCACACCAAGGACGAGCAGCCCCGTGAGTGTGACCAGCTCGCGCTGCTTTCGCGCAACAGCCGTACCCGCAGGTATCTGGGCAACCAACAGAGCCCAGATCGGAAGGAAGGCATAAAGCGTTACCTCAATGCATAACGACCACGCGACGGAGAGCCCGCGCAGCTCAAGCCCGGGGCTGTAGATCTGGGCGAATCCGTAATACAGGAATCCATTGGTTCCAAACACATCCTGCTTCCCTGCCAACGCGGCGGTAACGGTCAATGCCAGAAAATAGGCCGGAACAATTCGAAGGAAACGCCGCTTCGTGTAGCCCCAGACCTCAGGTCGACTCATTCCCTCCAAGTTCGCCCTGACAAAAGGTCTGTAAATGAGAAATCCAGAGATGACGAAGAACACGAGGACGCCGGCACCGAGGCGGACCACAAGCGGACGCATCCACTCCATCGCCGACGGGAGCGAGGCATAACCCGCGTAGTGGAACACGACGATGCTGAGGGCGGCCATCGCGCGGAGCGAGTCCATGTAGGGGAAGCGCCCTTGATGGAGCGTGGGACGGTTGGTGAAGCGGGCAAACAACGACTTCTGGTTCGTGGAAGGGGTCATTAGTTCGGATACTCGCAGTTGCGGGGAATCCGCGCAATAGCGGGTAGAAGGAATTCTCCCAAGTCAGCGAGCGGCAGTTATCGATAGCGCCTTGGATATCAACGCCAACATTGTCGGGCTGCTCTGCGCCACTTCTGCCCCGGACGGAACTCCGGGACGAATCACAACTCCGCGGCCCAACCGCCACGCGGCGATGCCAGCAATACCCGATTGGGGACCTGCGGCCGAGGCAAGCTTGCCCGGGGCCTTGACGCTTGCCGTTCCCGTCCAACCGATCCCGGCAAAGATACTTCCCCCGGTCGTGCTGAAAAGTCCGAGTGTGTCCTTCCAGACCAAAAGGTCCGTCGCTTCCTTGGACGCTGGAGTCCGGATGCCACCCAATACATCGGCGCTGCTTGGCAGAGAGGGCTTCGACGCCACGCCCGCGCGAATCTCAATGGTTTGCCGCAACGAATTGAGCCCGAGGTCAAGAACATTGGTCCCCTTCATCACGGACGATCGGATCCGCTGGAGCGTGGACGCCGGAAGCCAGGTTTCCTCTCCCGCAAAAACAACTCCCGTGTGAGCCTCAAGCCGCGGACCACGATTTGCAGCAACGGCAATATCGGTCGTCAGGTCGAACGGAATCCGCTCTGCCCTCAAGATCGCCAGCAGTGGCTTCACCTCTGAGTTGAGCCCGGCCAGACCACCGTGCAGGCGGGGGAGCACGCGTGCAAGACCGACGGGCCGTCCCATCGTCAAAAGATCCGGAAGCCCATCGCCGTTTCCGTCAACAGGGGCAACAGCCTGCCAGCGGATCGCAGGGAGCACAACCAACAGCCCGTGGCCCCCATTGGTTACCGCTACCGGCACCTCAACCCGCCGGCCATTACCCACTACAGCGAGCGTCAGGAGGCCTCTCGCCTTATTGGGAACCCGTAGACGCAACACCGTTCCACGGCCCTTTCCGTGTGCAAGAAGCGCGCCACCGGCAGCCGATTTGAGTCCCCACTGGAAACCGTGGCCGCGGGCATCAACCTGAACCCCGAGGAGCCCGCCAGGCCGAACGGGTCCTGTTGGCGGCGCAACCCCGAGGTGACGGATCGTCACTCCTGGATGCCCTCGTGGCGGACCTGGAACGGGAGTGAGAACGACCGGGGCACTCCCGCGATTTCCTGCTGAATCTGTCTCAGAGATGCCGAGCAGGTAGGTGCCGTCAGCAGCAGGATGCCCGCCTACCGTCCCGTCCCACCGAATTTGCGCTGGTCGGTCGCCAAGAGGGAACCGCTTGACGATCCTTGCCGGGACCACATCAGTACGCAGGACAAAACCTTCAACGTCATAGCCGGGGGTTCCGCCAACCCGACCGACAGCTTGTGCTGCCCCTGGAAGGATCAGCGGCCCATTCCCATGCACTGGATCAACGGCCGTGACGATGGGAGTCGCTGGCTTGGTGTCCAGACGAACTCCGCTTGGAATCGTCAGTGACCGACCTTGCCGGGCAAGGCCGATGCGGAACCGGTAGGTCCCGTCGAGTGGAACCTTGCCATTTGCAGTCCGACCATCCCAAACGAAATCCACTCTCGTCTTGGCTGGCACGGACCTTCCTGTTGAAAGCGTCCTGACTTCGTCGCCCTGCCCGTCAACCACCGTTACGGCAACCGTGTCCCGCCGCTTTAGGAAGAACGACACGGTTGCAGCTGTAGGGCCCGTGCCCTTCGGTGAGAAAGCGGCTGTCCGTCTTACGCCGAGTACAACCGGATCACTGCGTCTCAGATGCTGGGCTACATACAACCCGCCCACAGTCGCGACTGCGAGGAGGAGGAATGCTGTTTTCGCGGTGCGGGTCACGCTTGGTCAGTCAGTGATCGCACGGAGGTCAGCTTCAGCGGGTGCGGTCCGCTCCTACGGTGACGATCACCTCGGCCGTGCATGTTGCAGCGTCCGGGCAGGCAACCGCCTGCATCGCATCGTCAGCCGGAACGACAGAAACATCGATTCCGAGGGCCTTGGCCGCAGCCTCTGCATCAGCTGCGTGTCCGGGCATGTAGGCGACGATCGTGGCCTTCGTCTGCTGGTCGCGAGCACTTGCCACACGCCCCGGCTTGAATCCCGCCTTCTCCAGTTCGCCAGCTACCTGCCCAGCGAGTCCGGACACGGGCGTTCCGTTAAGAACAGCAACGATCGAACCGCTACCCGTGGTAGCTCCAGATGAAGTTGAGGTGGTTGAAGACGAAGCCCCAGTCTTGGCCGTGTCAGAGCTGCTGCCGCCGAACTGGTTGATCCCGAAAACGATTGCCACGATGATCAACACCGTTGCTGCCAAGATCGGAAGTGGGTTCCGTCCCTTTTTGACAGTTCCTTCCTTTACGGGAGGGCGTGGGGTTCGCTGTCCTGCTCCGGCTGCCGAAGTAGAAGGATCTCCGATGCTTCTGGAAGCAGAATCTGTACGAGCCGCCGCAGTCGCGGCTGCGGGGGACGGGATGACAATCGGAGCTGGGCGGTCGGTCCGTGCCACTGACCCGGGCTCGATCTCAGGCACTTGGTTCAGAGCAGGTTCTTCACTTGGTTGATCGGCCGGCTCCGGAGTTGAGATCAGCTGGGCGGCAATTACTGGGGAAACTGTCGCCGAACCGAGAGCTGGCGCCCCAGCCGTACCAGTGCCATTGCCAATGCCTTCACTCGCCTGAGGCAGGCTCTCTGCAGCTGGTTCGGGGATAGCCACAACAGAGGCTGGGGCAGCTGCAACGGGGAGCTGCTGTGCCATTGCCTGGGGAACATTCCTGGCAGCTGATGCAACCTCAATCGCGAGGGCTGCCTCTGCCGCGTACGCACGATCCGCTTCCGCGTCAACCTCATCCCTCAAGCGCTTGACTTCACTTCCCTGACCAAGAACAACTGTCGCAAGAACCGCAACGGCCAGAGCAGCAACAAGCCCGGCAACAGTCCCGACGTTGCCAAGAAGATCAGAGATGGATACGGCGAAGGTAAAGGCCATCGGCGGAGAAGTCTAGGCGTTGGAGCGGGCGGCGGCAGTTGCCGCCAACTCGCCCACCCTGGAAGCCAGAGCAGCTGCATCGCCCTCAAGCGCAAGAAGATTGATCTCCTGGAACGTTGCCTCAACCCAATCCGCGGGCAACGGCGGCCGGTCCGCCCTCAGAATCTTCTCTGCAGCTGTTGGGATCGGGCGCTCTGTCGGATTGAAAAGCTCCTCATGAAGCTTCTCCCCAGCACGGCGTCCAACAACCTCCACAGCAATGTCCTTCCCAGGCTCAAGCCCAGACAGTCGAATCATCGCTTCGGCGAGATCAATGATCTTGACCGGCTCTCCCATGTCAAGGACATAACAGGCTCCACTGCGGCCATCCAAGGATCCTGCCCGGATAACGAGCTGCACCGCCTCCGGGATTGTCATGAAGAATCTCGTCATGCGCTCATCGGTGACCGTCACTGGCCCTCCCGCCGCAATCTGACGTCTGAAAATCGGGACCACCGACCCGGATGAACCAAGCACGTTCCCGAAGCGCACAGCCGCGTACTTGGTTTTGGGGAAGCTGTCTGCTGCGGCCTCAACTGCCCACTCCGCGAGGGCCTTGGACGCGCCCATGACGGTCGCGGGCTTGACCGCTTTGTCCGTTGAAATAAGAACGAACGCTCCAACCTCGGTCTCACCGGCAATACGCGCCATCAATCTCGTAGCAAGAGCGTTGTTACGGACCGCCTCAATCGGATTCCGCTCCATCATTCCGACGTGCTTGTAGGCAGCCGCATGGAAGATCACATTCGGGCGATGCTCTGCAAGCACCTCTCTCATCCGTTCCTCCTCACGGCAGTCAGCCAATACTGGAATGGCCCCATGGACGTGACGGTCGCCCTCAAGCTCGCGGAGGATCTCAAAGAGGTTGTCCTCTGCGTGATCGACGAGCACCAGCGAGCGTGGCCCAACACGAGCTATCTGACGGCAAAGCTCCGATCCGACCGAGCCTCCCGCGCCGGTGACCATCACTGTTTTCCCGGCCAGATAGGCACCGACGCGTTCGAGGTCCATGCGGACTGGCTCACGGCCAAGGACATCCTCCACGCGAACCTCACGGACCTGACGGACGAGGCCGTCTCCCCGCTGGAGAAGCTCAAAGACTGTAGGCAGAGTGCGAACTGGAATCGCGCGTTTGCGGCACGATGCGACCACCTTGGCCCGGAGGTCACCTGGTGCCGAGGGAATCGCGATTACAACCTCATCTGGCTCAGTCTCGTCAAGAATTCGCGCAAGCTCGTCAGTCCCACCAAGAACCCGCAGTCCGTACTCGTCCTTCTGGCCCCGCTTGCGCGGATCGTCATCCACGAAACCAATTGGTCGCATCCGCAGATCCGGATTTCGAGCCATCTCCCGGACAACGAGGCTCCCTCCGTCACCACCGCCGATGATCAGGACATCCCGGTAGCCACGTTTGCTCCGGAAGCCCGTCAGGCGGCGCTCAAAGAACACGTGCACGGCAACTCGGGCAC
>JBAXHG010000113.1:0-5322 GCA_037139015.1 Actinomycetes bacterium | reverse complement strand
GGATCCGTCTTCTACGACTCGGGGATAGAACACATCGCCATGGAAAAGCGCCTTGGCTGAAATCCGCACTGACCCCCTCGGAGGGGACAAGACCGTCATTGCCGATGACCGAGCCGACAGACCCGGAGCATTCCACGTCAGGCTGGACCGTCCGGCGATAGACCCGAGCAAGGACCCTTTCGCCGAAGGGAACGAGGGAATGACCCCGCCTGAGATCTGGGCTGACAGGCCAGATGGTGGCGCTGCAAACACACCTGGTTGGAAGGTCCGCGCGGTCCCCAACCTGTACCCGGCGCTATCCCCGGATGCCCCAGAGCCAGAGCCGCAGTCAGACCCGGACCTGTTCTCGTCCAGGTCTGCTCAAGGTGGCCATGAGGTGATCATCAACTCACCAGACCCCGTTCAGTCGCTGGCAGACCTGAGCAATGACCAGCTTGCTGCTGCCGTGCGAGGCTGGCAGGCCCGAGTGGAAGCTCACGCAGGAGCTGCTTGCCGGCACCTGTTCGTCAACGAGGGCAGCGAAGCTGGGGCATCACTTCCCCACACCCACGCACAGTTGATCGCCCTCCCATTCGTGCCCCCGAAGCTTGCGCGTGAACGCGAGGCTTTCACAGCCCACGCATCACGAACCGCGGGGTCCAACTTGCTCTCTGACATCCTCGCAGCGGAGGTGAGGGCCTCTGACCGCATCGTTTCAATTGATGACGAGGCCGTCCTCCTCGCGCCATGGGCTTCATCCACAGCCTTCCAGCTGATGATCGTCCCGAGGGCAACTGGGCCAAGCTTTGAAGCAGCCCCATCGAACTGCTCACAGATGCTGTTCACCGCACTGCAAACCCTCAAACGCCGCTTCCAAGCGCCTCCGCCGCTGAACATTTGGATTCGCACACAACCATCCGGCGCTGACCATTGGGCTTGGCGGATCGACATACTCCCCCGCCTTGCACAGCCTGCTGGAATTGAGCTTGGGACCGGATTGCAGGTCAACCCCGTCGCGCCAGAGCGCGCTGCGGCAGAGCTGAAAGCGCTCCTCCCCGCGTGAAGGCAATCGTCCAGAGGGTTTCTCGTGCGTCGGTGACAGTTGACGGACAGCGTGTCTCGGAGATCGGCCCAGGACTGCTTGTCCTCGCAGGTGTAACTCACGGGGACGGACCCGAGCAGGTTGCACGACTTGCCCGCCGCATCCTGGCTCTACGCGTTTTCCCAAGCGACAAAGGCGACATGGACGAAGCTCTTGGTGAGAGGGAAGTCCTCTGCGTAAGCCAATTCACGCTCTACGGGGACACGGCCAAAGGCAATCGCCCAAGCTGGGGCGCCGCCTCCCCAGGTGATGTCGCCGAGCCACTCTGGGAGTCCCTCTGCGAAGCGCTGGGTGCAAAGCGCGGAGTCTTTGGCGCGATGATGGACGTCGAACTGGTCAACGACGGGCCAGTCACCCTGACGCTCGAGGAACCGCCCGTCTAATCCGTGGCTTGTCTCTCCCCAAGTGGGTGATGACAGGCGGCAACAGATCCCCCGTGAGGCTCAAGTGGCGGCTCAGTCTGCGAGCAGACTGCGTCTGCATAAGCGCAGCGCGTATGGAAACGGCAGGCAACAGGCGGGTTTGCGGGTGACGGAACATCGCCCCCGAGCAAAGCCCTGGTTCGACCGCGCCGTCCAGGTTCCGGACTTGGAACTGCGGCAAGAAGGGCCTCGGTATAAGGGTGCTGAGGCTCTGCGTAGAGCGCCTCGTTGGGGGCAAGTTCGGCGATCTTCCCCAAGTACATGACAGCGACGCGATCGCACATGTGTCTCACGACCGACAGGTCATGGGCGATGAACATCATCGTCAAGCCCATGTCACGCTGAAGGTCACGCAGCAGGTTGAGAATCTGGGCTTGGATTGAGACATCCAACGCTGAGACCGGCTCGTCGGCGATCAGCAGTTTGGGCTCAAGGGCGATCGCACGCGCAACGCCAATGCGCTGACGCTGCCCGCCCGAGAACTCGTGTGGGAAACGGTTGTAGTGCTCTGGGTTAAGGCCGACCCGGTCCATCAGCTCCTGCACTCGCCTGCGTCGAGCGTCGCCCTCTTTGAGCAGGCCGTGAACACGAAGTGGCTCCTCAATGATTGAGCCAACTCGCTTGCGTGGATTAAGCGATGAATATGGATCTTGAAAGACCATCTGGATGTCACGGCGAGCCTGCTTGAGGGAGCTCCCCTTCAAGGCAGCAAGATCCTGTCCCTCGAAGATCATCTCCCCGGAGGTTGGGTCCATCAGTCGGGCGATCATCCGGGCAGTCGTACTCTTTCCGCAGCCAGTCTCCCCGACCAAGCCAAGGGTCTCCCCGCGCATCAGGTCAAACGACACGCCGTCCACTGCCTGCACCGCTCCAATCTGCTTTTGGAAGACAACGCCCTGGGTGATCGGAAAGTGCTTGACAAGCTCACGGACCTGAAGGAGTGGTTCGCTCATTTCCCTCCTCTCAATACTTTGAATGCTGCTTCCGTAACGCCGCCCGCTGCAAGCCCCGCCCAAGCACTCCGTCGTCCGGCCTCGGGCAGCAGACAGGCTGACGCGGTTACTGAGCCCGCAGGAGAAAGGGTGGGCTCGTCAATCCGGCACTCCTCAGCGGCGTAGGCGCAGCGGTCGGCAAAAGCGCAGCCGGGTGGTCGCGAGATCATGCTTGGAGGCCTGCCTGGAATTGGAAGAAGTGGCTCCTCCCGTGAGCCTGTCAGTCTCGGAATGGACCGCAGGAGGCCCCACGTGTACGGATGCATTGGTGTGGCGAACAGCTCCTCAACGGGAGCCTTTTCCACAATCCGACCCGCGTACATGACGGCCACATCATCAGCGGTTTCAGCTACGACCCCAAGGTCGTGGGTGATGATCACAAGAGCCATTCCAAGCTCACGCCTCAAGCGGTCAAGCAAGTCAAGGATCTGCGCTTGAACCGTCACGTCAAGGGCTGTGGTCGGCTCATCCGCGATCAGTACCTTGGGCTCATTCGAGAGCGCCATCGCGATCATCGCGCGCTGTCGCATTCCCCCAGAGAACTCATGCGGATAGGCGTCCAGACGGGCCCGCGGGTCGGGAATGCCCACGAGGCCGAGCAGCTCCAAAGCCTTTGCACGCGCATCCTTTTCCGAAGTCTCGGAATGCGCTTGGATTGCCTCGACTATCTGGTCCCCGACGCGATAGAACGGGTGCAGGGCCGAAAGGGGGTCCTGGAAAATCATCGCTATTCCCTTACCGCGGATCTGACGCAACTGCTCGTCTTGCATCGCGACCAAGTCCTCTCCTTCGAACATCGCGCGACCGGTAACCGTCGTGCTGTTTGACCGCGTCAGACCGAGCAGCGTCAGCCCGCCAACTGTCTTGCCTGAGCCTGACTCACCGACAATTCCAAGTGCGCGACCAGGCTCAATGCTCCACGACACTCCGTCAACCGCGCGCACAACTCCGTCCTCAGTGTCGAACTGAACGAACAGGTCCTCAACGCTGAGCAGCGGCGTGCTCACTCGTACCTCACCCTCGGGTCCAAATAGGCGTAGACCACATCAACCACAAGGTTCGCCACGATCACGAAGAAGGCGGCCAACAGGACCGTTCCTTGAATCAGGAAAAGGTCCGAGTGGAGGATGGCGTCATAGGCAAGTCGGCCAATGCCAGGAATGTTGAAGACGATCTCGACGAGTACCGCGCCACCAAGCAGTGCTCCAAGGTCAAGACCAAAGGCCGTGACGATCGGAGTTATGGCAGCGCGAACACCGTGGTGCATGACCACCGTCCGCTCGGGCAGTCCTTTTGCCCGCGCGGTGCGAATGTAATCCTCGCCCATGACCTCAATCAGCGTCCCGCGCAGGAGCCGCGAGTAGAACGCGGCGAAGGCGATCGCCAACACGATCCACGGAAGGATCATTGAGTTGAGCCATCCCAGCGGGTCAACTGTGATCGGGCGATAACTCCCCGAGCCGCCAAGGATGGGAATCAGTCCAATGTCGTCGGCAAACAGGTAGAGGGCGACAAGGCCAAGCCAGTAGACGGGTGCGCTGATACCAACGAGCGCAAGGCTCATCGTTGTCCGGTCAAGCCGGGAGTGACGACGAACCGCGCTGATTATCCCGATTGCAATGCCCGAAATGAGCCAGAGGACGGCCGCGCCCATCGCCACCGAGATGGTGGCCGGAAGTCGAGAGAACACGAGCTTCGCCACAGGCTGATCATTTACATAAGAGATCCCGAAGTCACCTCTGGTGACGATCCCCTGAAAGTAGAACCAGAGCTGGTCAAGCAAGGGTCTGTCCAAGTGGTACTTGTGCCGGATCTCCTCAATCTGTTGCGGTGAAGCGTGCCTTCCAGCGCGCAACTGCGCTGGGTCGGCCGACGGCAATACGTAGAAGATCACGAATGTCATGACGCTCACGGCAACCATCAGGATCAGAGTCCAGAGGACCCGTCTAATGATGTAGCGCGTCACCTTCTCACCCCAGCTTCGGTGTGGTCACATCAAGCTTCTTCAAGGCCAACGGACCGCCCGCCAGACATACACCTGGCGAACGGAACCGAAAGCTTGAAGGCTCTACTTGATGGAAGTGAACGACAGGTCCCAAGATGAGTTGAACTTGTTCACAACGCCTTGAACGTTTGCCGAAGCAATGTTCTCCGTGTTGTCCCAGACCCACGGAATCGCTGGGGCCTGCGCTGTCACATCCTTGTCGATCTTTGCCCAATCATCAGCGGCCGTGGTTGGGTCGGTGACAAGGGTCGCGGCGTCCATCGCCTTGTTGATTGACGGGACATTCAGCTGCGGCCAGTTGCTGTTGTTGACCTGAACAATGTTCTGACCATTAAAGGTCGGGTCAAGCAGCGTCTGTGCATCGTTGAAGTCCTTCAACCAACCGACATTTGGACACACGGCAACAGCCTTCTTCGGGACGTTGCAGAACTGTGTGTACATGGCATCCTGGGTGACGAGAACCAGCTTTGTCTTGAATCCAAGCTTGGCGAACTGTGCCTGGGTAATCTCCGCAATCTTCTGGGCGTTACCGCCAGAGGTTCCGACGATCTGAAGCGTGCCGCCACCCGTGTACTTGCCGCTTGGATAGCCGGCCTTCTTCATGTACGCCTGCGCAAGCGCAAGGTTCCCTGTTGGTGTCGCAAGGAAATCAACTCCCGTGCCCTTGACTCCACCGGCCTGGTCAAAGCCTGGGATTCCCGGCGGCAGGAAGTGGTTGGCGATGTCGCCAACAGCGGCGCCACCTCTTGACTTCCGCATTGCCTCACGGTCGGACACGGCGAGGATGGCCTTGCGAACATTGATGTTGTCCAATGGCTTGAC
>JBAXHG010000112.1:0-5377 GCA_037139015.1 Actinomycetes bacterium | reverse complement strand
TCTCGGTGAAGCAAGCGGTGAGCTTGAATCCTCGGTTTCGTGGCGCAGAGCTAAGGCTCGGCTCGAGGAGGGTCGTTCATTTCTCAGCACGCTGACACTCACGGGGTAGAGGCAGGCGAGGACCGTTCTGCGGCCGCAGCTGTTGCTGACCGCATCATTGAGGCATCGGGAGCTGGTACCTCAGAGCGTACGCTCGACAAGTCTGCGCTCGAAGACGCATACCTTTTTGCCCAGGCAGCGCACGAGGGGCAGGTGCGCCTTTCCGGAGAGCCCTTCATTGACCATCCAGCCGCTGTGGCCGAGGTCTGCGCTGGATTCGGCCTGGATACCCCAGCGATCCAAGCAGCGCTTCTTCACGACACTGTTGAGGACACCAAGGTCACTCTTGAGGATCTTTCTGAGCGGTTCGGACCCACTGTCGCTGAGCTGGTTGACGGCGTCACCAAGCTCACGGAACTGAGCTTCCAGTCGCGCGATGAGGCGCAGGCGGAGAACTACCGCAAGATGATCGTTGCCATGACCCGCGATATGCGGGTGATTTTGATCAAGCTTGCCGATCGCCTTCACAACATGAGGACCGTGAGCTCGCTTCCAAAGCAGAAGCAGGCTTACAAGGCGAAGGAAAGCCTCGACATCTACGCGCCGATAGCTCACCGGTTGGGAATACACGCAGTCAAGTCCGAGTTGGAGGACCTCGCTTTCGCAACCCTTCATCCGCGGAAGTACCAGGAGATCAAGGAGTTGGTCAGTCAGCAGAGAGAGGACCGCGAGAAGTACGTGGCCGATGCTGGACGGATACTCAGCCGAGAGCTCGATGCCTTGGATGTCAGTTCCGAGATATCAGGACGTGCCAAGCACTTCTATTCGATCTACTCCAAGATGTCCGGGAAAGGTCGAGAGTTCAACGAGATCTATGACCTGACAGCAATGCGGGTAGTCCTTGACTCGGTTAAGGACTGCTATTCGGCTGTGGGCGCTGTTCACGCCCTCTGGAAGCCGCTCCCTGGCCGTTTCAAGGATTACGTAGCAATGCCGAAGATGAACCGGTATCAATCACTTCACACGACGGTGATCGGGCCGGAGGGGAGGCCTCTGGAGATTCAGATACGCACCCTTGCCATGCAGGAAACCGCAGAGTTCGGCGTGGCAGCTCACTGGCGTTACAAGCAGGGCGAGTTTGCTGGCGACAGCCTCCGATGGCTCGGGGACGTTGCCCGCGGCGACTCCGACAACACTGATTCCTCCGATTTCCTTACCGCACTCAAGGGTGACCTCTTTGAAGATGAAGTGTTCATCTTCACGCCGAGGGGCGAAGTCAAGTCCTTGGCCGCTGGAGCGACTCCACTCGACTTTGCTTATGAGGTACACACGGATGTGGGACACCGGTGTGTTGGCGCGAAGGTCAATGGACGGATAGTTCCGCTGAGCTACCAACTCAAGAGCGGGGACATCGTTGAGGTACTGACCTCCAACCGTGAGCGCGGTCCTTCAAGGGACTGGCTCACGCTTGTACGGACCCCGCGAGCGAGAAACAAGATCCGGGCATGGTTCAGGACGCTTGACAGACGCGACGCTGAGCAGTCAGGGCGTGATTCGCTCAATAATGCACTCAAGCGGGAGGGACTTCCCGCCCAGAAGATAGTTGGCTCTTCACTCTTGGCTGACGTCACGCGAGAGGCGGGCTTCAGGCGCGCGGACGAGCTTTACCGCTCCATCGGGGAGGGAAAGACCTCGGCCACGAATGTTGTCCAGAAGGTGATGGGGAGGCTCAAGGAGGGCGAGGCTGCGGAGGATTCATCCAGTCCAGCTGATGCCCTCATCAAGGAAGGCCGCCGTCGTGAGAGGCCGGCTGAAACCGCTGGGCGATATGGAATCACGGTTGTTGGGGTTGGCTCAGATGTGATGCTCCGGATGGCTAAGTGCTGCAGGCCGGTTCCGGGTGATGACATTTGCGGATACGTCTCACTTGGTCGGGGCATAACAATTCACAGGACCGACTGTCCCAATGTCAAAGCTCTCAGCAAGGATGAAAGTCGGTTTACTGCTGTCCGCTGGGAGGGAGCACCTGATACCTCCTTCCGCGTTGAGCTTCAGGTTGACGGTTGGGACAGGCACCGTCTGCTTGAGGATCTCTCTCGTACTTTCGCGGAGAGTGGAATCAACATCATTGAGG
The DNA here is from genome assembly GCA_037139015.1 of Actinomycetes bacterium. Taxonomy (GTDB): domain Bacteria; phylum Actinomycetota; class Thermoleophilia; order Solirubrobacterales; family Solirubrobacteraceae; genus WLNJ01. The sequence goes on along the minus strand of JBAXHG010000112.1, from coordinate 3,204 downwards.
CCCGTGTGACGACAGATGATCCGATGATTCGTAACCGGTTTGTGGTCGAGGTCCCGGATACGAGAACTCTGGAACTGACCATTACAAAGCTTCGTCAGATTGATGCTGTGTTTGATGCCCAGCGCGTAACTCCGGGAAGCGACTGAACAGTAGCCCGCAGGGGGTCAGACGAGCAGGCGTATTGCGCCGGGCTCAACTGAGTAGTTGGCTCTACTCACCGATCCAATGTGATCACCATCAACGTGAACGTCAATGAGAGCGGAGTCAAGGGCTTCCACGGTGAAGTCGGCAGCTGAATAGGAGTGGATTCGTGAGTGCCCCGCAGCGCCGCGGCCCGAAAACACACGGACTCCAATGGGCAGGTAATCCCATGGGCGCGGACGTCCGACCACAGTCACGGCAAGGGTTCCGGTATGGAGGCCAGCGTCCTTGGACACGGTGATAGGTCGCTGTCCGAAGTAGGTCCAAGGGCGCCCGTTCTGAACGACTGCGGCTATCCCTTCAGATCCAGGCTGTCCCACAATCCTGACGCGGGGAGGAGAGAACGCGTAGTCGCTTGCGATCACTCGGGCGGCATGAGTTACGAACCACCACTGGCGCCAACGGCGCTTAAGTTCGGGCCTCGAGTCCACTCCAGCCACAATCTTCGCGTCAAGCCCAACACCGCTTGTAAAGAGGAACCTGCGTCCGTTGACGGTCCCGGTGTCAACCGAGGCCGACTGCCAGTTGTCCGCCCTCCCGAGGAGATGGCGCACCGCCGTGGTGATTTCGCGAGGGGAACCAGTAACTCCGCAGAAGACATTTGCCGAGCCGCCGGGGAGGCATGTCAGTGGAACATCGCTGTCACCAAGTCCGTTGGCCACCTCGTTTGCAGTTCCGTCTCCGCCAAAAGCCACTACGGCGTCCATTCCCAAGTTTTTTGCCTCTCCTGCAAGCGCGGCCGCATGTCCTGGGCCATCAGTCACGACTGCGTGAACGTCGTATCGGGTTTCCAGCGCGGACACCATCAGACTTCTGAGACGGGAGGAGACTGATGAGGCCACTGGATTGATCACCACGAGGAGCCTGCGTGGCGTCGACGTAAGAGGGCCGATGTTCAGGCTGTCCTTCTTGAGCTGCATGTATTCAGCGTACAGGGGTCGCTGGAATGCTCTTGTCAGAGCCAGCGGCGGGACTTGAAGAAGGCGAGCGCCCCCACAAGAATGAATACGACGGCACCAACGGTGAACCAGAATCCGGCGGTGGTGTCCTGACCTGGAACATGTGTGTTCATGCCCATGATTCCGGAGATCAGCGTGGCTGGGAGGAAGATCACCGTCAGAACGGTGAGTACGCGCAGAACGTCATTCAGCCGATGTGAGAGGACTGATTCGTTGGTGGCCTCAAGGGCCTCAACTGTCTCCTTGTAGCCCTCAAGCATCTGCCACACGCGTTCTGATGCATCCTCAAGGTCGTCGAAATAGATCTCCAGCTCCTCAGCCAGGATGGGATGCCGGGAGCGTTCGAGGTCTCTGAAGACAACTCGCTGTGGTCGAACGATCTTTCGGAAGTTGATGATCTCCTGTTTGGCGTTGGAGATGTCCCTGACCGCCTCCGACGAACGTCCGGCAAAGATCTCCTCCTCCAAGTGCTCAAGCTTTCCGCCAATCTTGCGAAGCATCGGGAAGCCAGCGTCAACGCAGGCATCTGCGACGCGGTACAGGAGGTACCCGGAGCCTCGGGAGAAGAGATCCGCACGGACTTCCTCACTCTGGCGGCACCGTTCAAAGAGGTATGAGACAGGGTCAATGGGGTCATTCGGGATTGTGATCAGGTATCCGGGGCCAACGAACACATCCAGCTCAGCGGCACCGAGCCTTCCCGCTTCAGCATTGAACCGTGGGAAATGCAGGATGGCGAAGATGTGATCCGGGTACTCATCAATCTTCGGCCGCTGGTTGCGCGAGAAGACGTCCTCATATGCAAGGGGGTGAAAGTCGAAACGCTCCTCCAACCATTCACGATCGGAGCTACGGGGGCGAGTGATGTTGATCCAGCGCAGACCGCCGTGCTCAACTTCCTCTACGTGGAGGCGTTCAGGTTCCTGAGCAGGAACAACCGGGCCGCGAACGCGACCAGATCTGCGAAGACGAGGCTTGGGGAGGCTTGGCATCCGGACTCGAAGGCTCGTCGGGTGTTGTTGTTTCAGGTTCCATCTGAAAACGATGGTACCCGGAGGTGCGAGTTAGTCGTTTGCCTGCAAGCTGAGCCAGCCATTTCCGATTCCGGGAAGAGTGCGCTATTGTTCGGCGGACATAGCAGTACACATCAAGAGGCGTTGAGGGAATGGCCCTATGACACGCCGGCAACCCCCCACAGTGGGGAAGGTGCCAAATCCAACGAGCTAATACTCGGGAGATGTGAGGCAGGCGTTCGATCGCTTTCGCCCACGGAACCCGGCGGAATAACGAAAGGTCGAAAATAATGCCGCCGAAGTCACTGAAGTGCAAGGAATGCCAGACGGAGTACCCACTAGAGGCGCTCTATGCGTGCTCCAACTGCTTTGGTCCGCTGGAGGTCTCTTACGAGTCCTTTGCAGGCAGGGATCCTGAGGAGCTGAAGCGTCGGATTCAGGCCGGTCCGAACACTCTCTGGAGGTACGCAGACTTTCTTCCCGTTCAGCGTCCGCCTGCTGGAGCCCTACCAACGGGCATGACTCCACTGATCAGAGCTGACCGTCTTGGAAAGGAGCTCGGAATTGACGAGCTTTGGATCAAGTCCGAGACATCCAACCCGACGCACTCATTCAAGGATCGCGTCGTCGCCGTTGCGATGGCAAGGGGACTTGAACTTGGATTCGACACGTTCGCCTGTGCGTCAACTGGAAACCTCGCGAATGCTGTTGCTGCACATGCAGCAGCTGCTGGGGTTCCCGCCTACGTTTTCATTCCCTCTGACCTCGAGCGCGAAAAGATCACGGCGACTGCCATCCATGGCGCGCGTGTAATCGCTGTCAATGGAACTTATGACCAGGTGAACAGACTCTGCTCGGAAGTTGCAAACGAGCGTCCATGGGCGTTTGTCAACGTCAATCTGCGTCCCTACTATGCCGAGGGCTCAAAGACCCTTGCCTACGAGGTTGCGGAGCAGCTCGGATGGCGGCTTCCCAACCATGTCGTTGCACCGGAGGCCAGCGGGTCTCTTCACACGCGCATCGGTAAGGCC
>JBAXHG010000111.1:0-5428 GCA_037139015.1 Actinomycetes bacterium | reverse complement strand
GCGGCCGATCATTCCTGTGGCTCCAGTAACGGTGATCTTCATGTCTGTGGGCTCCCTTCGCCCGTTGGCTTTTCAGCCAGCGTGCAGTTGTTCAGAGTCAGACTGCGCGAAGCCAAGCTCATTGCCGGCGGTCGCAAGTCCGGCAGCCCGCGCTTCACGGGCCACTGCCTCTGCTACGGCCGGCGCGACCTCACGGTTGAAAACCGATGGAATTATGTAGCAGGAGGCGAGCTCTTCAGGCTTGACGATCGCAGCGATTGCCTCGGCTGCAGCAAGCTTCATGCCCTCTGTGATGTCGGTCGCGCGAACGTCGAGCGCCCCGCGGAACATTCCAGGAAAGCAGAGAACATTGTTGATCTGGTTTGGGTAGTCCGAACGGCCGGTGGCGACGATCTTCGCGTACTTCTCAGCCTCTTCAGGTGAAACTTCAGGATCTGGATTGGCCATGGCGAAGACAATTGCGTCATCGGCCATCTTGGAAAGGGCCTCGGGCTCCATCACGCGGGCGCCTGAGAGACCAATAAAGAGGTCACATCCCTCGATGACATCAGCGGGGCGGCCACTGAGCCGCTCTGGGTTTGTGGTCTCGGCATACCAGCGCTTGATTGGCGGCATCGTGCCGTCCACATAGTCGGGACGTTCTGTGTGAACGGCGCCCTGTGAGTCGCAGCCAATGATGTCGGTAAGACCTCCCGCGATGAGCAGCTTTGTGACTGCAACGCCTGCTGCGCCCAAGCCGACAACAAGTGCCTTCATGTCGCTGAGTTCCTTGTCAAGCAGTTTCGCCGCGTTCATCAGTGCAGCGAGAACCACGACTGCAGTTCCGTGTTGGTCATCGTGGAACACAGGAATGTCAAGCTCCGCGCGGAGGCGGTCCTCGATCTCGAAGCAGCGTGGAGCGGAGATGTCCTCCAGGTTGATGCCGCCGAATGTAGGAGAGATCGCCTTGACGGTGGCGATTATCTCTTCAACATCAGTTGTGTCAAGGCAAATCGGGAAGCCGTCGACTCCGGCGAATTCCTTGAGAAGCACGGCCTTGCCCTCCATTACCGGCATGGCGGCCCTGGGGCCGATGTCTCCAAGTCCAAGAACTGCGGTGCCATCGGAGACGATTGCGACCGTGTTGCGCTTGATCGTGTACTGGAACGCCTTGTCCGGGTCATCCTGAATTGCTTTGCAGACCCTTGCTACGCCTGGCGTATAAGCCATTGAGAGGTCATCTCTTGTCTTGACTGGGAATCGGTTGTGCTGCTCGATCTTGCCGCCAACGTGCATCAGGAAGGTGCGGTCGGTTGTGTCAATGACCCGTGATCCCTCGACGCCGTTGATTGCATCAAGAATGCGCGACCAATGGTTTCGATCAGAAGCCATGACGCTGATGTCGCGAAGGGTGATGTCACCGTCGACCTCGACGAGGTCGACTGCGCCGATTGTTCCTCCGGCGGCTCCAATGGCCGTCGTAACATGACCGAGCATGCCCGGGTGGTGGAGCAGTTCGACGCGGATGGTAAGTGTGTATTGAGCGCTGGTGGTAGTCATGTCTCTCGGGCGGTGCTTGGCGGCGGGCCCTTATGCCCTTGCCGCAGGGTCTCCGATCATACGCGCCGAGTCAGCTGACGGGTTCACGGGGTATGTGACGATGCGCGGCCGCCTTCGGCTGTAGCGTCTCTCTGATGGCCGACGAAAAGCGTGAACTTGTCCTGATCGATGGCAGCTCCTTGGCCTACAGGGCCTATTACGCACTCCCCGAGACCATTGCGACGTCAAAGGGTGAACCAACAAATGCGATTCTCGGTTTTGCCCAGATGCTCACCCGTCTGATCACAGAGAACGGCTTCCGTCCCACCATCGTCGCCTGGGACAAGGGGCACAGCGGACGGAGGGAGACTTACCCGGAATACAAGGCTGGCAGGATTTCCCGCCCTGACCTGCTCAAGGAGCAATGGCCGCACCTTGAGGGCCTCTGCTCGGCCTTCGGTCATTTGAATGCTGCGGTAGAAGGGGTGGAGGCCGATGATGTGATTGCGACTCTGGCCGAGCAGGCCAAGGCAGAGGGGATCCATGTAACGATCGTGACCGGCGACCGTGACGCGCTTCAGCTCGTGGACACAGGCGTAACTGTTCTTGCGACAGGGCGGGGAGTCACCGATGTGAAGGCTTATGACCGCGAGGCCGTAATCGAGCGCTACGGAGTTGCTCCTGAGCTGGTTCCGGACCTGATCGGGCTCAAAGGAGACAGTTCCGACAACTTGCCCGGTGTTCCAGGTGTTGGCGAGAAGACGGCAGCTGCGCTGCTTCAGGCTTATGGGACGCTTGAAGGGGTCATCGATCACGTTGATGAGATCAAGGGACCCAAGCGCCAGGAGGCGGTCCGGGAACACGCTGACATGGCTCGGATGTGTAGAGATATAGCCACCGCACAGCGCGAAGTCCCAGTTGATCTTGTCCCTGGAGATGCCCCGGGCGGCCCACCGGACGCAGGGCTTCTGCAGGAGACATTCCGTCGCTGGGAGCTGAAAGAGCCTCTTCGACGGATAGAGAAATTCCTTGGAGTTGAATCGGCTGTGGTTGAGCAGCCTGAGCCCCAGGCTGCAGCTCCCACAGCTGTGAGCATCAGGCCAAGCGTTTCTGAAGGAACGGTTTCTGATGCTCTGATGCTTGGCGATGGTCCGTTGGCCATTGCCATCTGTGGAGATGAGGTTCCGGAGGACGCTCTCTTTGGCGGTGACTCTGGACTTCGGTTCGCGGCAACCATCGACGGAAAGTCAGTCGTGTCGGGAGCAGTCGACGATCCGTCGGAGCTCATCTTGGCGCTCGCCGACAGGCCTGTGGTTGCCCACGACGCAAAGGCCATGGAGTCAGTACCAGCTGTGCTTGAGCACGACACCATGATCGCTGCACACCTGCTGGATCCGGCCCGCAGGGGTTACGACTTGGCTGAGCTCGCTGCTGAGGCTGGAATTTCAGTCAAGTCAGATGATCTGGCGGTCCTGGCCTGCGTTCGCGCGGCTGCGCTCGCTGAAATACAGAGGCCGCGCATTGACGAGCTTGGAATGAAGGAGCTCTTTGGGCAGGTTGAGTTGCCCACGATCGGCGTTCTTCGCCAGATGGAGCGTGTCGGGATTCTGCTCGACACCGTCAAGCTCGCTGAAATCGCGGTGCGCGTGAAGACTGATGCCGCGCGTCTGGAGAAGGAGATCCACGAGCTTGCTGGAGAGGAGTTCATGGTGGGTTCTCCGCAACAGGTTGGCGGCATTCTCTTTGAGAAGCTTGGACTTACTAAGGGACGAAAGGGCAAGACCGGGTATTCCACAGATGCCAGGGTGCTGCAGTCGATCAGGAGTGAGCACCCGATCGTCATTCTCGTTGAGGAATGGCGGGAGACCACCAAGTTGATCTCAACTTATCTGGACGCACTGCCGAAGCTGGTTGACGCCAACGATGGCCGAATCCACACCACCTTCCATCAGGCGGCAACGGCAACAGGTCGACTGTCTTCCACGGACCCCAATCTTCAGAACATCCCGGTTCGGACCGACCGTGGCAAAGAGATCAGAGCCTGCTTCGTGGCCCGGGAGGGAAGCGTCCTTGTCTCCTGCGACTACTCGCAGGTGGAGCTCAGGATCCTCGCCCACCTTGCTGATGATCAAGCCCTGAAGAGAATCTTCCGGGACGGCGAAGATGTCCATACAGCCACGGCTGCCGAGATATTTGGAATCCCTGCCGGCGAGGTGGACGGAGCGCTCCGGACCAAAGCGAAGATGGTGAACTACGGCATCGTCTATGGGCTTTCCGCCTTTGGCCTTGCTGATCGGCTCGATATTTCGCAGTCCGAGGCGAAAGAGTTCATTGAGCGTTACTTCGCAGGGTTCCCTGCTCTGAAGACATTCATGGATGGCGCCGTCGTTGAGGCGGAGGAGAAGGGATACGCCGAGACACTGCTCGGGCGTCGTCGCCCAATCCCCGAGCTGAAGGCTCGTAACCCGCAGGTGAGGCAACTTGGTGCTCGTCTGGCTGTAAACACGGTTGTCCAAGGGACCGCCGCGGACATCATGAAGCTCGGAATGTTGAGATGTGCGGAGGCACTTCAGGCCGAGGGTCTGGAGGCCAGGCTGCTGCTTCAGGTTCACGATGAACTCCTGCTTGAGGCGCCGGCGGCTGAGGCAGACCAGGTGGCCGCTCTCGCTTCCAAGGCCATGATCGATGCCTACGAGTTGGACCCACCTCTGGTGGTTGATGCCGGATCTGGCCCGGATTGGCTCAACGCGAAATGACAGATGCCTTGGACGCCGGTGGAGGTAACTCCGATCTGGCCAGCCAAGCAGAAGATGCTGGGCGGGACCGTCGCGATCCGTTCGAGTGGATTGTTCTTGCCGGACTGACAGGGTTGGCTTTCGCTGTGTTGGTCGGATTGCTGGTTCGCACTTCGGTAAAAGGTGGGTTCGTCACTGGTGGCGACGGGTATTTGGTTGTCGATCCGCTTCAGTATCTGAATTGGATTAGACAGTCCAGTCAGCATCTTGCGGCTGCGAACCTCTACGACTTTGGACCGTTGGACTACACCTTCGTCCATCCGGGAATTCTGATTTCTGGGCTTGCTTACAGGCTTGGTCTTGGTCTTGTTGCGAGTTACGCTCTGGCTAAGCCGGTCGCCGTTCTTGCGATCTTTTTCGGTGTAACCCGTTTGGTCCACCGGTTCATTGAGCCGAAGGCCGACCGTCGGCTGGCGCTTGTCCTCGCGCTGTTCTACTGCGCTCCGGCCGCAGCAATTGCAGGCTGGACTCTGAAGCCATGGGCTGCGGCGAAATTCCAGCTTGACTTCGCCGGAGGGGAGACCTGGACGGGGTCATACATGTGGGGGTATGTATTCACCGCGGTGGCAGTCGGTCTGGTTGCGATCGGCATCCTCAGCTGGGAGTCCGCGAGGACGGGAGACCGGCGGGCTCTGGGTGTGACCGCCGCCTGCGCGCTTTTTGCGGCCTGGCTACAACCTTGGCAAGGAGCAACGCTTGTGGCTGTGGTGCTGCTGGTTGAGCTGATCAGGTTCGTCTCTCGGGCCGAGACAGCGTCCTTCTGGACAGTCGCCGGGAGAGCTGGGCTGGTTGTTGGATCTGCGCTGGTCCCACTTGTCTATTACTTGGTCCTGTCAAAGACGGACCCCGCCTGGGAGCTTGCCGGCAAGGCCAATGACCTGCCCAGATGGCCTGTTTGGGTGCTCCTTGCCACACTCCTGCCTCTCGCCCTTCCCGCGGCTTGGTCATATCGCCCTGGCGGGGGTCGCTGGGGCGACGCTGGGTCTGTCGCCCTCCGGGTCTGGCCACTTGCTGCCTTAGCCGTCTATTACGCACCGCTGGGGACCTTTCCATTCCACGCTGTTCAAGGCATTCAATTCCCGCTTGCGGTTCTTGCAGTGCTTGCTGTTCGGGAC
>JBAXHG010000110.1:0-5486 GCA_037139015.1 Actinomycetes bacterium | reverse complement strand
GCCGAGCGCGTCACCGGTCGCGAGCCCCAGCAGGGCTCCGCGGTAGCGGGATTGGAGTGCGGGGATTTGGAAGTTTCTGGTCATCTGTACTGAGTGAGTTGCAGTTCGTGGTTCTTTTCTGACGTGAAGACTTTGTCCTCACTGCGGATTACCCAAGTGTCCCGTGACGTCACCCGCCCCTTTTCGTTTACTTAATCTTTGATGCTGGCTGGCTGTGCGCTCGCAGGTCGTCTCGAGCGCACGGGCAGGGAGTCTCGGGCCTTTAGATTCGGTTTACGGTTCTACGTTGTTGTCGTTTCGGCGCGTTCGGACCGCGCAATTTGACGGCTGCTCCAGCATTAGGGAAACAAATTCACTCGGACCGAATCATCACGCTAATCTTACGGCCTCGATGATGGACACTCAGGGAAATAGCGGAGCAGGTGAAGAGGCCGTAATGACGCCGGAACAGGCTGCCCAGGATCCGGTCATTCAGCAGATTCTCATTTGGACGCGGAATGGGTACACCCTTGACGCGGCCGTTAGGACGGTGCGAGACGCTTTCCCCAGCAATCCCCGGCAGATTGAAAATGCGGAACGACTCATCCGTGCCTTGAGTCTGAGGACGGCCCACGCAGATATTCCGCGGGGCGCAATCGGTGGTTTGTTCGAAACTTGGTACTCAGGGGCGACCCGCAGTCTTGACCCTAGGTGGGATTCTCTCTGTAGACATCTAGAAGCTAAAGGATGGACCGGAGAGGAAGGAGAGGCTCAACTGGCGGGCCTCAATCAAGCCTCCGACAAGATTCTCGGACTCATGGCCTGTCCAGTCTCCGATGAAGGCTTTGACAATCGGGGCCTAGTTATTGGCTATGTGCAGAGTGGCAAGACTCAGAACTTCACAGCGGTAATGGCGAAGGCTGCTGACAGTGGTTACAGGCTGGTGATCATTCTGTCTGGCCTGCACAATGCGCTCCGTGATCAAACCCAAGAGCGGCTCGATGAGCAGCTGTTCGCCCCATCGGGGCCGAACTACTTATGGATGACGCTCACTGACGAAGAGGACTTTGGGGAGTCAATCGTCGACCCGAATGCCGCGTTGGCTGAGAATCACAAGAACCCTGTCTACCTCGTGGTGAAGAAGAACGCGTCTAGGCTCCGGTCATTGCTTGAATGGATCAAGAAGGCCGACCCTCAAATCCTAGATGCCTGCCCGACGCTAATTATCGATGACGAGGCGGATCAGGCGTCAGTGAATACGAATGATCTCAAGAATGACCCGACGACAATCAACAGATGTATTAGAGACATTCTTGGAGCTCTCCCGAAGTCCTCTTATGTGGCTTACACCGCCACGCCGTTCGCAAACGTTCTAATTGACCCCATGGCGCAGGACGAGGCGCAAAGATTTGATCTCTATCCGCGGGACTTCATTGTTTCGCTCCCAAAGCCGGCCGGGTACGTAGGAACTGAAGAGATATTCGGCCGGGAGCCACTCGAGTTCGACACCGAAGATCCCGAGAGCCTAGGGCACGACCTGATTCGCACTATTCCAGATGAGGAAATTGAGTACCTCAAGCCGTCGACTCCAGCTAATCGGTGGGAGTTCTTCCCTGACGTAACGGAGAGCTTGGCTGATGCAATCAAGTATTTTCTGCTCAGCACGGCCGCACGACGCGCACGCATGGACGGCGAGAGTCAGCACGCAACAGCACTAGTGCACACTGACCAGCACACAGTCGTGCACGAGCGCACGGCCAATGTTCTCCGCCATTTCGTGTCATCGCTTTCTGAAGCAGTTGCTGTTGGCGACCAACGCGTCATTGAGTCACTCCGGATAACTTGGGCGGACGAATGCGAGAGCGTGCCAGCCTCTTCATGTGGACTTGACGAAGTCGACTGGGCGACAATTTTGAACAAGCTACCTAGTGTCCTAGAAGACGTTCGCGTAGTCGAAGACAATTCCAACAGCGAAGACCGCCTAGTCTATGATGATAAGCACCCGTCGACGGTAATTGCTGTGGGCGGCAATACGCTGTCAAGAGGACTGACTCTTGAAGGTCTGTCAGTGTCCTTCTTCATCAGGACTGCTTCTGCCTATGACACGCTCCTGCAGATGGCACGCTGGTTTGGCTACAAGGAGCCGTACCTTGACGTAACACGGATTTGGCTCACCGACGAGCTGCGAAAATGGTTCACTCATCTCGCAACAGTCGAACAGGAAATTCGTTATGAAATCGAGCGCTATGAGACCGAGCACCTGACGCCGCTTGAACTTGGTGTTCGAATTAGGACGCATCCGCAACTAGCGATAACGGCAGCAGCAAAAATGAGAAAGGCTATGCCCGCCAGTGTCTCCTACGCTGGACGTCGACTGCAGACCATCTTGTTCAGCCACAAAAATCGAGATTGGCTTGAGGGCAACATGCAAGCCGGGGTGAATCTTGTGTCACGAATTTCCGAGCGTCCGGTGATAACGGGACGAAATAACGCCGTGTGCTTTACCGACGTCGGGCTTGACGAAATTGTGAGTTTCCTGGGCGACTATCAGTTCCACGAGCGGAGCAGAGAGTTGAACGCTGACCTGATATCGGAATACATCAAGCAAATGGCTGAGGAGGGTGAGCTCGAGCGGTTCACGGTTGCGCTCATGTCCAAGGCCACTCCGCGAGAAGATCGATACATAGATCTAGGCTCAGGGAACAAGCTTGGGTGTATCGACCGTTCACGCCTCGGGAAGACCGACGCAACATACGCTGACATTAAGGCTCTCATGAGCCTCGTCGACAGGGCTGTTGACATGCCGCAGGTACCTAGCAACGAGATAAAGATTATGAACCAGAAAGATATCTCCAAGCTACGTAACCAGCCTGAGGTCGGCCGCGGCGACGGATCGGGCCTTCTGCTTCTCTACGCGATAGCGAAGGACAGCCCGCCGCTAGCTGGCTCACAGGAGCGAGTCGCCATGGGAGCAGTGGAGGACCTGCTTGGTGTTGGGTTGGTATTCCCGGACAGCGTTTCGTTCCACCCTCCCGTCGGATACCAGACCGCCGATCTTTCGCGTGTTGTCGGGGATGTTCACTTCCCAGATGAAACTGACGCTCCGGACGAATTAATCGTCGACGACGAGCTCGACGGTGGCCAAGGTGATTGACGAGATTAGGGCGGGATTTGCTGGACTGATAGAGAGTGGGTTGCCTGCCTCCGGTTTTGAGGTTCTCGCTCCCCCTGGGCTGCCGGCGGGTACCCGACTCGGAATTGATTCCGAAGGTTGCCCATGCCTCATAGTTGATGTGACCGGGGCACGCGGTCCTGTCAGATCAACGGAGGCTCTAACGGTTCAAACCGCCCCACTGGACTTGGATGGCACGGTGACCGAGTGCCTGATTGTGCGCTGTCCGATTATCGAGCTTTTCAAGGTGTTCGACCAGTTTGTCGCTGCAGTTATCGATTTGGCTGTCGACGCCGCAATCGCCTCTGATGAGGCCGCGAGCCAAGTGATTGACAAGTGGCAAGCGCTGCTTGCGGTAAGAGGACAGTCGGTTGGGCGCCAAAAGGCCGCTTCGACAATCGCAGAGATGCTGGTTCTTGTCGACTGTCTCGAGCAGGATCCACTTGGCCGAGTTGATCAGTGGACTGGTACGACTAATGCGCGGCATGACTTTCGTCGTGGAACGAGCGCAGTTGAAGTCAAGTCAACCCTCCAGCACACCGGAATGAAGGTCACAATCCATGGGGCGGATCAACTCATGGAACCCGAAGGAGGAGACCTGCACGTCCACTTGGTTCGCCTTGAGGAAGTTCCTAACGGGGATCTGACACTAGGGCGGTTGTTCGATGCCGCGGTAGATCGTGGAGTAGACGCTCTCGCGCTCTACGAGAAGCTGGCGGAGGCTGGCATTCCGATTGATCGGATGGACGAGGCTGATGAGCACAAGTTTGACTTGCGTGAAAGAATCACGCTTCCCATCAACTTGGACAGTCCTAGGATCGTGCCCGGCTCCTTCACAGGGGGGCATGTCCCGGCGGGCACCGACGACATCACATATTCCTGCGACCTCGCTGTGATGGCGGATGCGCGAATGAGCAAGCAAGAGTGGCTAGAAGTCGTTCGCCGGCTTGTTGCCGTGGAGGTTTGATTCTTGCTGAAATGTCATTCGCAGCGATTCGGGATTGACGGTGGAATCGATGCTCAAGCCGTGCAGCAAACCCTAGGACGGCCAGACATGCTCCCGCTCGAGGTTCTCGTACGCGAAGCGGTTCAGAATTCATGGGACGCTAGGAACGATAAGAGCCCGAACGGAGCCATTCGCGTGACGGTTCGTCACCGTAGTTTGAAGCCTGATCAGCTCGAATTTCTAAGATCAGACATTCTCGTTGGGACGCCAGATGTTGGCGGGCTGGACAAGCGCTTGGAGGCTGCTCTAGCCCCAGGGGTGGGCGTAATCGAATTTGCCGATTTTGGAACGGTTGGCCTCGCGGGGCCGACTAGGGCGGACCACACGTTCGAAGCAGACTGCCCGCGAAACTTTGCGGACTTTGTTCTCAATATTGGACGGCCCCAAGGTAAACCAGATGGAGCGGGAACCTACGGTTATGGAAAGGCATCTTTCTACCTCGCGAGCACTGTAGGGACCGTGGTGGTCGACTCGGTGTGTGAAGTCGAGCCCGGGGTAATGGAGAGAAGGCTGTTGGCGTGTGCGCTCGCACGGGAGTTTGATGCAGGAGGCGAAAGATATACCGGCCGCCACTGGTGGATCGGTATCGATGGAGACCATGAGGGCGTCGTCCCGCTGTTTGATGACCGAGCGGACGAGGCTGCCGAGCAGCTAGGGCTCCCGCACAGGTCACGGACTATCCAGGAGCGCGGGACAACAGTTGCAGTCGTCTCTCCCGATATTGAAGACTTCACCGGTTCTCCTGTTTCGCCCGCTGCATTCGTTGCAAACGCGATCGCATGGAACTTCTGGCCCAAGATGATCACAACGGATCGACTGAAAGTCCCCGGAATCGACTTCCGGGTCTTTGATGGAGACGAGGAGATTCATATCCCGAACCCACTTGGGCCTAACCGTATTAGACCCTTTGCTTTGGCGAAGCAGCTACTTGACGCGGAATCGCCTCAAGTCGGAGGAGCAACAGGCTGTTCCCTCACCCCAATCCTCCATAACGCGACGGACCTTGGGGTTCTCGCCCTCCTCGTGACTCCGATGACCGATGGTTCAGGGGAACTTCCCGAAGGCGAAGAGGCCCCTGAGCCATTCGGCTCGAGGGCCACTCAAGCGGGGACTCATCACGTAGCGCTGATGCGGAACGAAGAACTCGTCGTGACGTACAGCCAGCAGAGGCAGCCAGCCAAAGAGGGACTAGGTATCGCCGGAGTGTTCAGGTGCGATCCCAACGTGGAGGTGGCGTTTGCGCTTGCGGAGCCTCCGACCCACGATTCATGGGCGCCGGATTTCGTACCGAGTCGCTGCGAAGATCCTGCCGAGGGAAAACGGTATAAG
>JBAXHG010000109.1:0-5506 GCA_037139015.1 Actinomycetes bacterium | reverse complement strand
GTTGAGCGGAAGCTACGAGCTGCTCGCCCGCATGCCGGACGACCCAAGCCTTAACTGACTTCGCTGCGAAAATCCTCCAACCCTGAAATCGCGCTAGCGTACGGAAGCGAAATGACGAATCTCTCCCCAACAGCAATCGGAGCCTGGGGCGGCGGGCGATTCATGCGGTTCGGAGCAGCTGTAAGCGACGAGCGATTTGAGGCGATGCTTCGCCCCGATGGCCTGATTCCAACGGTTATCACTGCCGATGTATACGGGCAGGGTGACGCGGATCTGGCCGTGGGCCGGGCACTCGCGGGCCTTGATCGCTACTCGTACAACCTTGTTGGGGCAGTTGGGCACGACTTTGAGAAGGGCGAACGGCAAGGAGCCAAGGGGTTCCCCCGCTTCACCAACCCGGCCCTCCGTGGCCCGGACGAGTACGCGGACTATCTGCGCGGTGCAACGGAGGCCAGCCTTGCCCGGTGTGGAGTTGACCACTTTGACCTCCTCCTGCTCCACAACCCGGACCGAATTGGTTATACGTCTCCAGTTGTGTGGGAGGCGATGGCCGACCTCAAAGCTCAAGGTCTTGCTGACTCCGTCGGGATCGCGCCGGGCCCGGCGAACGGATTCACCTTGGACATCATCAACTGCGTTGAATCGTTCGGGACCGTGATCGACTGGGCCATGCTGATTCTCAACCCTCTTGAGCCGTGGCCGTCTGGCTTGGCGCTCCCTGCTTGCCAAGCAAATGGCGTGAAGGTCATCGCACGCGTTGCTGACTACGGCGGACTCTTTCACGGCGACATCAAGCCCGGCCATCCGTTCCTTGAGCACGACCACAGGAATTTCCGCCCTGCTGGATGGGTTGAAGCAGGGGTCGAAAAGATCAACCAGATGCGCCCGATCGCAGAACGGACCGGCCTGACAACGCTGCAGCTTGCCTGCGCCTGGGGCCTCGCGCATGCAGCAGTTGAGTGCGTGGTTCCAACATTGATTGAAGAAGAGGTCGAAGGCTGCAAGTCACTTGAGGATCAGCGTGACGACATGGCAATGCTGCCCACAGACGCAGTCGAGCGTCTGACCACCGATGACCTCGTTGAGATGTCCCGGATTGGCGACAACACGGGATGCATGAAGCTCAAGGGAGCGTCTCCGGCGCATGAGGGAGACGAAGTCGCCGACGCCTGGGGCGTTACCGACGAGCTTGAAACTGCTGCAGGCCGCTGGGGCGTATCACCCCAGGACCTGCTCCTGCGCTGACGCCAAGCGCCAGCGCAGCACCTACTTCTTCTTCTTACCGCTCTTCTTTTTTTCGCTCTTCTCGACTGCGCTTGGCTCGGTCCCAACTGGGTACCAGCGTGGGCCTTCCTTGACCAGAAGGCCTTGGTCAGCGAGCGTCGGAAGGACACGGAAGAGGTAGTTCCTGTGAGTGCCGATCGCAGCTGCGATCTCGGCAACAGTCATCCCTGGGCGCTTGCGGAGGACCTTAAGGGCTTCCCCGCCGCGGTGGCCCGATCCTCTCGGACGGCCTGGCTTGCGGCCTGTTGGGCGACGTCCGCCACCCGGGCTTCGCATGGCGCTGTCTCCGCGCAGAAGGCGAAGGGCTCCAATGAGGCGTTCATACTCTTCGACGACAGGCTGAATCTCGTCGATCCTCGTCTCAATGTCTTGCACTACTGCGTCTACGTGATCCGCTGCCATGTCTCCCTCTATCTACATAGTTGTTATCGAGTACCTACCTCCACTGTGCCGCATACATGTAAGCGAGGAGTAAGTGTTAGTACGCAGAATAGCCAAACCTGCTGACACACTGTCAGCTACCCTCACGCAACTGTATACCCTGACATGGACTTCCGGAAATCGCCTTCCGGATCTCAGGTTCAAGAATCCCATGAGCTCTTGCCGGCGACGGTGGCACGCTCCAGCCGCCAGCGGCGATAACTTCCCTCTCACAAATGGATATGACCTCACTCATCACAGGGCTTTTCGTCGGCGCTGCCCTTGGTGGCCTGATTGCGTGGCTGCTAGCCGGGCGCAACCAAACCTCCTCAGAACTTGACCAGGGCAGCCTTGACGCACTGAGGCTCGCGCTGCGTGAGGAAACCGCTGCGTCCCAGAAGGAGGCGTTTGCCGAACTGGTCAGAACGAACGATGAGTCCCGCAAGACATCACTTGAACTGCAGCGCAAGCAGGCTGAAAGTGACAAGGAAGCCGTCAAGCACCTTGTGACTCCGGTTAAAGAGACCCTGGAGAAAGTCTCTTTGAAGATTGAGGAACTGGAGAAGGAACGCAGCCGTGACTCCGGCCGCATTGGCAAACACCTTGAGGAGATAGCGAAGGCAAACAGCGAGGTATCGAAGGAGACCCGCGCTCTGGCCGGCGCCTTGCGAAAGCCAGAGGGTCGAGGCCGTTGGGGAGAGCTTCAACTGCGCCGCGTGGTCGAGCTTGCAGGCATGACCGACTATTGCGAAGACTTCACGGAACAGGAGTCCGTTCGCTCAGACGACGGGATCCTTCGACCGGACATGATTGTGAGGATGGTCGGCGGACGGAGCTGCGTCATTGACTCCAAAGCGCCGTTGAAGCACCTTCTCGACGCTTACGAAACCGGCGACGCGGATGTCCGCGCCGAGATGATGCGAAAGCATGCCGCGTCACTCAGAACACATCTCACCGACCTCTCCCGCAAGGCATACTGGGAGCAGTTCCCTGAGGCCCCAGATCTTGTCCTCATGTTCCTTCCCGGCGAGCACTTCCTTCAGGCAGCATTGGAAGTTGACCCTTCACTGATGGAAGATGCGATCTCCGACAAGGTCATCATCGCGACCCCGGCGACACTTGTAACCCTGCTGAAGGCAATCCACTACGGGTGGCGCAATGAGACGGTCGCCGCCAACGCCGCTCAGATAGCGAGCCTTGGCAAGGACCTCCACAGCCGACTGAGCGTGGTCATCGGCCACCTCAACAGAGTGAGCGCCCAATTCACGACGACGATCACAACGTTCAACAAGCTCGTCGGCTCGATTGACCAGAAGCTCGTTCCTGGGGCTCGAAAGATGTCGGACCTGGACCCTGGCATGGGCGACGTTGAGGAAGTGCAAATGATTGAATCCCAGCCCCGGATTTCAAGATCACACTCAGTTCCGGAACCTGATGCGCCAGCCGAGCTGGGCAGCGGCGACGGCGACGGCGACGGCGAAGCTGTCTCCGACCCTGCCTGACCGGGGACCTTCAGCCGAAGGACTGCCTCTTCCTGACCGCTCTCTGACTTCAGACCGAGAGACCACCTCCCCTCCCTCCAGCTACAGTCGAACCACGATGGCTTTGGACATCCTCCGCATAACCGACTCTGCTTGCCCGTTCGCTTACGCAGCTGAGCCTGCGCTTTCCGTGCTGCGCCACCGTTATGGCACGCAGATCAATTGGAGTCTCGGGATGATCGGCCTTGCGGAGAATCACGATCTCTTCGAGGAGAAGGGCTTTACGAGCGAGATGATTGCGATCAGCAACGCGTCGTTCTCCCGCCGTTATGGGATGCCTACGACCAGCGAAGTCATGGCGAGGCCACTGGCAAGTTGGCTCGGATGCAAGGCCGTTGTTGCAGCGCGCCTCAACCAGCCTGAGCTTGAGGCCAACGTTCACCGTGCCCTGCAGATCGCCTGGTTCACAACAGCGCTCGTGCTGGACGAGGAAGCCCCTCTGCAGACCGTCCTCGAGCAGGTGGATGGCCTTGACGCCAAGGCGACTCTTGAAGCTGCTGTGAACGACCAGAAGGTTGCTGACGCTTTTGCCGAAGACCGACACAAGGCCCGCAGCGCTCAAGGTTCTCCAACTGAGGCTCAGAACAAGCACGCAATGGACGGTGACATCGCTCGCTACACCGCGCCTTCGCTACTGGTGACTTCAAATGATGGTCGGGAGCTTGAAGCCGGTGGCTTCCAGCGAGTTGAGGCGTACGACGTGATCATCGCCAACGCTGATCCCACGCTTACCCGGCACACCACTGCGACGGCCGCTGAGGCACTGGAGGCTTCCCCATGGGGACTGTGCCCTGCCGAGGTCGCTGCAATCCTTGCCGCCCCGCTTTCGGAGCCTGATGTTGCAGCCGCCGAAGTGGAGCTGATCAAGCTTGTTGTGGCCGGTGACGCCAAGCGCGTTGCCGCCGGCAACGGTGCCTTCTACAGCATCGCCTGACCTCACCCCACTAGGCCCCATTCGTCAAGAGAGTCCCGCAAAGTGCAGGGACTTTGTGAAGTCTTTGTGACTGTTCACACCAATCGCGCAACTCGCCTACCAAGTAGGGGTTACAACGTGTGGATGGTCACAACATTGTCTACCAAACGCGACATTCCGCCAAGCGATCCCAAGCAGCTCGCTGACTGGCTGGCACCGCGTCCGGGTGAGACCTACGAGGAGTGGAGTCGGCGGTTCGACAGCGCCGAGAAGAAGTTGGCCAAAGCGAAAGCGGTCAACCCAACCACCCGAGTTCGTCAGCCCCGAACGCGCACCACTCAGTCCAAGCGACGGGCTGCCTGAATCCCGCGGCTGACGTGCCGCTTTCAAGCGGCGCGTTTGCGCGTCCCCGATCACCGGCTGATGACGGTTAGGCATCAAGCCCCCTGGTCGTGGCGTGACCTGCCCGCTGGTTGGGGCGACGCGTGACCAGAGAGAGTGATGCCATATCGATGTTCTGCCGCCGCAACCAGTGGCACCATCATTCCGGTGAGCACGAACCCTGAGCCAACGGCAGCAAGCGCAGACAGTGGCGAGGAAGCCAACCCCTACAGACACATTGAGGGTCACGCACACCTACACGGCGCTTTCGGCGACGATGTATTCGGGGCAATCGCAGAGCGCATCGCCCTGTTCTTCGGAACGCCGACCTACATCATCGTTCAAACGATCATCGTCATCATTTGGGTCAGCCTCAATGCGATCGGCGTTGCCTTCGCATGGGACGTCTACCCCTTTGTGTTCCTCAACCTCGCCTTCTCACTACAGGCCGCGTATGCAGCTCCCCTGATCCTCCTGGCCCAGACCCGACAGGCGGAACGGGAACGGCACGCGGAGGTCGCGGCCACCGATCATCGCGAAGAGGTCGCCAACCAGCACAAGGAAATGCTGATGGAGAACACTCATCTGACCAAGGAAACTCAAGCGCTGACCGAAAAGGTCCGCGCCCTTACAGAAGAGATAAAGACGCTGACCCAACAGGTCAGCGCTTCACTCAACCGATCTTGATCAGATCCACCACGAAGACGAGGGTGGAATTGGGAGCAATTGTCGGAGGCTGACCTTGTGCGCCGTAGGCAGTGTCGGGTGGGCAGATCAGCTCACGCCGGCCTCCAACCTTCATGCCAACAACACCCGTCTCCCAGCAAGGGATGACAGTGCCCTGCCCAAGGGTGAGCGGGAATTCATTTGGTGAACGATTCCAGCTGGCGTCAAACACCTTGTTGGTCTTCCAATCTGCTCCGATGTAACGCATAACGACCGCATCGCCACTCTTGGCCGCTGGGCC
>JBAXHG010000108.1:0-5557 GCA_037139015.1 Actinomycetes bacterium | reverse complement strand
CACGGCTCTTGGGTGGCGGCAAGGCCGAATCCAATGGCGAGACGGATCTTGGTGACGGACTAGCTGCAGCGACAATAGACCCTGACGCGACACTGCGGGAATGGATCCGGAGCCAGTTCGGCGCTCCGATCGCCAGAACACTCGGAGCAAGCCGCTCCTTCTCACAACTGGTTGCAGCCGCACCTGGCGCAGCTGAGCTATTGACGATCACCAAGGCTTGGGAGATGGGTCCCGGGCGTGGCTTTGGAAAAGGAACCAAAGATCACGCAACTGTGATCCTTGACGCGCCCGCGTCTGGACATGGGGTCGCGATGCTTCGCTCGCCGCGTACATTCGCCGACATCGCCGCTGGAGGTCCGATCCGGAAGCAGGCGGAGAAGGTATGGGAGCTCCTTCGCGACCCAGCCCGCTGTGCGATCGTGGCTGTCACATTGCCATCAGAGTTACCTGTAACCGAGACGATTGAGCTTGACACGTGGATGCAGGAGATGCTTGGCAGAGGCCTTGACCTCGTGGTCGCCAACAGATGTGAACCCAGCGACTTCACAGCCACCGACATTCAACGGATCAGGAAGGTGGTCAGAGCAGGAACACTCAAGGCCGATGCTCTTGACGTTGCCGTGACGGCAACAGACCGCCGGCTTGACCAGGAGGACCTTCTCGCCCAATTGGCGCAACTGCCAAACGTCCCCGTTGTAAGACTCCCTGAGCTTCAGGCGGATATTCCGCCAGCTCAGATGAACTCAGAGCTCGCGCAGATTCTGCGTGAGCACGTCCTCTAGATCAGTCGAATCCAAGCCGGTCGAGCAGACCCTCGTCGCCGCGCCAGTCCCGTCTGACCCGAACTGAAAGTTCCAGGTGGCACTTCTCACCAGTCAGCGATTCGATCTCCTTGCGAGCGGCAATACCAACGGCCTTGATCATCCGGCCTCCCTTGCCCACGATGATTCCCTTCTGCGATTCAGCTTCCACGAATACGACAGCGCGGCAGATGATCAGGCCGTCCGCCTTCTGCGAGAGCTCTTCCACCTGAACCTCAACGGCGTGCGGAACCTCTTCGCGGGTCCTCCGGAGAATCTGCTCCCGAACAAGTTCCGCCAGCTCAATGTTGAGCGTCTGGTCGCTTCTCTCATCAGCGGGAAACATGAATGGCCCCTCAGGGAGGTGCTTTACAAGCTCCTCGATCAGCGGCTCGAGCCCGCTTCCTTTGCGCGCACTAATCGGGACGATCGCATCCGCAACGCCAAGCGCATCAGTTGCAGTCAGGACCTCAAGCATCTGCGCGTGGGAGACCTTGTCGGACTTGTTCACGGCAGCGATTACTGGCACCTTCGCCTTCTCCAGCAACGACGCAATGAACCTGTCCCCGGGCCCAACTCCTTCGATACCGTTGATCACGAAGAGGACAACATCGGTCTCACCAAGTTCGCGCTCCACCCTTCGCTGCATCCTCGTCGTCAGTGCATCCCGGGGCCGTTGCACACCGGGAAGGTCGGTCAGCACCAGCTGCCATTCGTCAGTTGTTGCAATGCCTCTGATCGCTCGCCTTGTCGTCTGTGGCCTGTCGGAGACAATCGCGACCTTTTCGCCAACGAGTTGATTGGTGAGAGTGCTTTTTCCTGCGTTGGGACGCCCGGCAAGGGCGATGAATCCGCTTTTGGTCATTGGGCTGCCCATCTCAGGATCTCTGCCTCAAGGGCAAGCATCTCTCCACTGTCAACCTCGTGATCCATCCCAACGAGATGGAGCGCTCCGTGGACAATGGCCCGGTCGACCGATTCGCAATATGGAGGGCAGAGCACGATGTCTCCAAGCTCGCGCGGGCCGACCGTAGCGTCAACCCCGTCAACGGGGAAGGAAAGGACATCCGTCGCCTTGTCAAGTCCACGATGTTCACTGTTCAGCTCAGTGATCCGGGTCTCTTCCACAACCTCGACCGCAACATGCCCGGACTCAATCCCAGCCGAAGAGAAGGACAGCCGAAGAAGGTCCTTGATCCTGGCCTCATCAGGGCCATTGGGGAGCAGGCTGACGCCTGATATGTCGAAGTCGAACAAGTGGGGTTCAGACCCCGCGGCTATCCGCGGGACGAAGCTGGGGAGCAGCCCTCTGCGAGTGCTCCCTGTAGGCGGTCACGATTCTCTGGACAAGGCGGTGACGGACAACGTCCTGATCACCAAAGCGCACAAACGAGATGTCCTCAACGCCTTCAAGGATTTCGCCCACCGTCACCAACCCGGAGGCATTCCCATGGGGAAGATCAATCTGCGTGATGTCTCCCGTTACAACTACGCGAGTCCCAAATCCCAGACGGGTGAGGAACATCTTCATCTGCTCCGGAGTCGTGTTTTGAGCCTCGTCAAGAATTACGAAACTGTCGTTCAGCGTCCGGCCGCGCATGAAGGCAAGCGGGGCGACCTCGATCACTCCGCGCTCCATGTGTTTGGCGACAACCTCAGCATCGAGCATGTCGTGGAGAGCATCAAAGAGCGGCCTCAGGTAGGGGTCAACCTTGGCCATCAAGTCCCCCGGAAGGAATCCAAGACTCTCGCCGGCCTCAACCGCCGGGCGCGTCAAGATGATCCGACTGACCTCACCCCGACTCAGCGCGGCGGCAGCCATTGCCACCGCCAGATAGGTCTTTCCGGTACCTGCAGGGCCGATTCCGAAGGTGATGGTGTTGCGCCGGATTGCGTCGACATAAGTCTTCTGTGTGACCGTCTTGGGAGCCACGCGGATACTCCCGCGTGACCAGACAACGTCCTCAAGAACAGCACCTGGCTTGGTGTCCATCGCGAGTGCTCCGGCAACCGCGCCAACCGTGGCCGGGTCAAGAACATGACCCCGCTCGGCAAGCCCAGCAAGCTCAAGTATCACCGCTTCTGCTCCACTCACTGCGGAATCGTCACCGTCCAAAGTGACGACATTTCCGCGC
Organism: Actinomycetes bacterium; assembly: GCA_037139015.1. Lineage (GTDB taxonomy): Bacteria > Actinomycetota > Thermoleophilia > Solirubrobacterales > Solirubrobacteraceae > WLNJ01. The sequence goes on along the minus strand of JBAXHG010000108.1, from coordinate 2,622 downwards.
ATGTGAATCTCACAGTTGGACCGGGCTTCAAGCGCCCTGAGAACCCGATCGCCCTCACCTGCGAGTTCTCTCGCAGAGGCGTTGTCGAGCTCGATGCGCCTACGCACTCAGCACCTCGCGAGCGGCGGCGTTCACACGCTTGCCGTCAGCTCTGGTCCCAACCTCGTCCATGGCCGCTTTCATAACTTGCCCGATGTCTCCAGGACCGCTGGCCCCAATCGACTCGACAGCTCGGGAGACGATGGCTTTGAGTTCGTCATCAGAGAGCTCTGCAGGAAGGTAGGCGGTGATCATTTCTGCCTCTGACCTCTCTGGCTCTGCGAGGTCCTCTCTTCCGGCAGTCTCAAACTGTTCAGCGGCTTCTATGCGTCGCTTTCGCTCCCTGCGAAGAACGGCGAGCTCGTCGCCCTTCCCCTCCTTCTCATCCTTCTGCAGTTCCGAAAGTACGAGCCGCAGGGCGCTTACGCGGGCTTTGTCCCCAGCCTTCATTGCCGTGGTCACGTCAGCTTTGATTGTCTCTATGACTGTCATCTATCTCACAGGGTACCCAGCCCGCCGATGAATCCACCCCAGCCTGATCCTCAGTGGCCTGCGGCGCGTAGGCGTTACATGGATCTAAACGGGAAAATCTGCCTTGTCACCGGCGCCTCAAGTGGAATTGGTTACGAGCTCGCATTGCAGCTGGCCGAGTCCGGAGCGACGGTTGCCCTTTCGGCTCGCCGATCCGAAGAGCTTGACGCCCTCTCCGCCCGAATAGGACCCGGCGCCACCACGCACCCCTTTGATCTCTCGGATCCCGCTCACGCCCTCCAGCTTGCCGACGACGTTGTTGCCGCCCATGGTCGAGTGGATGTGCTGGCTTCCGTGGCTGGAAGCAAGGTCTCGGGGCCGACAGTTGCCCTGTCCCTCGACGACCTTGACGGGTCCTTCCAAGTCAATGCAATTTCCCCGATGGCGCTTGCCGGCCGCTTGGCCCCGGCAATGGTCGAGCGCGGGGAGGGAGTCATTGCCACAGTCACCACCTCAATCAGCGGGGGTCGGCGTGACCTGAGTGCCTATGCCGGAGCAAAGGCAGCGCTTGCCTCGATGACGCAGAGCCTGCGTCAGGAAATTGGCGGCAAGGGCGTAGCCGTGTTTGCATTCGACCCGGGGTGGGTCAGGACACGCATGTCACCTGACGGGAAGGAAGAGCCCCAAGACGCCGCTGCGAGACTGCTCGCCCACATAGCTGCCGGGCGTGGCTCAAGAGAGGTTCTGGTCTAAGACTTCAGCGCTTTACCAGCCGGATGGCCGACCAGCCACCGCGAGAGGTCCTGTCGACCTCTGAGTAGCCGAGCGGCACCCAGGCCGCGGTCACCCCGTCAGCCTGCTCATCAAGAATCCCAGAGAGAACCACTGTCTGTGGGCGCCAGCTGCCCATCTTCCCTGCGAGCGTAATCAGTACGGGAGCCAGGATATTCGCCACAAGAGTTTCGGATTCGGGAAGAGAGTCGGTCCTGAGGTCAATTCTTGACACATCAAGATTGACTCCGTTGACGGCAGCGTTGGCGACCGTTGCCTCCACCGCAAGATCGTCGTAGTCGGCCGCGATCACAGGACCGAAACCCAAGCGAGCCGCAAGGATGGCAATAACTCCGGAGCCGCAACCAAGATCGAACAGTGAACCGGCGGGCTCCAAGTCGAACAGCATTTCCAGACACAGATTGGTTGTCGGGTGAGCACCCGTCCCGAAAGCCCGTGCCGGGTCAATCACAAGGTCGTAGGGCTCATCAGCCTTTGGCTCCCATGGGGGTCGAACCCTGAGCTTCCCTGGAACCACAAGTGGCTTGTGGAACTCACGCCAGCGGTCTTCCCAACCATCTTCAACCTCAGTGGTTGCAACCTCCACAGTGATCCCACCGATCACAGCTTCAAGATCCGGAAGCGTGGGAAGCTCGCCAGGAGCGCCATAAACGGCGTATTCGACATATCCCTCGCCATCCACCTGCTCAACGCCACTCGGGGCAATCAACATCAGCTCCGCGAGAACAAGTTCAGCCCTTTCGATTGGAACCCGGATGGCAAGCCTTAACACGACGGACTCAAGTAGACCCGGCGGCTCCACCGAGCGCACGCCGAATTCGGTCAAAGAGTCCGGGCTGCTGCTCTGCCGCGTCGGGGAGAGTCAGCGCCAGAAGCTCAAGTGAGGCTCGCTGCTCATCATCAAGGCTCTGGGGAACATGCACCGAAACGATCACCCTGACATCGCCGCGACGCCTTCCCCTCAAGGAAGGCATGCCTTTCCCAGAAACTTCAAGCACGGTCCCGGGCTGAGTCCCTGCCGGCAGGTGAAGGTCAATGTCACCGTCGAGCCCCGGAATAACGACGTCGGTTCCAATTGCTGCCTTGGCCATCGAGATGTCGACCACGCATACAAGGTCCTCCCCGTCGCGCACAAATCTTTCGTCGGAGTCCACCTCGATCACCACATAGAGATCCCCAGCCGGCGCACCGGTACCACCTGCATTTCCTCGCCCCGCGAGGCGTATCCGCTGTCCATCATCAATTCCCGCAGGAATGTCAACCTCGACACTCAGCGTGCTCTCCCTGCTGCCGCTCCCACTGCAGTCCCCGCATGGAACC
>JBAXHG010000107.1:0-5561 GCA_037139015.1 Actinomycetes bacterium | reverse complement strand
GTTCTTCCGCTTTACAAGTACTCGTCGGCGACTGTTGGAAACGAAGCGATGGGACAGGGACTTTCCGTGACTCCCCTTCAGATGGCTCAGGGCTATGCCGCGATCGCTAACGGGGGAATCCTCCGGAGTCCTCGCATCGCGGATCAGGTGGATGGCAAGCCGATCGCCAGCAGACCAGCGCGCCGAGTCCTGTCCCTCGCGACCTCGCTGCGTCTTCGGAGGATGTTGAAGGGAGTGCTTGCAGACGGAGGCACGGCCTCAGGTGCTGAGATTCCGGGGTTTGATCTTGCTGGAAAGACCGGTACGGCCCAGAAGGTAGATCCGGCCACGGGGACTTATTCCACGTCCAACTACATCGCCTCGTTTGTCGGATTTGCTCCTGCTCGGAGTCCCAGATTGTTGGCTGCTGTTGTCGTCGATGAGCCACAAGGCGACATCTACGGTGGATCGGTTGCAGCCCCTGCTTTCTCGCGGATCATGGCGTTCGCGCTGCCCTATCTCGGTATCTCTCCGCGGTAGGTGGATGGCATGAGGCTTGATGCGATTCTTCCCGCCGTTGATGCCAGAGGCGCCGGGACAGAGATCCTTGATCTCGCGTTTGATGATCGAAGGGTCAGAGAAGGAACTCTCTTTTTCTGCGTATCGGGCTTCACGCGGGATGGTCACGATTTCGCTCAGGCAGCGATAGCCAAGGGAGCCGTTGCAGTCGTAGTCGAGCGGCCGCTTGGCTTGTCGGTTCCTGAAGTCGTGGTTCCAAGCGTTCGTGCAGCAATGGGGGCCGCGGCAGATGCGTTCTATGGCCAGCCCTCAGCTGGGATTGATGTAGTCGGTGTGACAGGTACCAATGGAAAGACAACAACCGCCTATCTCGTGCGGGCACTCCTGGAGTCGTCCGGGAGGCAATGCGGCCTTGTTGGGACTGTGGAGAGCATCGTTGCGGGGCATTCGTCTCAGGCGGTCAGAACGACGCCAGAGGCCATTGAGCTTCACGAGATGCTTGCAGCTATGAGAGCGGGTGGCGATGATTCAGCTGCCATTGAGGTGTCCTCTCACGCCTTGGACCTTGGCCGCGTCGCAGGGGTCAAGTTCGCCTGCAGCATCTTCACGAACCTCACTCAGGATCACCTCGACTTTCACCACACAATGGATGCCTATTGGGAATCAAAGCGCCGGCTTTTCACAGACCTTCCATGTGGAACTCCGATCATCAACATCGATGATGATCATGGTCGAGTTCTCGCCACGCAGCTGGAGGGTGCCGTTACAAGTGGACTCAGCCCGGATGCCGATTGGACCGTCGCTGAGCTCCAGACAGACATGCTTGGCTCGTCATTCCAGCTCCTTTCCCCAGATGGGGATGCTCATGTAACGACCAAGCTTCCGGGAGAGTTCAATGTCAGAAACATGCTTGGTGCAGCAGCAGCGACAGCAACGCTGGGAGTGAGCCTGGACTTGATCGTTGAGGCTCTGGGAACTGCGGCACGGGTGCCCGGCCGCTTTGAGCCCATTGACCGGGGTCAGCCTTTCGCGGTTCTCGTTGACTACGCGCACACCCCGGACTCCCTCGAGAACGTGCTTGACGCGGCAAAGGGAATTGCTGAGGGGAAGGTCATATGCGTAGTCGGCTGTGGTGGCGATCGAGACACGGCGAAGCGACCATTGATGGGAGCAGTCCTCGCCGCTCACTCCGATGTGGGAATCATCACGTCAGACAATCCAAGGTCGGAGGACCCGGAGGCGATTGTCGCCGAGGTTTCCGCTGGTGCTGGCACTGGGACGAGAGTCGTTGTTGATCGGCGCGAGGCAATCGCGCTCGCAGTGTCGGAAGCTGAGAGAGGTGACGTTGTCCTGATTGCAGGTAAGGGCCACGAACAGGGCCAAGAGTTCGCAGATGGGATCAAACTCCCATTCGACGACCGCATCGTGGCAGCCGAGGCACTCGCGGAGGCTGGCTGGGCATGAGCGGATTCAATTGGACAGAGGATCGGCTCGTCGCCGCAACAGGTGCCTCTGCGGAGAGATCTGCGCAGGGCGGGCCTGATGGCTTCTGCAGTGACTCACGCTCAGCGAAACGTGGAGATCTTTTCATAGGCATCCCCGGTGCTCGGGTAGATGGTGGAACCCTCGCGGGTGAGGCCCTTCGGGAAGGCGCTTGGGGCGTTCTTGTCACCCCCGAGGCGTTAGCTGCGATTGACCTCGGAGAGATAAGTGGATGTGTCCTCGTACACCCAGATCCAGTCGCTGCTCTCGGACTTCTTGCAGCGGAACGCAGACGCATACTGAATGTTCCCGTAATCGGGGTAACCGGTTCGACTGGGAAGACCTCGACCAAAGATGTCCTCGGGGCGCTTCTTGGCAGGCAGGGAGAGGTATTTGTGTCCTCGGGAAACCGCAATACCGAGGTGGGGTTGCCGCTTGAGCTGTTGGCTGTGCCGGAATCCGCGACAGCGGTGGTACTTGAGATGGCAATGCGTGCTGAGGGAGAGATCGCTGATCTCGCCCGGATTGCGAGCCCGGACGCCGGAATCATCGTCAATGTCGGACCCGTGCATCTTGAAACGCTTGGATCCATAGAGCGAGTGGCCGCGGCCAAGGCGGAGCTGATTGGAGCCCTGCGACCCGGTTCGGTTGCAGTAACGCCTGCTGGGGATTCTCTCCTTGAGCCCTATATGAGAGACGACTTGGTGAACATTACTTTTGGGCCAGCTGGGGACTCTCGGCTCGAGGCCGTTGACGGCCGAACCCTGACCATGTCGGTGATGGGCCAAACACATGTGATGGAGGTTGATTTCGACCAGCCGCACAACCGTCTCAACCTTCTGGCTGCAGCCGCGGTCGCTACAGGTTTGGGTTTCGAGCTTCCGCAGAGCCTTCGAGTTGGATTCTCGGGCCTCCGGGGGCAGAGAAAGGCCCTTGAGGATGGCGTGATCGTCATCGACGACTGCTACAACGCAAACCCAATGTCAATGAGCGCGGCACTCGCCGATCTGGCTGGTGAACAGGATCGGCGCGGAGGCCGAGCGGTTGCTGTGCTCGGAGACATGCTTGAACTCGGTCCTGACAGCAGCAAACTTCATCGGGAGTTGGGTCGCGCAGCGGCAGATGCCGGCGTGGGGCTTCTGATCACCGTTGGTGTTCAGGCTGCCGAGGCCGTTGGCCACTTTGACGGAGTCTCCGTTGCTGTAGATACTGCCGATCAAGCGGCGACTGAGCTGAAGGCTCGGCTCGCGCCAGGTGACACGGTCCTTGTCAAGGGCTCCCGTGGGGTTGGCCTTGAGCTTGTCCTGCAGTCGCTTGAAGCGGACGGAGGCTGACATGGGCCGAGTTCTGATCGCTGGGACGGCGTCAATGCTGCTCTGCCTGTTCTTGGCCCCGAAGTTCATCAGCTTCATCGCCAACCGCGAGTTTGGTCAGAACATCCGGGAGGACGGACCGCAGGGACACATGTCCAAGGCGGGGACCCCAACGATGGGCGGGATCATCATCTTCGCGGCGATTTCCATCCCGTTCTTGATCCTCACCGGAGGCGGGTGGGAAGAGATGGGGGTCTTTGGCACAGCAATCGCATGTGCGCTCATAGGCTTTGCTGACGACTTCACCAAGATCGTCCGCAAGCGCTCCCTTGGACTGCGCGCACGGACGAAGCTCGCGGCAACGATGGTCGTCTCCGTTGGGCTCTGGTGGGTTGCTACCCAAAAGGCAGGACTTCCCGAAACCGTGCGGCTGCGGTTCATTGATGCTGAGATTGACCTTGGATGGATCTACCCGGTGTTCGTCTTTCTGGTTGTTGCCGGCTCGACGAGCGCGGTCAATCTGACCGATGGGCTCGACGGTCTGGCCGCTGGCTGCTGCGCCATTGTTCTCCTCGCGTACATCGGAATCACTTTCCTCACCACGGGACAGTCAGAGCTGGCGTTGCTCTGCGGCTGCCTTGTTGGGGCCTGTGTGGGGTTCCTCTGGTTCAACAGCTTCCCGGCAAGCATCTTTATGGGGGACACTGGCTCCCTTGGTCTAGGAGGGGCACTTGCTGCACTCGCAGTAATGACGCGAACGGAAATTCTGTTGATTCTGCTCGGAGGGATTTTTGTTATTGAGGCACTGTCGGTCGTGATCCAGGTGATCTCATTCCGGTTCTTCAGGCGGCGTGTTTTCCTGATGGCTCCGATCCACCACCACTTTGAGCTCCGCCAGTGGTCTGAAACGAAGATCATTCTCCGCTTCTGGATTGTTGCCGCCGCTTTCAGTGCCATCGCATTCACTCTCTACCAATCGAGCCTGAGATGAGCAGCAGCCGCTTACTTGAGACTCGATCTGACCTCCCAGAAGGCCCCTGGCTTGTCTGCGGCCTTGCCCGTTCTGGGCAGTCGGCAGCGGCCGCGCTTGTGGCCAGAGGAGAGAGGGTCATCGGGATCGACGCGAGCTCACCGGAGGGAGCCTCGGCCTTGTCCGAATCGGGGGTGGAGGTTCACTTGGATACGGGCGGCGAGGAATTTGTCTCCCAGGTAACGGGCGTTGTGAAAAGCCCTGGTGTCCCTAACAGCGCGCCAGCCGTTCGGGCAGCGCGTGAACTGGGAGTGCCGGTCCTGGGTGAGCTTGAGCTGGGTTGGAGGATGACCTCGGGTCAAGTCATTGCCGTTACAGGGACCAATGGCAAGACCACCACAACTGAGTTGATCGGTCACCTCCTGCGGGAGTCAGGCGAGGACTGCTCCGTTGTCGGGAACGTGGGCACTCCAATTAGTTCCGTCGTTGGCACCGAGGCGGCATTGAAGACGCTTGTTGTTGAGGCGTCGTCCTTTCAGCTCGAAGACTCAGTTGGCTTTGCGCCAGAGGTTGCCGTCCTACTGAACCTGGGCGCAGACCACATTGATCGTCATGGCACTGTGGCTTCTTACAGGGAGGCCAAGCTGAGGATCTTTGACCGACAGTCAAGTGCTGACACAGCGGTCGTTCCAGAGGGAGAGAAATCCGTAGAAGGCCGCGGGGATGCCAAGCGCGTGACCTTTGGCGGGTCTGACTCGGATATGAAGGTGTCGGACGGGGGGATCTACTGGCGGGGTGTCAGGCTTGCCGATACTGAGGACTTCGGCCTTCCGGGAGAGCACAACCTCCTCAACGCTCAAGCAGCTGCAGCAGCATGCCTGATGCACGGAACAGACCCAGGGACTCTGGCCGACGGCCTTAGAACATTTGAGGCTGTCCCTCACCGCCTTCAGCTGGTCAGCGACCAGGGTGGCGTGCGGTGGTACAACGACTCGAAAGCGACGAATGTCGACTCGACGCTCACGGCGTTGAAAGCTGTGGGGTCTGGGGTTCATCTTATTCTCGGTGGAGATGGCAAAGGCCAAGACTTCCTTCCACTTCGGGCTGCTGTTGCGGGCCACTGTGTCTCAGTGCACCTGATCGGCGAAGCAGAGGGTCAGCTCTTTGAGGTGCTCTCAGAGAGTGGAGTTCATGTCCAGCAGGACGGAGACCTGAAGCTTGCTGTGGCGTCCTGCGCTCGAACCGCCCGCTCGGGTGAATCAGTTCTGCTCTCACCGGCCTGTGCGAGCTTTGATCAG
>JBAXHG010000106.1:0-5593 GCA_037139015.1 Actinomycetes bacterium | reverse complement strand
GCTCCTGCCCGAAAACGAGGCGCGTCCGCCAACCAACCGCAATCTTCGACCCGTCACCAGGCGTGTAGTTGACGGGACAGCTACCCCAGCTGCCGGAATCAAGCTTGCACTCAAGCACCGAACCAGTGTCGGCAGTCGCACCGAACGGCACGATCGCACCCACAGCGAAAGATCCCTCATCGAGCGGAGCGGTCACCACGGGAACACTTGGCGGGGACGCGAGCGCAGCGGTCGGGAGTACGGCAATGCACGCAACCGCCAGCGCGCTGGCTACAACAACACTGAGAAGTGTTCGTTGAGCGTCTTGGAGGCGGGCAACGGGTGCTGAGGGTGACACTTGTGCGGTTCCTTTGGTTGGATGTGGTGCGAGCCTGTTGTCAATTGACAACATGGGAGTCTACACACGAGCGCGGATTGTTGTCAATTGACAACAACAGTCTGGGCGCGAGCGCCTCCCCCGGAGCGGACACCCGCTCAATCAGCGAGGGCTGGAAGCACAACCGTGTAAAGAGCGAAGAACCGCTCCGTCGCAATTCGGAACGCATCGTCGCGGGAAACCGCGCCTGTCAACAGCTTTTCCAGCAAACTCGCGAAGCCTTCTTGCTCTATTAGTAGCGCAATCCTGATCTTTGGCGAACCAGCGAAATTAGGGCTTAACGCGATCAAGGTATCGGCAAAAGAGCCCTGGACCGAATCCCACCTGGCACCAATGCCGGAACCGGGCCTATCCCTACCGGAACTGAAGATCCAGGGTTCCCTGACCTCACCTTCCGCCCAATCGAAGAAGGCGTTGATGACGGTTGCGATCGCCTCGCGCAGCGCCTCTTGATCAAGCCGAACCGCTTGATCGGGGCGGCCTATTTCAATGGCTTCTATGCCCTCGCTCAAAAAGTTGGGAATGGTCGCAGCAAAGTCCTCAAACAGGGCAGCGAAGATTGGACCAGTCCCACCACCGGGGAAGTAGATACCTACGAGCTGCCTTGTCAAGCCTGCCGCATCAGCTATGTCCTGCACGGATGCGTCTGGGTCCTTCAGCAGTACGTCGCGAGCCGCGTCAAGAATCTGACGGCGGCGAAACTCGGGGGATTGGCGCTTGCGCGCCGGCTCGCTCATCTACCGCGCAGCGTCCCCGAGAATGCCGCGGGCGATCACGAGGCGCTGGACCTCGCTTGTGCCCTCGTAAATCTCAGTGATCTTCGCATCGCGGTAGTAACGCTCTGCGGGCAGGTCTTCCATGTAGCCGGCACCGCCAAGGATCTGGATTGCTTCACCAGTCTGGAAGCGGGCAACGCGGCTGGCAAACAGCTTGGCTTGAGCTCCCTCAATTGTGTGTGGAAGGCCGGCGTCCTTGAGGCGGGCTGCGCGCAACATCAGCGCGCGGGCGGCCTCAATGTCAGTGCTCATCTCCGCGATCTTGGCTTGGACCTGCCCAAGCCTTGCGATCGGACCACCGAACGCCTCGCGTTCCTTCGCCCACTCAACGGCGAGATCCATGGCCCCTTGAGCGAGGCCCGTTGCCTGGGCGGCAATGCCAATCCGGCCGCCGTCCATGACGCCAAGCGCCACGCGCATACCGCCGCCTGGTTCACCCAGCCGTTCACACTCAACACCCTCAAAGGCAAGGTCCGCAGTGTTTGAGGCGTGCAGGCCCATCTTCTTCTGCTCGCCGATCACGGTCATGCCCTCTGCTGGGCGGCTGACTATGAACGCGGAGATCCTGCCGTTGGCCTCTGCGTCCTTGGCAACAACGACGATCTCCCCGGCATATGACCCGTTCGTAACCCACTGCTTCGTGCCGTAAAGCTTCCCGTCGCGGTACTCGGTCTTGACAGCACCAAGGTCGCTGCCAGCATGAGATTCAGTCAAGGCGATCGCCGCGAGCCTGTGGCCTTGGGCGAGCGGTGGAACAAGACGCTGGATCTGATCTTCAGTTCCAAAGAGGAGAATCGGCTGCGTTCCAACTGAGAGATGAACGGAGACCGTTACCGCCAGAGCAGAGTCAACACGGGCAAGTTCGCTGATCACCAAGGCTGCCGCAGTAAACGAGGACCCTGCCCCACCATTCTCAATTGGAACGGGAACGCCCAACAGCCCCAACTCGCCAAGTTCAGTCACAAGCTCCTTGGGGAAACGCTTCTCACGATCACGCTCGGAAGCACCAGGGGCGACCTTCTCATCTGCAAAGCGGCGAGCGAGGAGTTGGATCTCCCGCTCCTCGTCAGTCAAACCCAGAATGTTGCTCATCGAATGTCCCTTCGGCGGTTCAGCATCGCGGCGACTCCGCCAACAAGTGCAGTGGTCCCAATTGCCCCGCCAAGCGCAAGGCGCCTGCCGATCGTCTCAAAGGTAAGCACTTGCCAGCCTTCTTCCTTGGCCACGCGGGCAAGCTCCTTGTCCGGGTTGACCGCAACCGGGTGACCAACAGCCCGAAGCATTGGCAGATCTGATTCGGAGTCCGAATATCCATATGACTGCGAGAGGTCGAATCCCTTCTCTTGAGCCAGCTCGCGCATGGCGTCGGCCTTGCCCTCGCGATAAGTGAAATGGCCCGTGCTGCGACCCGTGTACCGACCGTCCACAACCTCGGACGAGGTGCCAATCGCACCATCAAAGCCAATGACCCGGGCAAGAGTTGAAGCAATCTCCTGTGATGCAGCGGTGCAAATGTAGACAGGACGACCAGCATCCTGGTGCTTCCACGCCTCCTCAAGCATCTGCGGGTAAAGCCGCGGCAGGATGCCCGACAGAACATCGGGAGCAAGGCGCTGCAAATCCCTAACCTGCGCCCCCTCAATCTGCTTCGCAATGCTGTCGCGCAACTGATCAGTCCGCTCATCAGTTGAGCCGACCAACCTGAAGCGCAGATTCTCAAACGCGAAACTGGCGAGGTCCCTGCGACGGACCAAACCAGCGCGGTATGAGGCTCGACCAAACTCAAAGGCGGAAGACCCCGCCATCAGGGTCCTGTCCAGATCAAAGAACGCCGCGGCGCGGCCCGTCATGCCGTGTACCTAGGGAACCCGGATGATGATTGCGTCACCCTGACCGCCACCGGAGCAGATTGCTGCAACTCCAAGTCCGCCACCGCGACGCTTGAGCTCAAGTGCGAGCGCCCCAATGATGCGGGCGCCAGAAGCACCAATCGGATGACCGAGAGCGACTGCGCCGCCATTCGGATTCACCTTTGCCTCATCAAGGTCAAGCATCTTGATCGTGTTCAGCGTGACTGAAGCGAAAGCCTCGTTGATCTCCCACACGTCAATGTCAGCAACAGTCAGTCCGGCTCGCTCAAGAGCCTTCTGTGAGGCAAGGCCAGGAGTGGTTGCCAAGTATGGGAAGTCGTTTGCGATCTGCGCGTGACCGACGATCTCCGCGATTGGAGTCTTGCCGTTCGCTGCAGCCCATTCCTCAGAGGCAAGAACGAGCGCGCCACCACCATCGTTTACGCCGGGAGCGTTGCCAGCTGTATGGCTTCCGTCCTTGACGAAGATTGGGGCAAGGCCAGAGAGACGCTCAAGCGTCGTGTCGGCACGCGGACCCTCATCCGTGTCAACAACCGTGTCGCCCTTCTTGGAGCTGATTGTCACAGGGACGATTTCCTCTGCCATGCGGCCTGCCTCGATCGAAGCAAGAGCAAGCTCGTGGCTGCGCAAGGACCAACGGTCCATCTCTGCGCGCTCAAGGCCAAGCTCTGCGGATGTCTCACTGGCTTCTTGGGCCATGTGCTTGCCGCTGAAAGAGTTTGTAAGACCATCAAGGATCATTGCGTCCTTGGCCTTCACGTCACCCATGCGGAATCCCTGACGGGCACCCGGAAGAAGGTAAGGAGCGTTCGTCATGGACTCCATGCCGCCACCGACACCAACTTCAATGTCACCGCAGCGGATGTAAGAGTCAAGAATTGCAACGGCGCGGAGGCCTGAAGCACAAACCTTGTTGATCGTCTCGGAAGTGACTTCCTTTGGAATCCCACCGTTGATCTGGGCCTGACGGGATGGAATCTGTCCCTGTCCTGCTTGGAGAACCGTGCCCATGACGACATGGTCAACCTGGTCGCCGGAAACGCCAGCGCGATCAAGTGCGCCTGCAATCGCAACGCCACCAAGCTCAACTGCTGTGAGCGAACCGAGGCCACCTGAAAGTCGGCCGATTGGAGTGCGTGCTGATGAAAGAATTACGGTCTTGGGCATGAAGTCAATGTCTCCTCTTGAGGGGGTGGCAGGATGCTAGCGGGCTTGCGCCGCGTTGTGACTCTGAACGGTAAGAAGGGCCACACTGGTCACCACTCAACAGGTCAGCGGCTGTAGGGTCACGACCATGCCTATACAAGTCTCAGCAACCACCAGCTTCCCGACCGAAACCGACGCGGACACAATCGCCATCCCCGTATTTGACGGTGAAGGCATCGCTCATGACTTTGAGGACGGCCACCTTGGCAACCTCGTGGAGCGGGGCGAGGCCAAGACCAGTGTCGGTTCCACAGCCGTAACTCACGCCGGAGACTTGCGTTTCATCGTCTACGGACTTGGCAAGCGCGACGACGTTGACGGCGAGAAGGCACGCCGTGCAGCCGCAGCTGTTGAGACTCGCGCCCGCAGCTTGGGCGCTGTGAAGCTTGCGATTGAGATCCCCCACCACGCAAGCGACGAAGTGGTTGAAGGACTGACCGAGGGCGTGATCCTCTCCACCTACCGCTGGGACACTCGCAAGGGTGCTGACGCAGACCGCCGTGAGCCAGTCGCCGAAGTGCTCTTGAGCGACCACGATGATCGCTCAGTTCCAGTCGCACGCGGCGTACTCCTCGCAACCGCACAGAACCGTGCGCGCGACCTGCAGAACTCGCCACCAAATGAGATGACCCCTGACGCACTTGCAGCACGCGCCAAGGAAATTGCTGACTCCAGCGAACACGCAACGCTTGAAACCCTTGATCGCCAACAGCTGATCGAAGCTGGCTGTGGAGCTTTCGCAGCAGTCGCACAAGGCACTGAGCGTGAGCCACGGATGATCGTCATCAAGTGGAACCCGCCAGGCACAACCGCAGAGCCACTCGCGCTCGTCGGCAAGGCAGTGACCTTTGACAGCGGCGGAATTTCCATCAAGCCAAGCGTTGGCATGGAAGGCATGAAGTTCGACATGTCGGGTGGCGCCGCAGTACTTGAGGCAACAGCCGCGATCATTGAACTCGCCGTGAACGTCCCCGTGATCGCCGTAGTTGGAGCAACGGAAAACCTGCCATCAGGCAGCGCAATGCGACCAAGCGACATCGTCACCGCATCCGATGGAACCACAATTGAGATTGACAACACGGACGCAGAAGGCCGCCTCGTGCTCGCCGACTGCCTGATCAAAGCAAAGGCAGAAGGCGCCAAGCGGATCGTTGACCTCGCAACCCTCACCGGAGCGATGGACATTGCGCTCGGGCCAGCGTACGCGGGCCTGTTCTCAAACAACGACGAGTGGGCCGCAACGCTGATGGCTGCATCCGACGGAAGCGGCGAGCCACTCTGGCGCATGCCACTCCACCCGTCCTACCGGAAGATGATTGACGGCGTTTACGCCGACATCCGCAACACGGCAAGCAAGCGTGTCG
>JBAXHG010000105.1:0-5806 GCA_037139015.1 Actinomycetes bacterium | reverse complement strand
TTGGAGCGAAATATGCCGAGGCTGGGTTCTTCCTTTATATCGGCCGCAACGCTGGCCTTCCGATCGCGCTCGAGGGCGCGCTGAAGCTGAAAGAGATTGCCTACGTCCCAACTGACGCCTACGCGGCCGGAGAGATGAAGCACGGTCCGATTGCGCTCCTTGACGAGGCCACGCCGGTTGTCTGCGTTGCGACGGACTCCGCTGTTCTTGAAAAGACTGTCTCCAATGTGATGGAGGTTCGTGCCCGCGGAGCGGTCGTGATCAGCGTTGAATCCGCTGGATCTCAAGCATTGGACTCGATCGCAGAGGATCGCCTTCGGGTACCCAAGACGGATCCCGTGCTCGGAGCGCTCCTCGCTGTCATCCCGCTGCAACTATTGGCTTATTCGATCGCACGGGAGCGCGGACTGAATGTTGACCAGCCCCGGAACCTGGCAAAGACGGTCACCGTCGAGTGAACCCGATTCCCGGAGTTGGAATTGACCTGCTTGATATCGGTCGGCTCGAAAGAGCCCTGGACCGCCGCCCGGGGCTTGCAGCAAGGCTGTTTGACCACTCCGAGATAGAAGCTTGTGCGAAGACGGCCAGACCCGCCCGCCACCTCGCCGCGAGGTTTTGCGCCAAAGAGGCAGTAACCAAGGCGCTTGGCTTGCAATGGGCAACGATGACCGACATCATTGTTGGCGGAGGAGGTGGGCAGCCGCCATCACTGCGACTCAAGGGTCGCGCGGCCAAGATCTGCGAGGAGGCTGGGGTCCAATTGAAGCTCTCACTTACACATGAACGCAACATGGCGGCAGCGGTGGTGGTGGCATCTCGCTGAAGCTCAACCACCCATGGTTGACGGCTCTTCTTGACGCTGAGCAGATGCGGGCGACAGACCGTTATGCGATTGAGGAGCTTGGAGTCCTGGCTTCAATGCTGATGGAGCGTGCGGCTGAAGCTCTGAGCTCAGAGGTTCTTAAGCATTGGTCAGGCGGAAGGGTGCTCGTTTATGTCGGCAAGGGCAACAATGGTGGAGACGGACTCGCTGCGGTCAGGCTGCTCCGTGAGAGGGATGTGGAGGCATTTGCCGTTCTGGCTTTCCCTGATGGCTCATGGACAGGTGATGCAGCTCTGATGCGCGACAAGCTGTCGGATGAGGCGGTAATCCCACTCGGCTTCGAGCCAACTGATGGCATCTCTTGCGCGGTTGATTGTCTTCTTGGCACCGGGTCGGCAGGAGCCCCGCGAGGTCCGGTTCTGGACGCGGTGATCCGACTGAACGAGCTCAAGTCGCAAGGGGTCCATGTCGTTGCCTGTGATGTTCCGACTGGGGTAGATGCGTCGACAGGTGAGGTTCTTGGTGAAGTTGTCCACGCCAGCAGCACAGTGACCTTTCATGCAATGAAGCCTGGGCTCTGGATTCGGCCTGGCAAAGGTCTAGTGGGTGAGGTGACGGTTGCTGACATAGGTCTCCTGAAAGCCCCCGGGACTGAGTTCAGGATCGGACTGATTGATGACACTGTGGTGAATGGTCTGTCCTCACGCGAGGTCTCGGGAGACAAGTTCAGTGCCGGGGCTGTCGTCGTTGTCGGCGGTTCGTCCGGACTCACTGGGGCGCCAATGCTCTGTGGGCTGGGTGCTGCCAGAGCTGGCGCTGGATATGTGACCGCAGTGCTGCCAGAAAGCCTGATTTCGGCGAGTGATCAAATACCTGAGGTGATGGGCTTCGGGGTTGCCGAAGACCATGGGACAGGAGGTCACACTCCGAACTCAGCAGAGTTGATTATCGGGAAGCTGGGGCCTGATCGAGCGCTTGTTGTTGGCCCGGGAATCGGTCGCACGGATGCTGCCTACGGCCTCGTCGCCAAGCTGCTCGTCCACGCGACTTCTCCCACAGTTGTGGACGCTGACGGACTTCGCGCGGTAGCTGACCGCGGTCTGGACCTATCCGATATCCCCGCGCCGCTTGTGCTGACTCCACATTCAGGAGAGATGGCAGCACTACTGGGTATCACGCGCGAAGAGGTTGACGCCCAACGGCTGAAATCTGTTCTGACCCTTGCCGGCCGGACACAGGCGGTCGTGGTTCTGAAAGGAGACGACACCCTGGTAGCCGATCCTCACGGCGTTGTTGGCGTAAGCCGGGGTGGGGCGCCTGGACTTGCAACCGCCGGATCTGGGGATGTGCTCGGAGGGGTAATTGGGGCGCTGCTTGCGCGAGGTGCCGGTGCATTCGAAGCGGCATGTGCTGGGGTTCGAATTCATGTGGAGGCAGGACGCGTCGCAGCGATGGCCGGAATTGAGGGCATCTTGGCGAGTGACATTGCTTCGAGCATCCCTCAGGCGCGGTCATCACTTGGCGCAGATGAACGAAGGTAAGGTTCTCGCAATGGAGATGAGTATCCAAAACCGAGGCAAGAAGGAAATGGGCAGTTTCCTCAAGGCCTTGGTGGCCGGCTGATGGCGCGCGGCACGGCCGAGATTGACTTGGGTGCGATTCGACGCAACTGCGCTGTATTAGATGCAGTTGCCTCCGGAAGCCTTCTGTGCGCGGTTGTGAAGGCGAATGGGTACGGGCACGGGATGGTTCCTGTCGCCAATGCAGCGCTTGAGGGAGGGGCATCTTGGCTTGCGGTGGCCGCGGCGTCAGAGGCCCTTGAGCTTCGGGAAGCAGGCTTCGGCTCGCCAATTCTCGTGATGGGGTCAGTCGAAAGCAGCGAGGTGCCGGACCTTGTTGGTTCGGGCTGCGACCTTGTGGTGTGGACGGATGAGGCTCTTGGCTGGGCAACAGACGCAACTGGATTGGCCAGGGTCCACGTGAAGCTTGACTCGGGAATGGGCCGTCTGGGAACCAGAGACCATGCACTCGCACTGTCATTGGCTGAGCAGGCAGAGGCTGACCCGGGTGCCGAACTTGTCGGGGTAACGACGCACTTCGCAACGGCTGAGTTAGAGGACCAAGCATTCCTGGAACAGCAGAACTCGCTGTTTTCCCAGTTCAGTGACAGCGTCAAGCACTTTGCCCCCAATGTCCTTGCCCATGCTGCCAACAGTGCGGCGACGCTGGCTAGAGCCGATACACATCACGACATGGTCAGGTGCGGTGTCGCTATCTACGGACTTGATCCCTTCCAACTGGACCCCTCGACATGGGGCCTTGACCCGGCAATGCGACTGACATCAAGCATCGCGTCAGTCGAGCTTGCCCAAGCAGGGGATACCGTTGGCTACGGGCGAAACTTCAAGGCTGAGCGCCCAACTTGGATCGCAACTGTGCCAGTTGGCTACGCGGACGGGATTTCTCGGCACCTTGGGGGCCGGGCGGACTGTCTTGTTGGAGGGCGCCGCGTTCCGATCGTGGGCAACGTGAGCATGGACAACATCGCCTTGGATCTGGGGACGGAGACTGAAGCAGAAGTAGGGGACCAGGTTGTCCTTCTTGGTCGGGACGGAGAGCAGCTGGTTCTTGCCGAGGAATGGGCTACGGCTGCTGGGACGATCAACTACGAAATTGCCACGGGCATTGGTGGTCGGACTGAGTTCGTTCATCGGTCGCACAAGTGACTGCTGGAGTGATCCCAGCAGCGGTCCTTGAGCTGCTGCCTGCTGAAGCTTGGATTGTCGGCGGTGCTGTCCGCGATGAGATCTTGGGGCGGCCCGTGCTTGATCTTGACCTTGTGGTGCCAAGCGATCCAGAGATCGCGGCGCGGGCCTTTGCAGCCACGGCAGGTAAGGCCGCTGTGTTTGGGCTGAATGACGAGTTCGGCGCATGGCGGGTTGTCCACCATCTCGACCGATGGCAGGTGGATTTCAGCCCGATGGACGGGCCCACGATTGAGGACGACCTCTCCCGCAGGGACCTTACGATCAACGCGATTGCCCGGCGGGTTGGCGCTTCTGGCCTGATTGATCCGTTTGGCGGAGTTGGGGACATTGAGGCCCACCGACTCAGAGAGGTGGGACCCGGTTCCTTTGAGTCGGATCCATTGCGAGTGCTGCGCCTTGCAAGGTTCGCGGTTGTTCTGGGATTCAAGCCCCAGCCGAGCACAGTTGAGTTAGCCAGGGCCTCATCCGCAGCGCTTGACCAAGTCTCGGGGGAGAGAACTTTCATGGAGTTCTCGAGAATCATTGCCAGCAGAGACCCAGTTGGCGGCATTCGGCTGCTCAACGAACTGGGAGCCGTGAGTTCAGTCCTGCCAGAGCTGCTCGAACTTGAGGGTGTCGCCCAGGGCCGCTATCACCACCTTGATTGTCTGGAACACACGCTCTTGGTGCTTCAAGAGGCAGTCAATCTGCAGGGGAACTTTCTCTCGCTTGGGCCGTCAGGCCAGCTTGCGTCCGATCTTCTGGATGGGGATCTGGGGGATGGGATCAGCCGCTGGACGGGGGTCCGGCTCGCTGCCCTTCTTCACGACATCGCCAAAGGGCGCACACGAACCGAGTTTCCCGACGGGAGGATCGGCTTCCCGGGTCACGATGAGATGGGGGCACAGATGGCCGGTGAGATTCTCAGCCGTTTCCGGGTCTCCTCACGCCTGTCAACTGCCGTGAGGGGGATGATCGAGCAGCATCTGGCTGCAGGTTTCCTCACGCACAAGGAGCCGGTTGGACGCCGCGAGGTTTACGAGTATCTGCGGGCCTGTGGGCCAACAGCCGTTGACGTGACTGTTTTATCCGTAGCTGACAGACTCGCGACCAAAGGCCGGGGCAGCGATGAAGCAATCGCGCGCCACCTGCACTTGACGGACCGCCTGCTTGAGGCGGCGGTTGCGCACGAGGTGGATGGTGAGCTGAAGCCGCTGATCCGCGGGGATGAGCTTGCCTCTAGTTTGGGAATCGCCCAGGGCCCCCAGCTTGGGGTGCTTCTGGCCGAGCTGGCGACAGCCCAATATGCAGGTGACATCTCAACCAACGAAGCTGCAGTTGAGCACGCACGGTCGTTTCTTTCAGAGGGGTAGTCTGGCCGCTATGTCCACAAATCAGTGCCTCTTTTGTTCAATCGTCAGTGGCGACATCCCCGCAACTGTGATTCACGAGGATGAGCGCACTCTGGCGTTCATGGACATAAGCCCAGCGACACGCGGTCACTGCCTGGTTATTCCAAAGAGTCACGCTGCCGACATTGTTGATGCAGACCCACTGGATGTTGCAGCGTGCGCAACTGTCGCGCAGGGCCTTGCTGACAAAGCTCTTGCGAACTTGGGGGCAGATGGCGTTGCCGTGACCAGCTTCTGCAGACCGGCTGCCGGGCAGACGGTTTTCCACCTTCATTTCCATGTAATTCCACGCTATGAGGGCGACGGTCTCGTTCTTCCGTGGATCCCAACCCAAGGCGATGGTGAAGACATCGCCCAGGCAGCAAAGGAGCTGACGCGATGAAAAAGCCCGTAACGGTTGAGTCAAACGGAGATGTGATGGTCGTGACCTTTGACCATCCGCCAGTAAACCTCTGGGACGCAGCACTTGCTGAGTCATTGTCGGAGGCGCTTGACGAAGTTGAGGCAGGTTCACCGCGGGCAGTCCTGTTCCGCTCAGAAGGCAGAGTTGTGAGTGGTGGGGTTGATGTTGAGGAGTTCGCTCGCGCCGAGACGGTTGAACGGGCAAAGGACCTGTTTGATGATCTCTTGGCCTATCCGCAACGGATAGAAGCTCTCGGGTGTCCGACAATCTGGTCATCACATGCGTTGACGCTCACATGGGCGATGGAGCTGGCTCTTGCGTGTGACCTGATAATCGCGGCTGACGACTGCTGGTTCGGACTTGTTGAGGCTCGAATTGGTTTGACCCCAACGATGGGCGGCACCCAACGCTTGGCCGCTCG
>JBAXHG010000104.1:0-5923 GCA_037139015.1 Actinomycetes bacterium | reverse complement strand
GAGCAGCGGAATCATAATCCGCGTGTCGGGGGTTCGAGTCCCTCCTCCGGCATCTGAAGCAAGCAGTTGCAACAATCGCGGCCCTAGCCGCGCTTGAAGGACTTCCGCACAGCGGCTTTGAGATGCTCCACCTTCGTTTTGAGTGGAGCAAGCTGGAGCCTTACCTGACGGACGAATGGGCTCTGCTCATGAGGCACTGTGGGTGGCACTCCAGGTCCAACGGCCCACTCAGGGATCGGGAGTTTCTTCCCCGTTCGCATCTCGATCCAAGCCCTCGGCTTCCAGCCACGGCGTCCCCCAACAATCATGAGCGCCGCCAGCAAGAGACCTATAAGGGTCAAAAGAAGGCCATTCCAGAAGGGTGACTCGCTGTAACTGAAGACAACCGTGTGCTTCCCTGGGGCCAATGAGATGCCCTGGACCGCGAAGTTGGTCGGGACAACCTTGACCTCCTTGCCATCAACGTAGGCCTTCCACTCAGGTGTCCACGCGTTACTGACCACAAGCCAACCCCCGGCTCCTGATGGGACATCCACCTTCATGTCGTGGTTTGAGGTCCACTTCGCCACCGCAGTTCGGTAGGCGTCGCCAGCACCGATAATCCCGGGGCTGCCAACTGGCACATAGGCGAACGAGCGAGTTTTCAGCTTCCCATCCTTCATCTGCTTCAGCGCGAACAGTGCGCCCGTGCGCCTTACCCGGGGGACGATGAAAGCCCGTGGCATCGCGTAGGCATCCTGATAGATCACAGCGTCAGGCCCGCGGTAGACCTCCTTGAGCCCAGCAATCTTGTAATTGGCGTAGGGCCTCGAGAGGTAGTACCGGACATTCATCATCCGCAGGAGAGCCAACGCCTTCGGCTGTCTTGGATCCGGACCTCCGGGGAGGCGCTCAAGGTAACCAGGCTGCTGCAGTGCCTTGGTGGCGAACGCAACCCAGCGCCGACTGATGGGCGGATCGTGTCCTTCAAGCGACTCGAGCCCGTACATCGCCGAGGCATTCGACTGCATCAGAGTGGACTCAACACCCACGCGAATGGTTCCAACGCGGAAGGTCCCCGGTTGAGACTGAAGGAACTTGATTGAGGGAGGTGTCGCCGGATGTGCCTGAGCAGGAGGAAGCATCACGTTCATGTTTGTCAGATAGGCCAACTGCCCAACGCAGAGAACGAGTGTTGCCAGAACAGCCCAGCGCTCGCGGACACGGCCATAGAGCCAGATCACCACCGCCGTGAGAGCCATGATCGCAATCAGGCGCGGAATTGCCAGATAGTTGATGATTCTCTCTGGGCCATAGGTGACAAGACCCTCGCTGCTGTTGAGCGAAAGCTCAATTCCAAGCATTAGAAGGGCCACCACAATTGGGGTCACGGTCCAGACAAGAATCCGACGCGGACTCATTCCCTTCTTGAGGAGCGAGTGGACCGCCGCACCCGCACCAATAGCGCCCACCGCCGCGATGTAGACGTAGACCCGTTGAACGATCACGGTGTCCAATGGTGGGATCTTGAGCAGTAGCCGCGACGGCCAGATACCGAACATCAAGATCGCAGAGAGCCCGGCCACGGCAACAAGCGCCTTGGCCGTCGCCGCAGCCCTGAACCTCCAAAGGGCAATCGCGGCGAGAACCAATGCTCCAACTCCAAAGTCCACCAGGGTCGACGTAAAAAGGAAATCGAGTCGCGAAACGTTTGGCCAGCTGTCAGCACGACCGAAGAGGTCAGGCAGCAGATAAAGAATTGAATCCGCAAAATCGAGGGGGGATCGGGATTGGTACTTGTGGCTGATCCGCTCAATTGAAAGGTCATAAGCCGGATAGAAGGGCAACACGGCGACTCCGGCAATGACCACGCCGAGCAGGTGAGAGCCAATCCACATCGCCAGCTTCCGCAGCCCAACCTTCCAGTTGGCCCTCCTCTCCCGGTCAGCGAGGATCACGACAACCGCATAGGTGAACCCCGCCGCAGAGTTGAGGATCGCCGACTCGGGGTGTCCCGCGAGGATCTCAAGACCAACTATCAGTCCGACCCAGCCAAAGTCCCGCCAGCGTCCGGATTTGGTCAGTCGATCAGTGGCATACAAGAGCCACCCAAACAGCGCGAACACGGTTGAGTGTGGCCATTGAAGCCATCCAAGCATGGGAGCCGAAAGCATGAAAACAGTTCCGGCAACAAGCCCTCCCGAGCGTCTGATCCCGACCCCACGCGCAAAGGCGAAAATCCCCATTGCCGCGATGAGCAGATTGAGAAGACACATGGGACCCCAGGCCCAGGCCAGTGGCAGCAGAAGTCCGATCCATGTCAGGGGATACATGAGTGCCGACTGCTGGTCACCGAGCATCACGTGTCCCCCGTACGAGTAGGGGTTCCAGAGGGGAAGCTCCCCGGACCTTACGTCTTTACCTGCCGCGACCCGCAGCGGGTAGAAGGTATGCGCCTCATCGCCCTCGTTGGCGAGAATCGGTTGGTTCAACGCGGCTGGCTGAAATCCATGCCAAGGCCACTCGGCCCAAAGAATGTGCTGCTGGGAAAGTTGCCGCCCCATCAACAGCGGGTTGAAGAAGATAAGGAGGAGGAGCGAAAAGACCAATGCGGCGGAGAGCATCGGTCGCCGATCAGACCACCGGACGATCCGTTCCCAGCGCTCGAGCAGCTGCTCTTTTCTCGGCGCATTGGCGGAAGTCATTCAGGAGGAAAATAGCTCAACCCGCGGTCCACAAGCGCAGATGCCCTCTGATCAGCCGACACGGAGGGCGAAGATGCAGAGTTTCAGCCTCGGGGGCCGCGTCTGACAGGCTCATTACCCCGCTCCTGAAACCGAGTGCATCTGCTCACTGGCATGCGCGGATACTTGGGCCACTCGGGATCCACTTGCGACAGGGCGCAGAGGGAAAACTCCTGACCTCGACCGGAAGCGATAAGCCTCTGATTGGCACACTGGGAACAGATGCCGTAAGCGCCAAGCTCGTCCATTTCCACAGTATTGCTCCCTCCGGGCCCGTCGGGGTCGCAGAAGGCCACTATCGTGCCGACAACAGCCCATGAAGACTTTTATTCGACTACTCGGCTTCCTCCGGCCATACAGACGCGGCGTCCTATGGTCGCTACTCCTTGCACTCGGGGCGATGGCAATGACCGTGGTCATCCCACTCCTGATTGGCAAAGCCGTCAACGCCATTGCAGCAAATGACCATGGGAAGCAGCTGCACCTGCTCGCTCTCGGAATCCTTGGTGCTGGGGTAATCCGCCTGATCCTCTCAGTAGGTCGGCGTCTGATCGCGGGGCGAGTCTCATTGGGAATTGAATTTGACCTGAGGGACCGCCTCTATGGCCACCTTCAGAAACTCGAGCTGGGGTTCTTCGAGGGCCAACAGACGGGACAGCTGATGTCCAGGGCAACCGTTGACTTGCAGGGCGTCAGATTCTTCCTGGGATACGGCCTTGTCTTTGTCGTCCAGTCAGCGCTGACGATCATCTTGTCCGCGATTGCGATGGGCATATTGCAGCCCAAGCTGGCCGCAATCGCTCTCTTACCCGTCCCATTCGTGGTCTTGGTGGCTCGCGCCTATGGCCGGAGGTCTCGGCCCGCCATTCAGGAGGTTCAGCAGCGAATTGCTGAACTTACGGCCGAAGCAGAGGAGAACATCTCCGGAGTGCGTGTAGTGAAGGCTTTTGCCGCCGAGGAGCGCCAGCTTGAGCGGTTTCGGCACGCAACGACAAGAGTGTTTGAGCAGTCACTGGTGGCAACTCGACTCCAAGCTCTCTTCAACCCCCTGATTGCTTTCCTCCCAAGCCTCGGCCTCGCCGCGATCCTGCTGATTGGGGGTCGCGATGTGATCTCCGGTTCGCTCACAGTCGGGGCATTTGTAGCGTTCTACGCTTACCTGCTGATGCTGATCGGGCCGATGAGGACCCTTGGGATCATGCTCGGAATGGCCCAAAGAGCTACTGCCTCTGGAGCTCGAATCTTCGAGATCCTTGACCGCGAGCCACAGCTCACCAGCCCAGATGGCGCGCCGGGACCCCCACCCGGTGGTGGGCGAATTGAGTTTGAGAACGTCACCCTCCGCTACGCAGGATCCACGCGACCCGCACTGGACCAGGTAAGCCTTGTGATTCCGGCCGGACGAACAGTCGCGATCGTTGGCCCAAGCGGCTCTGGCAAGAGCAGCCTTGCTGCACTGGTACCTCGACTTTACGACCCGGCAGAAGGGTCCATTCGTCTTGATGGCGCGGATGTGAAGACGCTCGACATTCCGCTGCTGCGACAGCAGGTCGCGATAGTTGGCGATGACCCATTCCTGTTCTCGGCCACGGTCCATTCGAACATCGCCTATGGACGACCAGACGCCACCCGGGAGGAAGTGGAGCTCGCAGCCGAGCAGGCTCAAGCCTCAGGGTTCATCAGCTCACTTCCAGACGGATACGACACCATGATCGGTGAACGTGGGCTGACCCTCTCAGGTGGCCAGAGACAGCGGATCGCAATTGCACGCGCGATCGTTGCCGATCCTCGCGTGCTGATTCTTGACGACGCGACCTCGTCCGTTGATGCCAGCACGGAAAAGGAGATCAAGCTTGCACTTGCGACGGTGATGGAGGGACGCACGACTCTGATCGTTGCGCACCGACTCTCAACGATCGCGCTGGCGGACGAGATCGCCGTCCTTGACTCCGGCAAGCTGGTTGACCACGGTTCCCATGAAGAGCTTGTTGATCGCTCACCCTTGTATCGACGAATCGTGGAAAAGGGACTTCCGGACACGGTCTTCCTTAATCGCAAGCCTGTTGAATCAGAGGTGGCAGGCCTATGACCGCAGCTGCGCAAAAGCCGAGCTTCGCGGCAGATGTCCGCCGCAGGTTCCGCGGTACAGGCGGGCGGGGGCGCAAGCTCCGTGGGCTGATCCGCCTTCTGCAGCCGTACAGAGGCCGCGTGGCGCTGATGTTCGTGACCCTTCTGGCAGCAACCGCCGCGTCCATCGCCCCAGCCCCCTTGGCGAAGATGGCAATCGACCAGGGCATCAACAAGCACGACGTTTCCGCACTGAACACGACAGTTGCCCTGTTCGTAGCAAGCGCCGTGGTCTACCTGCTTGCAACAGCAGCCCAAACCTGGCTCACAGGCTGGGTTGGGCAGCGAGCCCTCGCCGACCTCAGACTGGAGCTCTTCCAACACCTCCAATCACTGTCCGTCAGCTTCTACTCCAAGAACAAGGCGGGAGTCATCATCTCCCGCCTGACCAATGACGTTGAGGCTCTTGACTCACTCGTCAGCGACGGCATTGTTGCCCTTTTCCAGGGCACCCTGACGCTGTTTGGCACGGCAGCAGTACTCATCTACCTTGACCCTCAGCTCGCGTTGGCAACATTTGTTGTCGTGCCGATTCTGTTCCTTGGTGGAGTTCTCTACAGAATCGCCTCGGCTGACATCTACAGACGAACCAGAGAACGAATTGCCGCTGTGACGTCCTATCTGCAGGAGACGCTCTCTGGAATCCGCGTGGTCCGCTCTTTCGGACAGGAGCCGCGGCACCTCAAGGAGTTCACGGCTCTGAATGAAGCAAACCGGGCCGAAAACATGAAGACAGTTCTTCTCAACGCCAGCTACTTCCCCGCGGTTGAGCTCCTCAGCGGGGCGGTTACCGCTGGCATCTTGCTCGTCGGCGGGGCTGCGGCAGTCTCCGGAAGGATCACCGTGGGCGTTGTATTCGCCTTCGTGGCCGCGCTGAACAACTTCTTTGACCCGATCCAACAGCTCAGCCAGCTCTACACCACATATCAGTCAGGCATGGCAGCCCTTGACAAGATCTTCGAGCTTCTCGACACAGAAGCGGAGATCATCGATCACCCGGGAGCAGCCGACCTCCCGAGAATCGAAGGCCGCCTTGAATTCAAGGAGCTTTCCTTCAGATACGGAGATGAGAC
>JBAXHG010000103.1:0-5943 GCA_037139015.1 Actinomycetes bacterium | reverse complement strand
GTCGACGAGTTCGGAACAACAATTCCAGGGTTTGGAACCGCGTACTGCGCGTCCCGCGAATGGTTTGGAATGCCATTGGACTTGATTCGCACCTTGGTCGACGTGTAGGTGACCGTGACGTTCTTTCCCCACTTGGCTGCCTTGACGCCGGTCGCTGTCGCGGCTGTGGTCGCCTTGTGGGTGTTCCCCGAGGCTGAGGCGCCGCCACAGGCTGCGAGGACTGTTGCCGTCAGAGCCACGGCAGAGAGGACAAGCAGGCTGCGACGAATGGAAACTTCGGGCGTAGTGATATTCATGGACGGGAGCATCCCAAGTGGAGGTAAGAGCCGGGTTAGAAGTTGCGCACAGGTGTGAGGGGACCTGTTACCCCGATTGGGTCTTGGTCGCATGCGAACACAACGCAGCTGCAGCGCCCGCTCGGCCTGGTGGAGAACCCAGCGCCCGGCAGATTGCACTTGACGGATCTCATTTACAGGAGAGAGTGAGTGCGTGCTCATGCCACTCGCAAACAAGCTTCCATTCGATCTGAGCTTGGTCCAATGATTGGCAGGCGCACTGCGGCGGTATTGCTGGTTGCTCTTGCTGCAGCGGGAACGGCCGGTTGCGGCACATCCTCGGATGGGCTCAGCAACAGTCAGATCAAGGCACTCAACGCGCGGGTCACGACCTTTCTAACCGGATTGAACGGGGCCAACGCGGCGATTGCCGCGTGCAAGAGCAAGGGCGGAGACCTGCAACAGCGCAGCAAGTGTGTGGGTAGCGCGCTCGATGACGCGGCCGGACACGTGGGTGACCTCGCGTCCTACAGCGACGGCCTTGCAGCATCCACCGGTGGGAAATGCCAGAAGACGCTCACGCTCTTCAGCAAGACGCTGACAGCGCAAGCCAGACTGTTCTCCAACGCCGCCGACCAAGCCCGGTCCCAACAGATCAAAGCGTTCGTGAAGTCAATGAATGGGATCCGCCCGGCAACCGTCAGTGCAATCGCAAGGAGCGTCGAGAAGGAATGCGGATGAGCTTGGGTCTGACCGCAATGCCGTAGCGTTGCGGTTGTAATGAACTCACCAGCCGCAGTTGACATCGCCCGCATCACGATTGACACCTCACGGGAGACGCAGTTGATCCTGATGTTGCTCGCGTCATTCCTGATCACTTTTCTTGCAACACGCTTCTGGGTTCGGATGCAGCGCAGCGGCCCAGCCTGGTGGCCCAAGAGCCTTACTACGGGTGACACACATGTGCACCATCTGGTGCCCGGAATCTTCCTTGTCCTCATCTCCGGGTTCCTTGGGATAGCAACACACCCAGGTTCACCGGGAACGCAGTTGATTGCGATCGCCTTTGGTGCTGGCGCCGCGCTGACACTTGACGAATACGCCCTCTGGCTGCACTTGGACGATGTCTACTGGGCGGAAGAAGGAAGGCAGTCCGTTGACGTGATCGTCGTCGCGCTCTTCTTCGGGCTCTTCGTGCTGATCGGCAGCTCCCCCTTCGGAGCTGGCAACGGGGGAGGCGGTTGGTTGGTGTTCGCCGCCGTCCTGGTTGACGTTGTCGGAGTCACACTCTCAGCCCTGAAAGGCAAGGGGTACATGGCCGGCTTTGGAATCTTCATACCCGGTGTTGGGCTGATCGGCGGCTTCAGGGCAGCTCGACCAGGCTCCTGGTGGGCAAACCGCTTCTATGACAAACACCCAGACCGGCTTGAGAAAGGACGCCGTCGGTTCTCACGCTGGAGTGCTCGACGCACACGTTGGTGGGACTTGGTCGGCGGTCAACACGGGGAGAAGCCCGGCGACGACTGAGGTCGGCTTAAGAGTTGAGCCGCCAGAGAGGACCAGTGCCGAGGGGCTTGGAAGTAGAAGTCGTTTGCAGGAAGCTCGCTATCAACTGCGTTATGACCAATGAGGGCACTGTTACCCTCAGCTGACGAAACTCCTCGTCCAGCGAGCACCAACGAAGGGCATTGATGACCAACCGCAAAGCAGTTCGCCGATTTATTCCAGCCATTGTGACTCTGTCACTGGCGGTGTTCGCGACTGCAGCTCAGGCTTACGACACGTTTGCTCTTACCGGGAGTCTCACCACAGCGCGTGGCGGCGCGATGACAACCGTTTTGAAGAACGGGAAAGTTCTGATTGCAGGTGGGGCAAGCGATGTGAGCCTTGGTTCTCTCGCAACTGCCGAACTCTTTGATCCTGCAACAGGGAAATTCGTGCCGACGGGCAGCCTTTCCACCGCCCGATTCCACGCCACTTCCACACTGTTGGCAAATGGAAAGGTTCTGGTTGTTGGAGGCTATGACGACACGAATCGTCTGGCAAGCGCCGAGCTTTACGACCCGACGACCAAGGTTTGGACACGAACAGCGGGAGACTTGGTCACGGCTAGGGACTGGGCAACAGCAACCCGCCTAAAGAATGGTCAGGTCCTGATTGCTGGCGGATACGACGGTGCTCGTCGTCTGGCAAGCGCTGAGCTTTACGACCCGACCACCGACCGTTTCACCACAACAGGCAATCTCCACCTTGAGCGGGAGCGACCAACCGCAACATTGCTTCCCAGCGGGAAAGTCCTGATAGCAGGAGGCAAATATGACCGCTCCAACGCTTCGGCAAGTGCGGAGATTTACGATCCCGCCACTGGAGTTTTCACAACCACCGGAAGCCTTCACAAAGTTCGGTATGTCGCAAGCGCAACTCTTCTGTCCAGCGGGAAGGTTCTGATCGCAGGCGGATTCAGCGAAACGGGTGGCTTGACTAGCGCTGAGCTTTACACCCCGTCAACGGGAACCTTCGCGAATACGGGAAGTCTCACAACGGCCCGCTACAACGCCACCTCGACGTTGTTGAGAAATGGAAAGGTCCTGATCGCCGGGGGGTACACCGGCTCGGGTGGCTGGGCGACAGTTGAGACCTACAACCCAGTCAAGGGCACATTCACCCAGAACTATGAGCACTACGACGGCATCTCGGGAGTGTTCACCACTAGGGGTGGCCTTGTGGCTGCCCGCTTCTCGGCCAGTTCAGCGCTGCTTGCCAACGGCAAGGTATTGGTGGTCGGAGGCTACGATGAGGGTCTCGCCCTTGCCAGTGCAGAGCTCTATAACCCCACGCCGCCTGCTCCAGGGAAACCGACCGTCAAGTGGGCTGCCAACAAGCGCAAGCGCAGT
The DNA here is from genome assembly GCA_037139015.1 of Actinomycetes bacterium. Classification (GTDB taxonomy): domain Bacteria; phylum Actinomycetota; class Thermoleophilia; order Solirubrobacterales; family Solirubrobacteraceae; genus WLNJ01. The sequence continues at coordinate 2,774 of JBAXHG010000103.1, read as the reverse complement.
GTCACGGCAACCGTGAATCTTGTGAGCGGAACCACTTACAAGCTCACAGCGAAGTTAGGCCGCAAGACCAAAACCGGCAGGTGCAAGACCAGGGGGTCAAAGGTCACATGCACGCTCTCTCCTGGCGGAGGCAAGTGGGTCTTCTCAATTACCCCCAGAAATGCTGGTGGTGATGGCACAGCAAACGCCAAGGCCGTCAAGCTCTGACGGCACTTCTTAGGCGGGGCGAAGCCGCCCGGAGCCATATGAGTTCGACTCATTCCATGTCTGTGGCATCCTGACCGAATGGCAAGTGCCCTGACCAGTCTCCAAGCCGCCTACAAGCGCATGACCAGCACAGGCTGGCCAAGGAGTTTTCCTGTTGCTCAGTTTCCCAATCCACCATTGCTCGTCGCATTCGGCGGACTGTTTGTTGCCCGCCTCACCTCAGGTCAGTCCCACAGCTTGGGACGCGCTGTTTTCTACCTCGGCCTTGCGGTCTGGGCATGGGAGGAAATGACGGCAGGGGTCAACTGGTTTCGAAGGCTGATGGGGGCCGGCGCACTCGTCTGGCTCGTCATCCAGCTCGCCGACTACATACCCGGCTGACCACTACTGGCGGACGAGGGTTAGGAAGAGCTAGTTGCCGTACTGGCGGTTGTCGGGCTGACCCTTGGCTGTAGCGGCTGCAGACTTTTGAGCCTGATTTGCCTTGCTCTGAATCTGGGCTGCCTGTGGGCTCTGCTTGACCGACTCAACCTTCAGCTTAGCCTTGGCCTTAAGGGCCTTCTGGGCTTCCTGCTGCTTGCTTGACAGATCACTTTGCTTCTGCGTCTTTGAGTCAGAGCCACAGCCAGCCAGGGCGACTGAGAGGACAACTCCTGTGACGATTAGTGGTGTACGCATGGGACAAGGGTAACACACGGGATCGTCGGCTCGCTCAGTAAGCGGACACAAAAAAGTCGGCCCACTCGAGCCTGAGCGGACCGACTTTCTACTTCACTTCATACCCGGTGCTACCCGTCTCCTGGCCTTGGAGCCGGAGGTGACGGGGACGACCGAAAAGCTGAGTTAGGCGCACTCAGTTGCTGCCGTCGGGGACGAGAACATATTCGCGGTGACATCCCATGCACCTCGAGTGAATGGAGTAAGTCCCGTGGACTTCATCTGCGTGGTGCCGATCGTCATCTTCTTGAAGACGAAGCTCACTGTCTCCTGCGCGCGCCCGTCTTCGCCAAGCGTCTGCTTGCTTGAGGTAACGAACGCCTCGTTGAAGCAGTAGGTCAGGTTGTTTTGAGGCTGTGACGCTCCTGTATTCATGTACGTCCGGATCTTCACCTGGCCAATGTTCTGGCCCATGATCATCTTTGACATCACGTACGACGTGTTCGCGTCAACTGCCTTCGTGATCGTCACCTCGTCAGGGACTGCCTTGCCAACTGTAGCTCCGGCGCCCTTGAGCCAACTGCTTGCTGCGGTGGCTCCAAAGCTCATCGAGCTGATCGCGATTGTTCCTGTTCCCTGCGGAGCATATGTTGGGAGGTTTAAATCCGCAATGAAGTTCGAATCCTGCAGAAATAGGTTGTTTACTGCCGAGGCTGGCGCTGCGGCAAACGCTGAGACGGCAACTGTCAGCAGTAGGGCTTTGAGGAACTTGGCGTGCGGCATGTTGTTGGTGACCTCCGGGTCATTGGGTTGGGCCGGAGCCTACTGGATCCCTATCGTGATCACCAACAGCAATTCCAGGGACACACCGAGCAGGCGACCTAGCCCCTACTTCGGCGCCATCCTGATTGCCCCATCCAAACGGATGGTTTCGCCATTGAGCATTGGGTTTTGGATCATGCTCAAAGCGAGCTGACCGAACTCCGCTGGGTCGCCAAGGCGTGGGGGATACGGAATTGTCTGGCCCAACGCCTCGCGCGCTTCTTGGGGGAGTGAAGCGAGTAGGGGCGTGTCAAACAGGCCTGGGGCAATCGTGTTGACGCGGATGTTGTGGCGTGCCAAATCACGGGCTGCGGGAAGCGTCATTGAGACAACACCGCCCTTGCTTGCGGCGTAGCCGATCTGTCCAATCTGCCCGTCATATGCGGCAACGCTGGCCGTGTTGAGAATCACGCCACGCTGTCCATCGGCGCCCTCTGGTTCGTTCTCGACCATTGCTGCAGCGGCAAAGCGCATCACATTGAAAGTGCCGATCAGGTTCACGGCGATAACGGTCTCAAACGGCTGAAGGCTGTGGGCGCCGTGCTTGGAAGCGGTGCGCTCTGCCCAACCAATCCCTGCGCAGCAGACGCTGATCCGCAAGCCGCCTTCCAGCGAGGCAGCGTGCTGGACGGCAGCCTCAACTGTGGTTGCGTCCGTTACATCCATGTGGGCAAAGTGAGCGCCGTCGCCAAGCTGGTTTGCGAGCTCTGAACCACGCTCCTCATCCCGGTCGGCGATCGTCACTTCCGCTCCGGCTGCGTGAAGGACCCTGACTGTGGCTGCTCCGAGGCCGGAGGCGCCACCCGCTACAAGTGCTGACTGCTTTGAAATATCCATGGACGGCAGACTAACGGGGATGCTGGAGGAAGCAGATCCGTTTGACAGGCCTGCAACCATTCACAACCATGAACTCAGGCGAGATGGACAACGAACCGACTCAAGAAGACCCAACCACACCCCAAGCTGGTGAGGAGAACGCGGAGGCCGCCCAAACTCCCGGCTCCCAGCCGGAAGAGGAAACCGTTGTTCAGTCAGCGCCCGTGTCAACGGCCACGCCACCAGAAGGTTGGTATCCGGACACCCAGAAC
>JBAXHG010000102.1:0-5949 GCA_037139015.1 Actinomycetes bacterium | reverse complement strand
AGAGCTTCCTCCCGGACCGTAAGGCGCGACGAAGTGCGTCATCATCACAGGTGAATGAGCCTGCGCGACCGATTTGAAGTCTCACCGTCCCGCTTCCGCCTCGTCACGAGGCTGGCGCTGGCCTCGCTCGCTCTGATCGTTCTGACCGGCGCGGCAGTTCGCCTGACAGGGTCTGGCCTTGGCTGTCCCGACTGGCCCAAGTGCTTCGGAGGCGTAGTTGCCCCAGCACGGACGCACGCGGTCATTGAGTACTCAAACCGAGTGCTTTCAGGCTTCGTGGGTCTCGTCGCAATCGCCGCCGCGATCATGGGCTGGTTCCGCAAGCCCTACAGACGCGAGCTGGAGGTCCTCGCGGTGATCCTCCCCTTGGGAGTGGTGGCTCAGGCAGTCCTCGGTGGCTTCACCGTTCGCAGCGGCCTTGAGCCCGGTTATGTCATGGCGCACTACATCCTTTCGATGCTGATCCTTGATGCTGCATTTGCGCTGGCCTGGTGCGCAACCTTCGAACCCGGCGCCCGGAAAAGAGCCACTGACCGACTTGGCGTCTGGTCAGTGCGGGCACTGATCCCGATCGGGGCGACAACCGTGATGGTCGGGACCGCGGCCACTGCGGCTGGCCCTCATGCCGGAGCCTCAGGAACTGGCGAGATCGTGCCACGGCTTGACATTGCAGGCCATGACACGCTCCGTTGGATGGTCCAGCGGCACGGGGCCCTTGCTGTCTGCTTTGGCCTCGCAGTGCTTGTTGTCATCTTCATCCTCCGTCGTCCAGGTGGCGAGCGTCGGGCGCAGAAACCGCTTGTTTATGTTCTCGGCCTGCTCACCCTGCAAGGCATCGTGGGCATTACGCAGTGGCTCCTGAAGCTGCCATCCCAACTTGTGTGGGTCCATGTGAGCCTCGCTGTCATCCTCTGGCTGTGCGTCCTCTGGGCAGTCGGATCAGCGGGCCTCCTTGAATCCGAAGGTCGATCGGCAGTCGCTGAATGAGCGGCCCCGTCCTTTTTGGCGTCAGCTTGGGACTCTTCTCATCAGTCCTGTTCAACACCTCTTATCTCATCCAGCACAAGGCTCTGGACGGTGGCCCGTCAATTGATTTCACGAATCCGCTCCGGTCAATCAAGGAGTTGTTCTCCGCTCCACTGTGGCTGCTCGGCGGGGTGGTCGGGATCGCCGGAATGGCCGTCTATGTGGTCGCCCTAGCCTACGCCCCGCTCTCACTAGTTCAAGCGTTCCTTGCTGGCGGGCTGATCCTCACGGTCCCTCTGGCGATGTTGATCGGGAACCACCAACCAACCCGTCGGGAGCTCGCTGGCGCATCGCTGATGACTCTCGCCCTCGTCCTCTTTGCGTTCGGGACCAAAGCCGAGGGACCAACCAACCACTACGACGCGCACGGCTTGGCGTTCCTAGTTGGAATCGCCTGCACCTTGGGCTTCCTGCTTGCGTGGAAGGGAGTCCAGAACGGACCAGTCGAAATCGTCGGCCTCGCTGCTGGCCTGTTCTATGGAGCCTCAGATTCCCTGTTCAATGCCCTTGTCGGAATCTCACGCCACGGCTTTCTTGCCCTCTTGAAAACGCCCTGGACTTACGTCTGTCTAGTAGCCGCGATCGGCGCTTTTCTCTGCCTGCAACGCGCCTTCAAGGACGGCCAAAAGAAGCCGGTTGGAGTAATCGCGCTGATGACAGCAGCAACAAATGTGACTGCGATCGGCGCTGGAATCCTCGTCTTCCACGACCCGTTAGGCACAACACCCTTCTGGGAGTCAGTTCACATCTTCGCCTTCATTCTCGTTGTCGTGGCCGGCTGGCTGCTCTCGTCAGCTCAAGCGGTCGTTGAGGAAGGTGCCTCAATCGCAGAGGCGAGCGCGACATGATCCGCCTAGCTGTTGTTACCGCCGGGTTCGCGATAGCTGCCGCAGCCGGGATTGATGTCCACATCCCGCTGATTGACGCGAACCTCCACTTCGCAAGTCTCCACGCATACATTGCTGTCGGGATTGTCATTGGGATCGAGTCAATGGGAATTCCTTTGCCAGGAGAGACAACACTGTTCGTTGCTTCCTTCGCAGCCCATGATGGAAAGCTCACGATTGAGTGGGTCATAGCCGCCGCAGCATTGGGCGCGATTATTGGAGACAACATCGGATACTGGATCGGGCGCGAGGGCGGCCGGGCGCTGCTCGAGCGCAAGGGGCCGTTTTATGAACGCCGAATGGCACTGCTTGTGCACGGGGATCGGTTCTTCGAGCAACATGGTCCAAAGGCCGTATTCCTGGGCCGCTGGGTTGCGTTGCTGCGAGTGACGGCCGCCGTCCTCGCCGGAGCAAACCGAATGGAGTGGAGAAAGTTCTTTCTCTGGAATGCGCTCGGCGGGATCGCCTGGGCAACAACTGTCGGACTGGCCGGTTATTACGTCGGACACGCCGCTGAGAAGATCATCAAGAACCTTGGCATCGGGGCATTGATCGTCGCTGGAGTTGCGCTTGCCGGATTGCTTGTGTTCCTCTACCTCCGGGAGCGGAAGGTCCTGCAGAAGGAGATGGCAGAGGTCGAACGCCGAGAGAAATCAGGTGAGCCCATGACTGAGTGGCATGATGAAGGCACGCAAGCGGAAACCGAACCGGAGGTAGCAGAGTGAAAATTCTCGTTGTTGGAGCTGGTGGAGTCGGCGAAGCGGTCGCCGCTATAGCCAGAAGACGTGACTTTTTTGACCACATGGTGCTCGCGGACATTGACGCAGGAAGAGCAGAATCGGTTGCCACACGGATGGGCGACCCTCGCATCACCTCAGCTGAGCTAGATGCCTCTGACGCCAAGGCCATCGCCGCGCTTGCCACGGCAGAGGGCTGCGACCTGATCCTCAACGCCTGTGACCCTCGCTTTAACCCGCCCATCTTCGAGGCTGCCTTCAACGCAAATGCCACCTACCTCGACATGGCGATGACTCTCTCAGAGCGCAACGCCGCGAATCCGTTCACAGAATGTGGAGTGAAGCTGGGAGATGCACAGTTTGAAGTCTCCGGGGACTGGGAAGACAAGGGACAGCTTGCCCTTGTTGGAATTGGCGTTGAGCCAGGATTCAGCGATGTTGCCGCCCGCTACGCCGCGGACGAACTGTTCAGTGAGATTGACGAAGCGGGAGTGCGCGATGGCGCTGACCTGGTGGTAGAGGGCTACGACTTCGCACCGACCTTCTCGATCTGGACCACGATTGAGGAGTGCCTCAACCCACCGCTGATTTGGGAGAAGGGCCGTGGCTGGTTTGTAACCGAACCATTCAGCGAACCTGAGATCTTCGAGTTTCCAGAGGGAATTGGCCCAGTTGAGTGCGTGAATGTTGAACATGAGGAGGTCGCCCTGATCCCCCGATGGATCGACTGCAAGCGCGCAACATTTAAGTACGGACTTGGGGATGAGTTCATCTCGGTCCTCAAGACCCTCCACAAGCTTGGGCTTGACTCGACTGAGCCGATCTCCGTCCGCGGGCAGATGGTTGCCCCACGCGATGTGGTCGCTGCAGCGCTTCCAAACCCTGCAACCTTGGGCGACAAAATGAAAGGCCGGACATGTGCCGGCACACTCGTGACAGGCAAGGGCAAAGATGGGGCCGCGAAGGCCACGTACATCTACCACTTGGTTGACAACGAAACATGCATGGAGCTGGACGGATGCCAGGCTGTCGTGTGGCAGACCGCAATCAACCCAGTTATCGCGATGGAACTGATCTCAACTGGCGTATGGACTGGGTCCGGCGTACTCGGACCGGAGGCCTTTCCCCCTATTCCGTTCCTTGACCTGCTCGCCGAGTATGGAGCGCCTCATGGGATAAGTGAACGCGATCCTGCCAAGCCCCAAGTTCCGCTCTCCTAGACAAGCGGAGAAAGGTCTGGAATGTGTGGTCGCTACACGCTGACACCTTCACGCAAGGAACTTGAGGTCGGTTTCAGTCAGCTGACAGCGCTGCCACAAGATCGGATTTTCGCTGAGCGGTTCAATGTGGCTCCAACGCAGGAAGTAGTAGGCATCACCCACCCGAACGACGCTCCAGCGCCAGTTGCTGAGCTTCTCCGGTGGGGTCTGGTGCCCCACTGGGCTCCATCGCCCGACACAGAAGTGAAGATGATCAACGCGCGAGCAGAGACCGTCCTCGAAAAGCCCTCTTACAAGGGTCTGATCGAAGAGGCTTCAGGCCGCTGCCTGATTATCGCCGACGGGTTCTACGAGTGGGAAGCAATCAAGGGATCCACAAAACAGCCGTGGCGCTTCACCGTTGACGGCGGAATTCCATTCGCCTTTGCGGGGCTGTGTTCAACTTGGACTCCCAAGGACTCTGGCCCGCCGCTGCGCTCTTGCGTGATCATCACCACCGAACCGAACGCCCTGGTCAAGCCGATTCATAATCGGATGCCTGCAATCCTCGCGGATCAGGCAAGTCAAGAGGCTTGGTTGAACCCCATGGTCGGAGGAGAGGAGGCAGCAGGGTTGCTCAAGCCACTTGCAGACTCCCGGATGGAGAAAGCCAAAGCCGCCAAGGCGGTTGGCAAGCCAAGCAATGAAGGGCCATTGCTCCTTCTGCCTGAACAGGAAGGTCTGTTCTAAACGAAAGCCGCCCCTGTGCGGGACGGCTCTGATCAGATGAATCGGGTGATACCCATCCCCTTGGGCACGGAATGGCCGGGCGGCCCCCCGACCGCCCGGCTCACCGCACCCTCGCGTTAGACCGGAGCCGGGACCGTTACCGCAACGGTCCCAACCTTCAATCCAGCCTTGAACGAAGTTGTTTGGAGCGCCTTGTTCAGCAGATTCGCTGCCATGGGGCTCAAATTCAAAGTAGCCGAAGCTGTACGGTCTGCAACATTTACGCTCGGGGCAGTCACGATGAACGCGTTGACATGACGCCTGCGCCCGTTAACTGTCACCTCGACCTTGCCATTGCGGCCCTCGTTGAGATCTGCAACCAAGTTCGTAAATGTGACTGTCACAGTGCCCTTAGTGGCCGTGAGGCCTCCGTTGAGAACAAGCCGGCCGCCCATCAAGCGGGTTACAGCTGGGCCCGTTACTGGTGTTCGGGTCATCCAGAGGATGCGCCCCTGTTGAACTGGGAACGACCAGACATTTCCCACCGCAGTGGCGGGAGCGGTTGGCACCAAGGTGATCCCAAGCGCGGATATTCCCGCTGAAACTGCTGGGTCCACGGTAAACGCGGCAGTGCCACCCTTGGCATTAAGGATTCCGAATGACACCTTCGGATGTGCAACTGGAGCCTTGTGCGAATGCGCTACTGCACCTGCGGCTGGCACCACTGCGAGGACCACGCTCATTACCCCAGCTGCTGTCACCCTCACTGCGAAGTTGCTTGTTGCCTTGATGATTCTCATTCTCAGATTTCCCTTCGGACGGACCCCCGTTGTTTTCTCAAGCTAGGGCGGCCGACGCAAAGAGAAGGTGAAGTCGACTGAAAAGGGCTTAAAAACAGTTGCGCCCCCGGCCAATGGCCGGAGGCGTCCTGTAAAACCAGTTTTGGACTGCGATGCCGATCAGTTGCGACCGAGGATTCTGGAGACAACCCCGGCCCCCGCAACAAGACCCCACGATGTGCGTCCCTTGCCATTTGCATTCTTGGCAGCCTCCGCAGCCCTGGCAGCATCGTTCTTGGCCTTCTCGACTGCCTTGTCAGCCGCAGCCTGAGCCTTCTCTGCATCCTTCTGCGCCTGCTGGGCTGCCTTCTCAGCTGCCTTCTGGGCTGCCTTGCCTTGAGCCTCCGCAGCCTTCTGCTGTGCGTCTGCTTGCTTCTGGGCTGCCCGTGCAGCCTGATCAGCGGCCTTCTGTTGAGCGACTGCATCAGCCAATGCGAGCTTGGCAGCAGCCTCTGCCGACTTTGCCGCAACCTGCTGAGCCTTATATCCGGAATCGGACGATGGGACGATGAAGTCGCCGCCGGTATCGGAA
>JBAXHG010000101.1:0-6022 GCA_037139015.1 Actinomycetes bacterium | reverse complement strand
AAGGACAACTCCTGCGTGGAAGTCTGCCCGGTCGACTGCATCCATCCAACTCCAGACGAGCCTGACTACGACACGGTCAAGCAGCTTTACATTGATCCGGAAGAGTGCATTGACTGTGACGCCTGCGTTGAAGCGTGTCCTGTTGACGCCTGCTTCGCCGAAGACCAGCTTCCAGCTGAATGGTCAGCCTTCACACAGACAAACGCTGACTACTTCGCAAACCGCGGCTAGTCAGGGTCGACCTGCGACCTCAGGGTCGCAGCAGTCTTTAGCGAAAGGCGGCCGAAAGGCTGTCTTTCTCTTTTGTGGGAGCGCGGCGCGAGCGGGCCGCTAGGCCCTGAGATCTCGCCGCAGGCGTGATCGCCGTGAAGTCCCCGGCGCGGCTTTCGCCGCGGTGGGGACGGTCACCTCCCGATGGCCCCTAGGCCTTGCGATCGCGCCAACGGCGTGATCGCCTTGGAGCTCGTGGCGTGCGGGATCTCGCCGCAGGCGTGATCCCCTCAAGCTCGTGGCGTGGCTCCTGCCGCGGCGCGAGCGTTTTCCAAGCCGCGTCACGAGCATTGTCCGATGGCCGCTAGGCCATCGGCAATGACATTCCCGCAGCCTGTGGCGGCTCGGGTGGTGCGATTGGGGCTCCGGGTGTTTCGTCGAGCATTGGGAGTGGGACTGCTGGTGCGAGTGCAATGAGTCCGCGTGCGATTTGTCGAATGGCTTGGCTTGCGGGATCGTCTGGGTCTGCTAGGACGAGTGGCAGGCCTTCGTCGGAGTTGTGGCGGAGTGGCATGGTGAGGGGAACTCGGCCGAGGAGTGGGACGTCGAGTTCGTCGGAGAGCAGTCGTCCTCCGCCTTCTCCGAAGATCTCAAAGCGTTCTCCGCTTGGTGTTGTGAAGTCGGACATGTTTTCTACGACGCCGATGATTTCGAGTTTGAACTTGTCGGTCATGTCAGCTGTTCGACGCGCGACTTTTTGCGCAACTGGCTGTGGTGTGGTTACGAGCACGACTTGTGAGTCGGGCAGGAGTTGGGCGAGTGTCATGGAGACATCACCGGTTCCTGGTGGAAGGTCCACGAGGAGGTCGTCAAGTTCACCCCAGGCAACGTCTTCGAGGAACTGTGTGAGGGCTTTGTGCAGCATTGGTCCGCGCCATACGACGGCGGCGTCCTCTTCGAGGAAGAAGCCGATGGACATGACTTTTACGCCGTGTGCTTCGTGGGGAAGAATTTTTCGTTGTCCGTTGACATCTGGTCGGTTGGCGCCAAGGCCGAACATGCGGGGCTGCGAGTAACCCCATACGTCTGCGTCGAGGACCCCAACTCGGCGTCCTTCGGAGGCGAGGGCTGCTGCGAGGTTTGCGGTCAGGGTGCTTTTGCCAACGCCACCTTTGCCTGATGCGATGCAGATGACTCGTCCGACTTGGGCGAGTGCTCCTTCTGGCAGTCCTGCGCGACCGAGTTTCTTTTGGAGTCCTGCTTTTTCATCATCTGTGAGTACGTCGAAGGAGGTGTTGACTGCCGTGACACCGGGAAGGGCTCCAACGTGTTCTTTGACGGTGTTCTCGAAGTGTCCGCGGATTGGGCAGCCGGGTGTTGTGAGTGACACCTTGATGTCGACGACACCGTTGGGGTGGACAACTTGTGAGCGCACCATGCCGAGTTCGACGATGTCCTTGCGAAGTTCTGGGTCAATGACCTTGGAGAGGGCTTCGGTTATTTGCTCTGCGGTTGGAAGGGAGTTGGTGTCGCTCATTGCCTGTCTTTCTTGGTTCGTACGGTTTGAGTAGTAGCAGAAAGAGTTCCGGCTGATGACTCTAGGAGCCACCAGCCGGAACAGGGGAGGAGAGATACTGCTTATCCGCCAGCGGAGATATGAGGCTGACGAACACTTGAGTCGGGGTCGGACCTCTCCAGATCCGGCCGACTGTGAAATCGATTGCCCTAGGCGTTGAACCTTTCACGGACTGTACGGAGTGCGTCTGTGCCTGCGGTTACGCCGGTGTTAACAACCTGGCCGACTTGGCTCTGGAGAGCTCCGGTCGAGTTGGCGAGGTCGATCTGCGTGATCGCGTTACGGACAGCTTCGACGCGTGCGGCTGCGTCCTTTGCTTCTGCCTCGAAGCGCTTGCGCTCTGCGCGGACGCGCTTTTCAGCAGTGCGGCGACGGGCCTTGAGCTCACGTTCGACGCGGGTGCGTGTGCGCTTGAGGCTGCGTTCTGCATCCTTGCGTACCTTGGTTCCGCGACGTTCGTAGAGCTTGAGCTGCTTCTCTGCGGCTGCGGTGGTGCCGAAGCGTGCTTGAAGGTCTTCAACGCGGTCTGTGACTGCGTCGCGTGCTTCAAGTGCTGCGCCGACTGGAATTACCACTGCGCGCTCAAGCTGCTGGCGGGCGCGGTCTGCGCGGGTCTCTGGTGCAGCTGGCTTGGCCTGTGCTTTTGCGCGTGATGCTGCTGGCTTGCGCTTGGGGGCTGCCTTCTTTGCTGCTGGGCGTTTCTTTGTGGTGGTTGCTGTTGCCATGTTGTGTCCTGCTCCTTTATCAAAGTGATGTTATTACTTTTAATCTTGTACGAAGTAGCGTAGCACCCGAACGCGCGTTCGCAACCCGTGCAACGCAATCTGTGCCTAACTTCACACAGTGGCTTTTTGTCGATCAAGCCAAAGCCTTGGGTTCTCAATCTCCCCTGCAGTCGGCAGAGCAGCCGGCTCAACCCAAACCCTGTTCAGCCCATCAACTCCAGAGGCGGCCACAACCGCATCGCAGAACCGTCGTCCCTGCTCGTACTGGCGCATCTTCATCTCCATGCCCAAAAGCCTGCTCACGACCCGCCACAGCGGATTGGGCGCCTGTCGACGGACCGACATTGACGCGCGTAGCTGGGCGAGCGACGGAATGGCCTGCGCTCCTGCGGCATCCATCACATGCTCAGCATGTCCTTCAATCACCGACATCGCTGCCTGCATCCGCCCCACCAGCTCATGCTGGCGTTCATCCAGCATCAGAGCAAACGGGTCTCGCCCGGAGAGCGTGCGGCCAGCGCGCCCGGCAGCAGCACGGGCAACATCCAGCAGTGGTCGCTTGGCCGTTGGGGTCGCGTCACCCAGGGAGCCAAGGAGGTCCGCTGCCATGCCACCCATATAGCCGCGCAGCCAAGGAACAGAAGCGAACTGAACCGCGTGAGTGACCTCATGGATTGCAACCCAACGAAGGAAGTCGTCTGGTGGAGAACCAAACGAGGCGGTCGCCGCGGAAATGTTGGGCCCGACAAGAAGCAGTCTTGGGTCAGGCTCAACCACCTGCGGTATCAGCGGGATGTCGTACTGCCCGAGCACACGACGGGACAGCATTCCCAAGACAAGCCCGGCCTCCAAGGTCACGGTTGCTGCCACCAGAAGGTTTGGGGATTTGACCTTGCCCTTGGCCGCGGCCGTCGGCACCCGCTCGCTCAACCCGGAAACAGCCGCATCCAACATCGGCCCCATGGAAAGCGTGTTTGCGTGAACCCACTCAGCCCTGCTGACCACCTCACCGGTCGGCACCCTGGGTCCGCCAGTCATCAGTGTGTAGCCGCGGACCCGTTCCTCCGACTCAAGAACCAGTTCACGGACCAAGCCATCGTCAATCGCGGTGGCCGCTGGCTCTCCACCCACACGGCCCGCGATGTAACGGGCGACGCGCCAGTCGATCATCAGGAAACTGGACGGTTGGCCACTGCAAGCGCAACAGCCAACGACGCCTCACAGCGCCCAGCTGTAACTGGCGCGTGTCCGACAAGGTCAATCGGTGCGCCAAGCGGCTTGTCAAACCCTGGAAAGCAGACAAGGCCACCGGCCTCTGTAACCACAAGCAGTGCGGCAGCCGCGTCAATTGAGCGACACTTCTTGAGCGAAACCATCGCGTCATAACGGCCAGCTGCCACATGGCAGAGAGTGACCGCAATGGCACCCAAAGCCCGCACACGGTAGGTGGCCACCTTCAAGGCCTCTGCAGCTCCGGCCAGATAACGGGGATCCGCAGACTCAACCCCAAGCACCTCGAGATGCCCCGTCTCTCGGAACCGAGCCGCGACGGTCGGGTCCAATGGTTTCCCATTAAGAGTGGCGCCCTGTCCCTTCACCGCCACCCACTCTTCTCGCGAATGAAGGTCGTAGACAAAACCGAAGACCACATCATCAAGCGTCCAGCCAGTCGCCACGGCAACGGAGAGCGCACACGGGCCACCAGCGCGCTTGGCATTGAGAGACCCATCGATCGGATCAATTACCACGACAAGCTCGCGCGAACCAAAGGCCACCTCACCCCGCTCCTCTGCCAGAGCAGTGAACTCCAATCCGGAAGCGTTAAGCAGTCGCAGCTGGGCGAACACACAGTCCTCCGCAAGTTCGTCAATCACGAGAGTTCGATCGCCTCCCTCTCCCAGGCCAACAACGACAGCCCGGTCAACGGTCGTGACGTAATCCTCAAGAACGCCTTGAACACCGAGAACCATTCGGCGGCAGGCGTCAAGCCAAGGGGTGGGATCGAAGTCACTGGACTGCATTCAACCCCTATCCTGCCAGAGGTGGAGCTAATCGCCGTAAGTCTTGACAATCAGCAGCGCGAAGCTGTCGAGGACCGCTCCCCAAGATTGGTGGTCCGGGGCCCAGCCGGCAGCGGACGCACGACGATCCTGGTGGAACGCTTTGGCTCGCTCGTAAAGGAAGGCGTCGCTCCGGAAGCGATCCTTGTCTTGACCCGTGCCGAGGAGCAGGCGGATCTTCTGCGGCCACGCCTTGAGGAAACGCTTCAACTGCCATGGGAAGAGCTTGCTGTGCTCGGAACGATCGGCCTCGCCGTCCGAGTCCTCACACAGGCCGGGCTCGAAGCCGGTCTCGACCCCGACGTTGCGGTCATGACCGCGGCGGACCGACTGGCCCTTCTAGGGGACGCAATGGACACCCTCACCCTTGAAGCTCACGACCTTGGCCGCGACCCGATCGTCCTGCTTGGCTCACTCGTGGAGCGAATCGACCGCCTGGAGGAAGAATCAATCGGCGTCGAGGCTTTCAGTGACTGGGCAGCTGCACTTCCCACAAGCACGGAACCGGAGCGCGCTGCAGCCGAGCGGGAGCAGGAGTTTGCAGCCGTCTGGCGTGCCCACGACCGATTCTTGGCTGAGCGTGGATCCCGCTCAGGACCAGGCGCAGTCCGCGACGCTGTCGCGCTCTTGGAGAGGAACGCTTCAATCCGGGAAAGGTTCAGCACTTCCTTCGCCCATGTTCTGGCGGATGGAGTTGAGGACTTCGACCACGCTGCCTGGCGGCTGGTGGAACTGCTCGGATTTGACCATGGGACGCTTGCCGTGTTCAGCAACCCAGATGAGGGAACGCGACGTCTCCGGGGTGCGTTTGAGATGCACCTCGTCCAGCTGGAGAGCCTTGACCCTGCTCCGACTGTTGTGGTGCTCAGCGAAACACACCGCCGCCCGGAGACAGTTGAGTTCTGGCAGGCAACGACTGAGCGTGCGCAAGCCCAGGCGGTCGCAGCTGATGTTGAGCGGCTCATCCTCAAGGAGGGCGTGAAGCCCAACCAGATCGGAGTGATCGTTGACTCTGCAACCCGTGACGCCCCGGCGATTGAGGTCGCGCTTGAAGAACGCGCAGTTCCAAACCGGGTGAACTCCGGGCAGGCTTTCTTCCAGCGGGCAGAGATCCGGGACCTGCTCGCCTGGCTCCGCCTGCTTGTGGACCCGATGGACGGGGCCGCGGTCGCCCGAGCACTTGCACGTCCGCCCATCGGCTTGGGTTCGGCTGACATCGCACGCTGTTCTCAGATTGCCCGCAAGAGAAAGATCGACCTTGTTAAGGGCGCGTCAGCCGCAACCGAGTCTCCCCAGGTTCCTCCTGAAGCCAGAGACAAACTCCATGCCTTCGTCCGCCTTCATCGCAGAGCAGCGCGCGCGATTGACGCACTGGGCCCAGACCTCTTCGTCCACCGCTTGATCGAACGGCTTGGACTTCGCACGTCCCTTGCGTACGCGGCATCTCCTCA
>JBAXHG010000100.1:0-6090 GCA_037139015.1 Actinomycetes bacterium | reverse complement strand
GCGCCGCTGATTGTCTGCGCTGATGGGGATTGGGAGACGGCGGCCGACAAGGCGTCCATCCATGGCTATTCGCATGCTGGGCAGAGCTGCATCTCGACCCAGCGGCTGATCCTCCACGAGGACATCGCCGACAGGTTCCTTGAGCGTTTCACCGCAAAAGTCTCTGAGCTCAAGGTTGGGGACCCCATGGACCCAACCACTGATGTTGGCCCGCTCATTGACGCTGGCGAATGCGACCGAGTGAAGAGCTGGATTGATGCAGCCAAAGCTGGTGGCGCAGCGATCCTCGTCGGCGGGGATCTCAACTCTGACGGGACACTGCAACCCACGGTTATCGACGGCGGAAGCGACACGGACGAGGTTTGGTCAGGTGAGGCTTTCGGCCCACTGACCGTTGTTCGACGATTCACTGACTTCACAGAGGCGGTTGCGCTTGCCAACGGCAGTGATTACGGACTGCAGGCTGGCGTCTACACAGCTGACTTGGCGACAACCCTTCGGGCTGCGCGCGAACTTCACTACGGCGGCGTGATGGTCAACGAAGTCCCGACCTTCCGAACTGACCAGATGCCTTACGGCGGGGTCAAGGACTCAGGCAACACCAAGGAAGGCCCGCACTACTCAGTGCGCGAGTTCACTGAGGAGCGGCTGGTTTCAATCCAGGCGTGAAGCCACCCGGGCTGCTTACCGCCCTGATGTTCGCTGGCTTATCGAGACTCCGGTCTGATCGCCAGCTCGATGGCCTCGTGTGAGCCGAATTCAAGAGCGGTTTCATCGCCACTGGGAAAGGTTTGACCGCTTCCATCAGTGCGAGCGATACCTATACTCCTCAGCATGGGGCTTTTCTCAAAGTTGATCTTTGAGCTTCGGGTACGGCGCGCAGCGTCTGACAAAGTCGTCACCTTTTACGACTTGAACGCGGTTGGAACCAACGTTACAGTTCGTGGAAGGCCCGGTTTTGGGTCAGAGCCATACCTCATTACCATTGGCTCAGACGTTCGAATCTCAAGCGGGGTTAAGTTCTTTACCCACGACGGTGGAGCGCATGTGCTCCGAACTGAGCATGCCGACCTCAACCATTTCGCGCGCATCGAAATTGGCGACCGAGTCTTCATTGGTGCGGAGTCGTTAATTCTCCCCGGGGTCACGATCGGTTCTGATGTGGTGATCGGAGCTGGGAGTGTGGTGTCGCGGGATATCCCCGATTCGACCGTTGCTGCCGGCGTTCCGTGCAAACCACTTGGTTCGATTGACTCCTATAGGGAGCGAATGCTCGCCAAGTCCGCTCCGCTTTCATCGTCGCTCAAGGGACCGGAGCGTAAGGCGGCGATCCTCAAGGCTGTGACGGACCGAGAGAACAGGGACCCAGCCGACGGTTAGGGAATGGAGTACTCAGCCCGAACTTGGGCTTGGCCCATGTCCGAGCTGCGACGTTCAGACACAAAACCGATACCTCTGGGTTGCGAGTATCACTTGGCTCCCCGGAGCTTGGGTTGAGCGAGAGCATCCACTCATTCACTCGTTCTTCCCAAGCCCCTGATGGCTGTCAGTCGCTGAATTTTGTCTCGCCAACGCCAATTACAGCGTCACCTGAAGTAGTGACGGGAGGCGTCACTTGTGCACGGTGGTCATCTGGCCTGCCCGTAAGTTGGCCGAGACAATGGCCCCCGAGCGTGCCAGAACATTGGGAGCCCAGGGGAACTTCTCTCTGAATCGGGCGGTTGCAATGCCGAGGAAGTCGCAGTCCATCCCATGAGTGGAGAAGGTGCGCCGTATCTCGCGCAACGTGCGGTAGTAGGTCTCATCGTTGCTGTAGCGGTTGAATATTTCGGTGCGGTCAGCGAGTGGCAAGTCCTTGAAGTAATCCACTCCCATGCCGAGTCCCAGCTCAGCTTTGATCAAGGTCTTTCGAGCAGAGCCCTTCGGGAGCCAATGAACGACGGGCAGGTTCATGTGTGATTCCTCAACGCGGTATTTCGCGGGCCATCGGTGCATCCCGACCGTTCCGGGTTTGCTCACTTGGTCGAGCTGCGCTGCGAACTGCCCCAGATCCGCAACGTGCTCCAGGGTCTCAGTTGAGATGATCGCATCGAATGGCTCCTCGAACGGCAAGCCGTCGGAATCAATGACTGCCAGGCGGTTCACGCCTGCGTCAATCTTGCTGAAGTAGTCCAGCCCAGCGCCTACATATTCAGCGGCGACATCAGCTCCCCAGGCATCGAATCCCAGCGACTGGAGTCTTGCGACTAGGCTGCCCCGTCCACATCCCATGTCCAAGACTCTGAAACTGCCCCTGCTTCGCCCCGAGTGCTCGCATGCGAGGCTTACGAACCGCTCAACATCCGATTGCTCGGGTCCGGGAACCGTCAGTGGGAGAAGCTTCTTGTGGCCCTCATGATCGCGCCAATTTGGAAGTGACATCTGAAAGAAAGTCCTCTGTGGGTGCCTTGCGTCAGGCCTCGTTGCCTGCGGCGATTTTGCGCAGGTTGATGGCCTCGTTGAAGACTGCCTCGTCTACGCCAAGCTCAAGTGCGACCTCGCGAAGGTTGCGGCCAGAGCCGGCTGCCTCCTTGACGATTTCAGCTGCCTTGTCGTAACCGATGAACGGGTTGAGAGCTGTGGCAACAGCCAGGGTTGACTCGGCTGAGTCCTGACATCCCTTGAGGTTTGCCTCAATGCCGTCAATGCACTTTTCTGCGAACAGGTTGGAGCCTGCGGCAAGCAGTGAGATTGACTCCAGCAGGTTGCGCGCGATCAGCGGGATTCGCACGTTCAGCTCAAAGTTGCCTTGTGTTCCGGCCACAGTGATTGCTGCGTCGTTGCCAATAACCTGAGCGCCAATTTGCATGATGACCTCTGGGATTACAGGGTTGACCTTGCCGGGCATGATCGAAGAGCCCTTTTGCAACTCGGGAAGGAACAGCTCGCCAAGTCCAGCGCGTGGACCCGAGCCCATCCATGCGATGTCGTTCGCGATCTTCGTAAGTGAAACGGCAAGCACCTTGAGGGCGCCTGACATTTCAACAAGCGAGTCGCGGTTTCCCTGTGCCTCGAACGGATCCTCCGGAGCATTGATTGGAAGACCACTCTCAGCGGAGAGGCGGTTTCGTACCTTGGCTGCAAAATCGGCGTGCGTGTTGAGGCCATTTCCCGTTGCCGTTCCGCCAAGCGGAATCTGAGCTACCTGTGGGAGGGAAAGCTTCACGCGGCGGGCACCAAGTCGGACTTGTGCTGCGTAGCCACCGAACTCTTGGCCCAGCGTTACCGGCACGGCGTCCATCAGGTGCGTCCGGCCGCTCTTGACAATGTCGTGGAACTCGACGGCCTTCGCTGCAAGTGACTTCTCGAGCTTCTCAAGTGCGGGGAGAAGGTCATTGGTGGCCTCATCGAGTGCTGCAAGGTGAGCAGCTGACGGGAAAACATCGTTGCTGCTCTGTCCCATGTTCACATGGTCGTTCGGGTGCGCTCCGTCGCCGGCAAGGTTCGCGATGACCTCATTGGCGTTCATGTTCGAGGAAGTGCCAGAGCCCGTCTGGAAAACATCAATTGGGAACTGGTTGTCATGTTCTCCGCGTCCTACCGCGTCGCCGGCGGCCGCAATGCGGTCGGCAAGGTCACCTTCAAGGAGACCAAGTTCGCTGTTTGAGCGTGCTGCGGCTGCCTTGATGTTTCCGAGCCAGCGAATGAGGGGAACGGGAATGGGCTCGCCCGAAACGGGGAAGTTGCCAATGGCTTTGTCGGTCTCTCCGCCCCAAAGGCGGTCTGCGGGTGTTTCTGACATTTAGTTCTCCTGCGATTGGGCGGTTTAAAAGAGGGTCGGTGTAACGCTACCGCTCAGCGTACGAAAGCGGTGATCTCACGCGCGAGGCCGATCGGATCGTCGTAGGCGGGGAGGTACCCGGTGCGTTCAAGCACACGCAGCTGAGCGTTGGGGATCAGGTCCAGCGCCTGTCGTGCCGTTTCCATTGGGTGCATGGGGTCCCGGTCCGCCCAGAGGAGCAGGGTTGGACACTGGACGGCAGCGTAGATATCCATCAGGTCCCGCTCTGGACCGGAAGGCCAGTTTCTGGCAAACCGTGCCCAGGCCCGCGACCGACCTCGGTCTCCAACCTCTGAGAATGCGTGGCGGATCAAGTCCTCCGCCTCCGGATTGCCGCTTTCAGTGAGGCGTCGGGCGAGCAGTGGACCAGCTCCCGCTCTTGCTCCTCTGGCGAGCAGGCGGTCAAGTCCTGGAATACCTGCCGCGCGGGCTGCAGTCCGCCACGCGCCAAGCAGTCCCGCCCGTTGAGGTTTCCCGTGAAGCTGGCTGGAACAGAGGATCAGCCAACTGGGGGATACGCCACCTGACGCAACTGCCCTGAGCGCCAGATCCCCACCAAGTCCATGCCCGCCGATGGCAGCCCGTGATCCACCCACCGTTCTGCAGAAGTCCGCGATCACCTCGGTCATCCAAGGACGGTCGTAGGCGTGACCCGGCCTGTCCTCGCTGTCGCCATGTAATGGAAGGTCGGGCAGGATCACCCGGAACCTGTCGGTCAGGTACTCCACGGCAGGCGCCCACTCGCGGTGCGACATGCCGAGCGAGTGCAGGAGGATCAGCGGAGTTCCCGACCCTGCCTCGCGATAGGCAATGCGGGCTCCGTCACTGTGGTGATGGAGCCGGAGCTTCAACCGACCTTCTGGATTGGGTTGGGAAGGTCAAG
Organism: Actinomycetes bacterium; assembly: GCA_037139015.1. Taxonomy (GTDB): domain Bacteria; phylum Actinomycetota; class Thermoleophilia; order Solirubrobacterales; family Solirubrobacteraceae; genus WLNJ01. Next base: position 1,387 of record JBAXHG010000100.1, on the reverse strand, counting down.
CCCCCACTTTGTCATTCCGTCCTCAATGGCTTTCACCGTGTGCTTGAGGACTTCGACCCTGGCGTGGCGCTTTGACTCACCTGCAATTGGAATCCACGGCGCGTCTTTGTGGTCAGTGCGCTTAAGCATTTCCTCGACTGCGGCGAGGTAGTCATCATGGCGTTCGCGGTTGCGCCAGTCCTCCTCCGTCAGCTTCCATTGGCGAAGCGGGTCCTGCCTGCGGCGTTCGAACCGTTTGAGCTGTTCTTCCTGACTGATGTGCATCCAGAACTTCAAGATCACAGTGCCCTCATCGGCAAGACCTCGTTCGAAGTTGGTGATCTCAGAGTAGGCCCGTTGCCACTGTTCCTTGCGCGCAAATTCCTCCACGCGCTCAACCAGTACCCGCCCGTACCAAGTGCGGTCGAATACAGCCATGCCTCCCCAGCCGGGGAGTGCGTTGTTGAAGCGGATCAGGAAGTGGTGGCGCTTCTCATCTGGGGTGGGCGCAGCAAACTGCGCAACCCGAACATGCCGTGGGTCAAGCGGGGAGACAAGGCGCTTGATTGCCCCGCCCTTGCCAGAGGCATCCCATCCTTCAAACATGACGAGAACGGGCGGGCCGAGCCTTCCGTCACCGAGCATCCCGCCGCAAGCAAGGCGCAGTTCGAGCATCCGGTTTTGGAGCACTGCCAGCTGGACGGTCTCCTCTTCTCGGGAGAGTCTTTGCGTCAGGTCAATCTTCTCAAGTCTTCCCATTGGGACATGCTCTCATGCCCGGGTGTCCCGCGCCGCAATCTTCAGGGATCTAGACTGCAGCTTGAATGTCAAAGCACCCGTACACAATGCTGTCAGAGAAGTTCGAGCAAGCAAAGCTTGAGGAGGGAATCCTTGAGCGTTGGCGCGAGCTTGACGTTTTCGAGAAGAGCATGAAGGCACGGGCTACTGGGAAGCCTTGGGTTTTCTACGAAGGCCCTCCCACCGCAAACGGCATGCCGGGGACACACCATGTGCTCGCCCGAGTGTTCAAGGATGTCTTCCCTCGCTACCAGACGATGCAAGGTCGTCGCGTTGAGCGCAAAGGCGGTTGGGACTGTCACGGGCTTCCGGTTGAACTGGCAGTAGAGGCCGAGCTTGGATTCACGAGCAAGGCTGACATTGAGAAGTACGGCATCGCCGAGTTCAACCAGAAATGCCGTGACTCAGTCTTTCTTCATGTTGAAGAGTGGAACCGGCTGACCGAGCGCATCGGATTCTGGATTGACCTTGATGACGCTTACAGAACCCTTGACTCGACATATGTGGAATCCATCTGGTGGGCACTGAAGAACATTGCCAACAAGGGACTTCTGTATGAGGGACACAAGGTTGTGCCCTACTGCCCACGCTGCGGCACGGCACTTTCCTC
>JBAXHG010000099.1:0-6309 GCA_037139015.1 Actinomycetes bacterium | reverse complement strand
CGCTGGCGGCTAGAGTCCCCTTCATGTCAAAAGCAACCATGAACACAACACAGGGCGCGATCGAGATCGAGTTTTTCGACGAGGCTGCGCCAAAAACAGTTGAGAACTTCCGCAAGCTTGCAGCAGAAGGCTTCTATGACGGACTCAACTTTCACCGAGTAATCAAGGACTTCATGATCCAGGGCGGATGCCCACTTGGAACTGGAACGGGTGGCCCCGGCTACACGTTCGAGGATGAGTTCAACGATCACAAGGTCGTACGCGGGGCATTTGCAATGGCGAACGCCGGTCCGAACACAAACGGATCACAGTTCTTCCTTGTAACTGCAGCAGAAACACCATGGCTGGACGGCAAGCACACCGTGTTTGGCGAAGTCACCAGCGGCATGGATGTAGTTGACGCAATCGAAGCAGTCGAGACCGATGGTCGCGACGCACCGATTGAGCCTCAGGGCATCGTCAGCATCGAACTCGTCTAATTTGCGCACGCGCTCGCTCCGAAATGGGCGGGTTAGTATCCAAATCAGCCTGCCTGCGGTAGCGTTACTCACCAGTAGCGCTGCCTCTTGCTGCGCACACGGGGAAACAACTCACCAGGGAGAGACTCATCAATGTCAAGCACAGAGCAAGTAACAGGAACAGATAGCGGCAGCAGCGCCTACGGTTCGACAAGCACCATCCGCGTAGACAACCCTGCAACCGGTGAAAAGATCGGTGAGATCCACGTAACAAACGCAGCCGAGCTGGCCGAAATGGCAGCCCGAGGGCGCGCCGCCCAGCCAGGCTGGGAAGCACTTGGATTCCACGGCCGCGCAGAGGTTTTCTCCCGCTGCCAGAAGTGGATCATTGAGAATCAAGAACGAATCATCTCCTCAGTTCAGGCTGAGACAGGCAAGACCTACGAGGATGCTCTTCTTGCGGAGATCGCTTACACCGCCGGTGCTTTCAAGCATTGGGCCAAGGTCGCCCCGGATTACCTCTCCGACGAGCGCGTCCGGACCTCATCCCCGTTCGTCAAGGGTCGCAAGCTTGTGGTTCGATATGCCCCAGTCGGACTGGTTGGCGTTATCGGGCCATGGAACTTCCCCGTCACCAACTCCTTCGGGGACTGCATTCCCGCAATGGCAGCTGGCAACAGCGTAATTCTCAAGCCAAGTGAGATCACACCTCTCACATCACTCCTCATCGCCGAAGGCATGAAGCAGTGTGGTATTCCGGAAGGCGTCTTCCAGGTTGCAACCGGCGACGGTTCAACCGGTGCTGCGCTGATCGACATCGTCGACTTCATCATGTTCACCGGCTCAACCCGCACGGGCCGCAAGGTTGCAGTGCGTGCCGCAGAGAACCTGATCCCTTACGGCCTTGAGCTCGGGGGCAAGGATCCAATGATCGTCCTCGCCGACGCGGATGTTGAACGCGCAGCCAACTACGCCGCGTTCTATGCGACCAACAACGCAGGCCAGGTCTGCATTTCCGTTGAGCGTGTCTATGTAGAAGCACCGATCTACGACGAGTTTGTTCAGAAGGTCACGGAAAACATCAAGTCACTGCGTCAGACGGCGCCGGCAGGCCCAGGCAGCACGGATGTTGGTGCAGTTATCTTCCCGCCCCAGATCGACATCATCGAAGCCCATGTCAACGATGCCATCGCCAAGGGAGCAAAGGTCCTCGCTGGAGGAAAGGCGCACCGCGAGAACGGAATGTTCTTCGAACCGACAGTGCTCGTCGATGTTGACCACACGATGGACTGCATGACCGAGGAGACCTTCGGACCAACCCTGCCGATCATGAAGGTTGACAGCGTTGACGAGGCAATCCGTCTGGCCAATGACTCCCCGTACGGACTTCAGGCTTCCGTGTTCTCCAAGGACACGGACAAGGCAGAGGCCGTTGCCCGCAAGATCGAGGCTGGTGCAGTCTGCGTGAATGACTGCCAGATCAACTACACGGCCCTTGAGCTCCCAATGGGAGGTTGGAAGACCTCCGGCGTTGGAGTGCGACACGGCTCCGGCGGAATCCGCAAGTACACGAAGTCACAGACCATCCTCGTAACCAAGCTTGCACTTGGCAACAAGGATCTGCACATGCACCCGTACACACAGAAGCGCTCGAAGCTCTTCAGTCGGATGCTCGGCCTCATCTATGGCCGCGGACGCAGCACCAGTAAGAAATAGCAGGCGGCACTGCTCGCATTAGCCTTCGCGGCGGCCTCATCGGTCGTATGGGGAGCCGGTGATTTCCTCGCCGGCTTCCTCAGCCGCACCCGCCATGTCCTGACCGTCTCTGCGGTCTCCCAGCTGTCCAGTTTGGTCATCGGGACGGTGATTTTGCTCGCACTCGGCGACAGTCTCCCCACTGGCGCACCCCTCTGGTACGCCCTTGCTGCAGGGGTCTGCGGAGGCTTCGGCCTGATCGCGCTCTACACGGCCCTGTCAATCGGGATCATGAGCATTGCGGCTCCGATCAGCGCCCTTGCCGCAGCCGTTCCTTTCCTTTGGGGAATGATGAGGGGAGACAGTCCGCGGGCCATTCAACTTGTTGGCGCCTGTGTCGCCCTCGTTGGCGCACTTCTCGCGGCAAGGGAGCCGTCGCACTCGCATGTAACCCGGGAGAAGTTTCAGCGGTCCGTTGGACTTGCCCTGGTAAGCGCCGTGCTGCTCGGAACAGGCCTCGTGTTCCTCGGTTATGCCGCCCCAGGTGGGGCCATGCCCGTGCTTGTTGCCGACCGGATCGCCACTTCGGCGATAACCGTCCCACTGGCGATCATGCTTGGGCAGATGCCCCGTCGCGGCGGCGGCCCAGTCTGGCCCCTGATCGCTGTCGGCCTGTTTGACACATCAGCCAACGCCTTCTACATTGCCGCCTTCCAACAGGGCGGAATGATGGCCTTGGTCGGCGTCCTCGCCTCTCTCTACCCCGTCACCACTGTCGTGCTTGCCCGTCTCACCCTGAAAGAGTCAATGGAGCGGCATCAGGCGATTGGCGTCGGTGTCGCGCTTGCCGGTATTGCCCTGATCGCGGTCTGACAAGCCCGGAACCTCCGGGCCCTCCAACTCAGCGGTTGGCGCAGGCCTCTATGCCGAGCCCCTGCCATGCAACCCGCTCACGTTCCGAGCTCTGGGTTGACTGCTCCGCGACATTGCGCATCACAATGACTGGATCGCTGCCCTTTGAAAGCTGGCGGACAGCCTTGTTGAAAGTCTGTGCCTGATTCCCCACCAGCTGGACGGCAAGGTTATAACTGCTCTGTGAGTCAGCAGGTGGCTTGAGCGCCTTCAGCGACACGGTCAACTGGTTGGTCGCCGTTGCTGCCTGAGTCAGAAACGGCGCAACCTGCTCCGTTGACTGCGGGCTGGGAAGGGCGAGAAGCAGCTTGTGGGCCTTCTCACATGCGGCTGTCACTTTGTCGTGCAGCTCACCTGAGTCAAGCCTGTTGTCACCACATCCGGTCCCGACGAGCGCGAGAGCTACCCCTACGCACATCACAGCGGCGCGGACAGTGCGTTTCACCGAAGGCCAATTCCCAGCAGCCGTTCGAGCTCAATGAGCGTTTCAGTGGTCTCCCTGTGATGCACTGCGGCCATTCCAAGTTCGTGCGCTGGCTCCAGGTTGAACTGGAGGTCATCAACAAACACGCAGGACTCCGGTGCAACGCCAGTGCGTTCAGCTCCCAAGAGATAAATCTCCGGGGCCGGCTTCCTGATTCCCTCAAAGCCAGAGATCACGACGCCGTCAAACAGTTCATCGAGCAGGTGCTCTGGGTAGCGACGGGTTCCCCATGAGTTCGAGACAAGGCCGGTCGGGATGCCCGCATCACGGACCGCGCGGACAGCTTCGATCATCACATCATCTGGCCCGACTGCACCGAAGAGACCGTCAATCAGACCCTCATCAGGGACTCCCAGGAGCTGGGCGAAGTGTGGCTCAAACTCTGACTCGTCAATCCGCCCACACTCAAGGTCAAAGAGGAGCGCCTGGGCTTCTGGGTCCTTGCGAAATGCCGTTCCAATCGCGTCAGCATCAACACCGTTCGCTTCGCAGAAAATCCGGAATGAGGCAAAAAGGTCGGTGGTCAAAACGCCACCCCAGTCAACCAACAGTGCGGTTTTGAGTTCAGACATCAGCGCCCTCGCTTATTTCAAGTGCCCGGTTCGCCAATTGGACGACACCATCGCCAAATCCCTTGAGGAACTCATCATCACTGGCACCCGAAGTTGCCCGCTTGAAATTCCCCTCCATGAAGACCACTGCCTTCCATACGGCAAGAGCTGTGTACCAGTTGACCGACTGCATTGAACGCCCGCTCTTTTCCTCATAGCGGGAGACAAGTTCGGCCCTGGACATGAAGCCGTCCCGACGGCTGACTGATCCCATCTCAAACAGGCCACGGTCAGGATCGTCACGGTCCGACCAGAGGGTGCAAAGGTAACCGACATCGGCCAGAGGGTCACCGATCGTCGCCATCTCCCAATCAAAAATTGCGATGAGGCTCGCCGGCGCACCGTGCTTGAACATCGTGTTGCCCAAGCGGTAGTCGCCATGGACGATTGTTGCCTTGCCCGATTCTGGAAGGTTGTCTGCGAGCCACTTGCCGACCTGCTCGACAGCGGGGATCTCCCTCGTCTTGTTGTGATCCCAGAGTCCAAGAAAGCGGTTGATCTGGCGCTCCAGATATCCGGTTGGCTTGCCGAAGCCTTCCAGGCCAGCAGCCTCCCAGTCAACGGCGTGCACTTCCACAAGGGCATCAACAAGCTCCTCGGAAATCCGGCGGTGCTCTTGGGGGGTGCTCAAGACGGCAGGAACGCTGTCGACGATGACATCCCCTTCAACACATTCCATCACGTAGAAGTCGGACCCAATAACCGAATGGTCGTCACAGGCGGCGAATACTCCTGGTGTGCGCGCATTGGTTCCTTCAAGTGCCTTGAGCAGGCGTGCTTCACGAAGGACATTGTGTGCAGTTGGGGGCAGTGGTCCGCGCGGAGGACGGCGCAGAACAACTTGCCGCTCACCCCGGGTGAGCCGGTAGGTGATGTTCGAGTGACCGTCGCCGATTGACTCAAGCTTGGGCAGTCCCGCGCCAGCTGCAATCCCATTCTCGTCAAGGAACTGAGCCAGCGGCTCCAGCACAACAAGCGGTTCACGCTCGTTGGCTTCGCCCTCAGCGTGGGTCAGAACAATGTCATCAGGGGCTATTGGGGTTGGCACAGGTAAGACTCTACTTCCAGAGGCTGCCAGCTAGCCCTCACGACCCTCCAACTTTGCGGCCTGGCATGCACCAAACCCAACTGTGCGTGCCGTGGGGTCAGATGTTCGAACAGCGCCCGGGGGCTACCAGCGACTGGTTACTACTTTGCTGCGCGTGTAGAAGCGCACAGCATCGGACCCGTTGGCGTGGAGATCTCCGTCAATGGAGTCCTTCCAGCCGGAGAACGGGAACCAGGCGACTGGGGCGGCAACGCCAACGTTGACGCCAACCATTCCCGCTTCCACATGGAAGCGGTAGTCGCGGGCTGCCTTGCCTGAAGTGGTGAAGATGACCGAAGCGTTGCCGTAGCGGGAGGAGTTGACCAACTCCAATGCTGCTTCAAGCGTGTCAGCGCGGGTAATGGCAAGCACAGGACCGAAAAGCTCTTCGCGGATGATGTTGTGGTCAGGCCCCGCGCCGTCAATGATCGTTGGGGCGAGCTCTGCTCCCCCTGGTCCTCCATCACGACGACCGTCAAGCACGATCTGGCATCCGCCTGCCTCCGCGGCTGCGATCTCCACCTCAATGCGCTCGCGCGATGCTGGTGTGACGACTGGACAGACGTCCGTCGTCGGGTCAGCGCCATCGCCGGTTACAAGCTTTGATGCTGCGTCAACGACAAGCTGGAGTGTGCGGTCCTGCTCCTCCTTAGTGCCTACGAGCACGGCGACCGAACCTGCAAGGCAGCGCTGGCCTGCTGCTCCGAAAGCTGATCCCAAGACTCCCTGGGTCATTACATCCGGGTCTGCGTCGGGCATCAAAACCATGGAGTTCTTGGCTCCACCAAGTGCTTGGCAGCGCTTGCCAACTTCAGCGCAGCGGCGGGCGATGATGCGCGCGGTTGTAGCGGATCCGACGAATGAAACGCCGTTGATGCCCGGGCTTTCAAGGATTGCCTCAACGCAGTCGCGGCCTCCGTTGACAAGGTTTACGACGCCCTTTGGGATCTCCTCGATGCCGTCAATCAGCTCCATGATCCGCATTGATACGAGCGGATCCTGCTCACTTGGCTTGAGGATGAAGGTGTTGCCGCAGGCGATCGCGTAGGGAAGGAACCAGAG
>JBAXHG010000098.1:0-6357 GCA_037139015.1 Actinomycetes bacterium | reverse complement strand
TTCTGAAACTCGATCGGAACCGAGTGGTCAGCAGCGAGGATCCCGCCCCTCTCTGAGGAGAAGGTCTCCCAGTCGCGGCTGATTGCGTGAACATCCTGGGCCTTGGTGATTGACCAGAAGCCTGACTCACCCTCCCACCCGGCCATCTCACTCCAATGAACCGGATCTTCCTTGCGGAGCCGTTCAAAGACGGCGTGCGGAGGACCCTGTTCCCAGAGACTCACATCCCCAAGGTCAACATCCTCAATCGGCTTTTCAGACATTCCTGACGACATCTGCTCATCTCCCCCAAGTTGATCCAGCGCAATAACGTATCAACAGAGTAACAGTCTGTCGGACAGTATGTCCGATAGTGTTGGCTTAGTTGGCCCGTGGCCCTCCCCCCAACCCGTTAGCGTGCACCCAGCGATGGCATCAATCACCAGAAACCCAAAGCGAAGCAAGGCCCAAGGCGAGTCCGTGGTCATTCAGGTGGCTGCCGCACTTGAGCGCCTCCTTCGCGATGGCCACAACTTCACATCACTCGGAGTCCAGCGGATCTCCGACGAGGCCGGCATCGCCCGATCAAGCTTCTACAGGTACTTCCCGGACAAGTCAGCGCTCCTGATCAAGGTCACTGAACTGGCGACTTCAGATGCCTTCTCGATTCTGGACGCATGGACTGAAACTGGATTCGATGACCGAGAGGATCTGCAGAAGACATTGGGTGCTGTGGTCGCACAACAGCGTCAGCACTCCGATCTGCTCGCCGCCCTTCAAGAGGTTTCCGGCTACGACCAAGACGTCGCCCGATTCTGGCGGCAGCTGGTGGAATCCGGTGCAGGCTCGCTTCGTGAGCGCCTCGTCAAAGGACAGAAGGATGGGACCGTGGACCCAGACATTGATCCGGCCACCACTGCCTCGTTCCTCGTCTGGGGAGCCGAGCGGCTCATAGCCCTGCATGTTGCTGAGAACCCAGCCAAGGAGGACGCTGCGATGGCACGACGCCTTAGTTTCACTTTCTGGGCTGCTCTGGGCAAGTCAAAAACCTGACCTGAGTCACCCGAGGGAACTAGAGACCCTGAGACAGCCCAACGATGGCGATGGCAACCCAGAAGACGTTGATGATCACTCCTTGGAAGACGCCCTTCAGCCATGAGATCCAGATCAGACTGATCGCCCCAGAGAGATTGAGCAACTGGTAGGCGAGTCCGTGGGCGCTGAGGGTGCCAATGCTGACGAGGAGGTAGGCGCTGACAATGGCAACCATCCCGTACCAACCGAACATGTCAGCTATCAGGTGATGCTTCGGGAGGGGCTCGTCACCCGCACTCTCAGGGGCCGAAAAGCGGCTCACTTGAGAGCCCGAAGGAACGCTTCTATGACTTGGACCCGGTCCTCGTTGGAGAGCGCTGTCTGCTCATGAAAAAGGCGATCGATACTGAGACCGTCCAGCAGTGAAACCACAGCAACGCTGTTGCGCGCAGAAGGCGCCACGCCGACCTCCGACAGTCGTTCGCCAATGAGTTGGTGATAGCCGGACCGGGCAGCCGAGAGGCGCTCAGTCAGCTTTGGCTGCCGGCGTACCTCCAGGAATAGCTCGTACCGGGCAACCACAAGGTCTGAAAATGCTGGCGAAGAGAGGCCCTCGATGAACTGGGAGATCAGCTCAGCGAGGGCTCGAATGTCAATCTCCAGTGAGCCATCGAGGCCGCGCACAGACTCAATAAGTTCCAGTTCACGTTCCACATGGCGATCAAGCGCCGCTGCGACCAGGGCGCTGCGGGTTCGGAAGAGGTTGCTGGTTGAGCCTTGTGGGAGTCCGGCACGGATGTCGACTGCCCGGTGCGTCAGCCCACGAGCGCCACTTTCAGCAAGCACCGCGATGGCGGCGTCAGCCAAAACCGTTCCGCGAGGTGACCTTTCAACTGCCTGAGGCGGACTCGTGCTCTTTAGATCGCTCATCAGGGCGCACTCTATGCCCTTGCAGTCCGACTCGCAGGTATAGACTACTGACGTAGTCCGAAACCGTCTGTATGTCTACACATAGGAGAGCCTCAATGCAAGAGTTCCTGAAGGGCGAGAACGGGTACACAGAGGCCCGCCAGAAAACCGTGTGGAATGCGCGCAAGCCCGACCGATTCCCAGATGTCATAGTCCAAGCCGAAAGCGACACGGACGTAATTGAGGCAGTGCGCGCCGCCCGGACAGCAGGACGCGGAATCACCGTTCGATCCGGCGGTCACAGCTGGGGAGGCCATCAGCTGCGGGATGGCGTCACCCTGATTGACCTCTCGAAGCTCAACTCAGTCGTCTCAGTTGACAAGGACGCGATGATCGCCGTTGTTGAGCCCGGCTGTTACGGCAACGATGCCCTCCTTGCACTTGACGAACTGGATCTGTTCTTCCCCATCGGCCACTGCAAGGGTGTCGGGATCGGCGGGTTCCTGCTCCAGGGAGGCTTTGGTTGGAACGGCAGGGCACTTGGACCGTCGTGCATGAGCGTCCTCGCCATTGACGTGGTTACGGCCGACGGCGATCTTGTTCACGCAAGCCCATCGGAGAATCCCGACCTCTACTGGGCCGCCCGGGGCTCGGGCCCTGGCTTCTTCGGAGTAGTACTCCGCTTCCATCTGCGCGTTCATCCGAAATCCCACACAATCGCGAACGGCGTGTTCACCTACGAACTTGACGTAGTCGAAGATGTCTACACCTGGCTTGACGAGATCGGCCCGAAGGTCGGCATCGAGATGGAGCTGATGGCCCTGATGCACACAGGGTTCGACGGGCATAAGGAAATCGCTGTCACCGGACCGGTATTCGCCGACTCGGAGGACCGGGCGCGTGAAGTCCTCTCGATTCTCGAGACCTGCCCGGTCTTGGACCGCGCCAAGCTCGCGATGCCCTATCTGGACGCCAACGTCCCTGACATGACAGCTGGCGTCTACATGACCTACCCCGACAACCATCGCTACGGCGTTGACAACATGTGGACTCACGCGTCGGCAAGTGAACTGATGCCTGGGCTCAAGAAAATTGCCGAGACGATCAAGGACGCGCCAACTCACATGCTGTGGATGAACTGGGCACCTGACAATCCGGGCACGCCTGAACGCCCCGACATGGCTTTCAGCGTCGAGGACAAGACCTACATCGCCGCCTATGGAGTTTGGGAAGACGAGGCCAACGACGCCGACTATGAGTCATGGGCAACCGATCGGATGCGGGAAATGGAGCACCTGTCAACCGGAATTCAGCTCGCGGATGAGAACTTGGCAAACCGCACAGCCCGATTCCTCTCCGATGAGAACTACGCCCGCTACGACAGCATCCGCTCGACTTACGACCCCGACCATGTGTTTCAGAGCTGGAGCTCACGCCCATGAACGGGCCGAAAGCCGCCGTTGGGTCAGAGGAGACATTCCTGACCTCGCTGCTTGAGCGCCCGCTCGCACCGCAAGACCCTGAGGTTGTGGGCGCGATTGAGTCGGGGCCAATGGATTCCCAGTTGGCCGTCCCGCTCGGCGCAGTTGACCGCCTGCTGGACCCAGAGCCGCTTCCCGCTGAGACCGGCTGGGCGCAAATGCCGGACGCGACCGGATACATCGCTGTCCGCACGCCCATGCCAGCGGTCACCGCGGAAATGGTCGACTGGTGGTTTGACTGGCACCCCCGCAGTTCCCTGCGCTACCGCGTATGGCACCCGCAGGCACACACAGCGAACTCGGTTGACGTGCCGAAAGTCAGCGGCGCCATGGCCCATTGGGGAACCGTTCATCACCCGGTAGAAGATGTCGGGACGGGTTCGGTTCGGGCCCGTATCTCCTTCGTGTCGCCGACTGAGGTTGGCTTCTCAACCAATGCGGTTGATGACCCGAATGTGGCGACGATCGTCTGCGGCCGGGTCGGTGACCATGACCGTCACGCCGAACACAGTTTGATGGCGCATGTTTGGCTCAACGACGGACAAGGCGGAACCGTTCTGCGCAGCCACTTCTGGCTCGGCTCTGTGATCCGCCCAGACCTGCCCGGGGCACTGGGCGACCTTGCCGGCAAGCTTGTCAATCGCCCATTTGTGCGACGGAAGATCATGCCCGAAGGACTCCCCCAGTCTCTCGTCAGGCACTGCGCCGAGGAGTACACAAACCTTGCTGCGATTCTTCCCGAGCTGCACGCGAAGTTCGCCTAGTGAAAAGTGATGTGCCGATCGGCCAGCCAGAGCTGGTCTAAACAGACACAACCCCTGAGCTCAAGCTGACTCTGGGAGTCCTGAGGCGGCTCTTGGGATCACGGGCTAAGCTTCCCGGCAGCCAAACCTTGGGAGGGGAACATGCAGCAGGAACTGTCAGCCGGCCAGAAGGATCTTCTTCGGGAGATCTGCGACACATTTGTTCCGAAGCTCGACCACAAGCCTGACCCGCACGGACTATGGGCCCGCACGGCTTCACAGACGGGAGCAGATGTGGCTCTCGCCACGACTATCGAAGCAATGCCCGCCGAGCAGTTTGCCGGGCTCTCTCAATTGCTTGCAGCCATTGAGTCCCAGGGATTCTCGACTGCATCAAGGCTCTCACGGGAACAGATCCTCAAGAACCTCTCCCTGATGGGTGGAGATGCCGCAGTCGGAGTTCGGGCTCTTCAAGGTCTGACAATGTTTTTCGCCTACGGGCTTCCAACCGACCCCGCAACGGGCAAGAACCCAAACTGGGACGCCTTCGGCTACCCGGGCCCAGTGGCCGCCCCACCTCAGGTGGAGAAGCCGATCCAACCCGTCATCCCAGAAGGCGACAGGCTTGAACTTGAGGCTGATGTTGTGATCGTCGGCTCAGGCGCCGGAGGCGGAGTGATCGCCGGAACACTCGCCAAGCAGGGACTCAAGGTTGTGGTTGTGGAGGCCGGCAACTACTTGAACGAATCTGACTTCCAGATGCTCGAAATCCCAGCCTTCATGAACTCGTACTGGCGAGGCGGACCAACACCGACTGCGGACATGAACGTCTCAATCCAAGCTGGAGCAGGATTGGGTGGTGGCACTGTCATCAACTGGACCAACTGCCTCAAAACCCGACCATGCGTCAGGGACCAGTGGGCAAACGAGTTTGGCCTTGAGGGTGTTGACGGCGGCGAATACGACCGTCACCTCGATTCGATCCTGACCAGGATCATGGCGAACGACAAGTGCTCGGACCTCAACCTTCCCCAGCAGCGCATGCAGACCGGTGCCGAGCAACTCGGTTGGAGCTTTGAGCAGACAACCCGTAACACGGATCCAGCCACTTACGACCCGCTCGTTGCCGGCTTCATGGGCTTCGGTGACCCGAGTGGCTCCAAGCAGTCAACGCTTGCCACCTATCTGCTGGACGCCTTCAACGACGGCGCTGACATCATCGTCAACACGTCCGTACGAAAGGTCCTGACAGATGGCGGCCGGGCAGCTGGCATCGAAGGCGCCTGGACTGACCCTGCCACTGGCAGGACAGCTGAAGTGATCGTTCGCGCAGGAAAGGTTGTCGTCGCCTGCGGATCTGTCGAATCACCCGCGCTTCTGCTTCGGTCCGGTATCGGCGGTCCGGCAGTCGGCAAGTACCTGAGGCTCCACCCCTGCACTGCTGTCATGGGCCGCTACTCAGAAGACATGAAGTCATGGTGGGGCGCTCCCCACGCGGGCCTCGTTGACGAATTCGCTGACACGGGCGACGGTTGGGGATGGCTTATCGAAGGAGCCCAGTACACGACCGCCGTGTCAGCAGCAGCAGTCCCCTTCACCACAGCTGAAGACCACAAGCGCGTGATGAGCGACTTCAGCAACACCGCCTCATTCATCGGCCTGCTTCGCGACCGTGGACACGGGACCGTGTCGATCGACGCCAATGGAGAAGCCGTTCACCACTATTCGATCACGGACGAAGTAGACATTCGCAACAGCTACGCAGCCATTGAAAGTCAGATCCGCCTGCATGCAGCAGCCGGGGCCGAAACCATCGTTTCACTGGCCGAAGGGCTGCCCGACTGGCGCCATGGCGACGACCTGGAGACCTTCATCACCCGCTGCCGCCGAATGCCCCTCAGAGCTGGCGGGCAGCGGCTGTTCAGCGCACACCAGATGGGGTCATGCCGAATGGGCACTGACCCGACTGAATCCGTTGCCGGACCTTGGGGCGAGTTGCACGACACTCCCGGCGTCTGGATTGGCGACGCATCAGCTTTCCCGACCGCATCTGGAACCAACCCAATGGTCTCGGTTATGGCCTTGGCTCATCGCACCGCAGAAGCCATCAGTCAAATCACCGACGACACCCCAACCCTCGCCAAGCGCGCCTGAACGGAGACAAACATGTCAGCCACCAACACCTCGACCACCCACGACAGCCACTACAT
>JBAXHG010000097.1:0-6427 GCA_037139015.1 Actinomycetes bacterium | reverse complement strand
GTCCTGCGCGGCAGTCTTGATCCTGCCTGGCACCATCTACCGGGTGGTTCAGATGAAGGACGCGGTTAACGCGGGGCTTCAGCCGTTCTTCCTTACCGACGATGAACACGCTGCGCTTGAGTACCTGAATGACGCGACGGCTCCCGGGGGTGTGATGACCGAGAACTATCTCGGGACTGTGATCCCGGCTTACACAGGAAGGCAGACATGGCTTGGGGCTGGATCGTGGAGTCCCAACTTCGAGACGCGACGAAAGAATCTCGACAGGCTCTTCGCTGGCCAGCTGACCGATCAGGCAGCCAGGGATCTGATCGTTCGTCCCGGCGCCGGATTTATCCTTGAGGATTGCCGTGCGGATCCGCGATTCTTCTCTCAGGTGAGGCCATTCACAGAGATCGTTTGGAAGCGGGGGTGTGTGACGGTTCTCAAGATCAAGGGAGTCCCAGCTCGATGAGTGCATCGGGTAAGGCGGCAAGGCTTCCGCTGATTGACCCGCTTCGGGCAATTGCCGCACTTCTAATTTTCGCGTACCACGCTCTTTTCGTGACGGGCAACCTGAGCAGAGGCGATTACGGATGGTTCTTGAATGTCGGGGTCCCGCTCTTCTACGGAATCAGCGGGCTCCTTCTCTTCCGTCGCTTCGCTGGAGCGATCGTCAACGGCTCCGCCTCTCCAAATCTTCGCGATTACGCCAGGCACCGTGTCTTCAGGATCATCCCGGCATATTGGTTTGCGTTGCCGATCATTGCAGTGGTTTTGGGACGGGCAACGCAGGTGTTTAGCCTTGAGGGGCTAGTGCGCTACTTCGGGCTCACCCAGGCCTACTCGCTGGACACATTCGTCGGGGGGATCGGTCAGGCATGGACACTTACGGTCGAGGTGGCCTTCTATGTCTTCCTTCCGTTTTGGGGTTGGTTTTGTTCCCGGGTTGCGTCTAGGGCTGTCGACGCCAGGGGGCGTGGACGGGCTCTGCTGCTGCTGATCTTCGGGTTGGCAGTGCTTTCGCTTGCGTGGAAGATCGGGGTTGTCAACCATTACGGAAACGATGTGACAGGGGCCCTTGTTCCCTTGACAGCGTTGCCTGCCGCACTTGACCAGTTCTGCGTGGGGATGGCGATTGCGGTGCTTATTTCGCTTCGGGATGCCGGTGTTTCGGGGAGATTGCTCCCGATAATCGCCAAGGCGCCCGCAGTTGGCATTGGTGTGGCGCTCATGGCCTACTGGCTCATCGGGGAGATCTATGGAATTGGCCCTATCCGGGGAAACGAGTTGGGCGGTTGGGGGATGTCCACGATCCTTGAACATGAAGGGAAGGCGGCCGTGACTGCGGGGCTTCTTCTTGCTGGGGTCGCTGCAGTACCGGGCGTTGGCCTGGTTGGGCGGGCACTGAACCTCAGCCCCTTGCGTCGAGTCGGCGAAGTGTCTTACGGCTTCTACCTTTGGCACCTTGCGGTCCTCACACTGGTTGTTGGGAACCTTCATTGGGCGCTTGGGGAGCATGGTCTGTTGGGTAACCCGGACGGCGTCGGGATCACATCGGGCTGGGAACTTCTCATTCTCGGTGTTGCCGTGTCCCTCGCTGTCAGCCTTGGCATCGCGGGCGCTTCATGGGCTCTGATTGAGCGGCCGTTGAGCAGGCGGTCACACCAGTAACGGATGCAGTGAGGAGCCATTCGCTCCTACGGGGCATGGACCAAAGGGGCGTTGAAGGGACGTGGCTGTGGCCGGGTTCAGTCCCCGGAGGCCAAGGGCTGAGGGGCATGCGGGAGGGCGCGAAGGTCTCGGAGCCGGCAGCGGCGTGGAACGAAACTAGGCCCTGACGCCTTCGAATCGCCGATCCCGCTAGGCTCACGACCTCATGTCAACTACTTCACAAATCCCAACAGGTGCGAAAATCGTCGAAGGAAGCAATGGATTGCTCCTTGAAATCGACGGCAAAATCGTTCCAAACTATGAAGCAACTCTCACCGACTTCAATGAAGGCGACGTCGTCTCAGGCAAGGTCGTCCGCATCGACAACGACGAAGTTCTCGTCGACATCGGTTACAAGAGCGAAGGTGTAATCCCAGCCAACGAGCTTTCAATCCGCAAGTCGGTTGATACTCATGGCGAAGTGGAGATCGGCGAAGAAGTCGACGCTCTCGTCCTCACAAAGGAAGATCAAGAGGGTCGTCTGATTCTTTCTCGCAAGCGCGCACGCTTCGAGAAGGCTTGGCGTCGCATTGAAGAAGCTGCAGAGTCCGGAGTCCCAGTTGAGGGTTCAGTTATTGAAGTTGTCAAGGGAGGCCTGATCATCGATCTCGGCGTCCGCGGCTTCCTTCCCGCGTCACTGGTCGACATCCGCCGTGTTGCAAACCTTGATGAGTTCATGGGCACCCAGATCATCTGCAAGGTGATTGAGCTCAACCGCTCACGCAACAACGTTGTGCTTTCACGTCGCGCTGTATTGGAAGAGGAGCGCAAGGAAGTCCGCCAGACGATCCTTGACCGCCTTGAGCCAGGCAAGATCGTTGAGGGCACCGTGTCCAACATCGTTGAGTTCGGCGCATTTGTCGACCTTGAGGGAATTGACGGCCTGATTCATATCTCAGAGCTTTCCTGGTCCCATGTGAACCATCCAAGTGAGGTTGTTGCCATCGGTGACAAGCTCAACGTGAAGGTTCTCGACATTGACCGCGAGCGTCAGCGCATCAGCCTTGGTCTCAAGCAGACCCAAGCAGATCCTTGGCAGCAGGTTGTTGACACCTTTGGTGTTGGCGATCAGACAACCGGCAAGGTCACAAAGTGCGTTCAGTTCGGAGCATTTGTCGAGATTCAGGACGGAGTTGAAGGACTCGTTCACATCAGCGAGCTCGCAGAGCGTCACGTGGAGAACCCGCGTGAAGTTGTTGAGCCCGGAATGAACGTTCTTGTCAAGTTCCTTGAGATTGACGACGAGCGACGCAGGGTCTCGCTCTCGATGAAGCGTGCCGATGGTGAACAGCCTGAAGCGTATGCTGAGACGCCAGATCACTTTGACGCTTCTGCAGCACTTGATGGCGATCCAGAGCAGGAAGCTCCTGAGGCTGATGCATCGGCTCCGGTTGATGCGGACGCAGTCGCAGAGGCCCCTGCTGAGGAACCAGCCACAGAAGTTGCCGACGTTGAGGCTGACGCCACAACCCCTGAAGCCGCAGAGGCTGTTGAAGAGGAGGCCGTAGCGGTCGAGCCTGAAACGGTTGAGGCTGTTGAAGAGGAGGCCGCAGTGGCCGAACCTGAAGCCGTTGAGGCAGAGGTCGTTGAAGCAGAGGCACCAGAGGCAGAAGTCACGGAAGTCGTCGAAGAGCCAGCAGCTGAAGCAGCTGGCGACGACGTTGAGGAAGCCGCGGCCGACGAGGCCGAGGATTCCAACTCCTGACGGAATCCCATTTGCCGGCCTGACCGGCGGAATTGGGGCCGGGAAGTCCACCGCGCTCAATGCCCTTGAGGGATTGGGTTGCGCTGTGCTTTCCGCTGACGCGGTGGTCCACGAGATTCAGTCATCGGCCGAGATTGTCAGAGAGCTGGTGGGTCGCTTTGGGGGCCGAGTCGCTCCTGAAGGGAAGTTGGACCGACAGGAACTTGCCCAAGCTGCGTTTGCTGATGATGATTCGCGAGCCTGGCTAGAGGCGCTGATCTGGCCTCGGGTTGGTGCGCGCATCGCCGAGTGGAGCAAAGGGCTCGGTGATGTTCAGCCGCGTCCGAGGCTTGCTGTCGTGGAGGTGCCCTTGCTGTTCGAAAGTGGCATGGACGCCGCGTTCGACACGACAATTTGCGTTACGGCCGCCGAGTCGTTGAGACGCGAGAGGGCGGAGGCTCGCGGGCACGCCGCGCTTGACGAACGCGCTGCCCGACAGCTTTCCCCGGGGGAGAAGGAGGCGCTGGCAGAATGGACGGTAACCAACAACGGTTCAGTCTCCGAGCTGGAGGTTGAGCTCGAGGCAGTTATTTCACGGATAGAAGGGAAAGCGTGACACGAAGGGCACTGATTCTTGTGTGTCTCGGCTTGGCTGCCGTTGCAGGCCTTAGCCAGCTTCCAAAGTTGGGATCGGCCGTAAGGTCGTTCACCCTTCCGCTCAACCATGCCTCAATCATTCGTGAGCAAGCGGCCGACAAGAATCTGAGCCCGGCGCTCGTCGCAGCAGTCATTTATGCCGAAACGAAGTTTGAGGCGCGCAGATCTTCAGCGGGAGCAGAGGGACTTATGCAGTTGCTCCCAAGTACGGCGCTTTTCATTGCCAGGAAGTCGGGTGGGACATCATTTGTCCCCAACGACCTTTCAGACCCCGAGGTCAATATTCGATACGGCACTTGGTATCTCCGCTACCTGATGGAGCGATATTCACGCAATGAGGTTCTTGCCGTCGCGGCCTATAACGCCGGAATGGGGAACGTAGACAAGTGGCTTGACCAGGCGAGGCTCGAAGGACACCCCTTGCGAGTCTCGGACATCCCCTTCCCGGAGACGAAGGCGTATGTCCATCGGGTGCTGGATGCTAAATCTGAGTACTCCACGAAGTACGGGGCTGAGTTGGGCCTGCGCTGAGTGAATCGTGCTCAGGTCCCGCTCTGAGGTAGCCTGACCCCAATGAAGATCTTCCTGACAGGAGCAACGGGGTTCATCGGAGGAGAGGTAGCGCGGCTTCTCAACAGCAGAGGCGACGAGCTCGTTGCCCTTGTTCGAAATCCTGACAAGGCCCCTGAGCTCGCCGGATTGGGGATCGAGCTACTCAAGGGTGACCTTGACGACAAGGCAGCGATTAAGAAGGGCATGGAGGGCTGCGACGCAGCGATTCACTGCGCCGCGGTCTACGAGGTTGGCATTTCCAAGGACCAGATGGGCCCGATGCGAAAGGCCAATGTAGACGGCACAGTGAACGTGCTTGATGCCGCTCGTCTAGCCGGCGTGAAAAAGGCTGTGTACGTGTCAACCTGCGCTGTCTTTGGCGACACCAAGGGCGCTGTTGTTGATGAGACTTATGTTCATGACGGCTCCACTTACACGTCTTGTTACGAGGAGACGAAGGTGCTGGCCCACCAGGAAGCACTTCGGATAGGAAACTTGGGCTTGCCACTTGTGATCGTTCAGCCTGGAGGTGTCTACGGTCCCGGTGACCACAGCGCCCTCGGCGATGTGATCACCAAGTACGCCAAGAAGCAGCTGCCTGCCCTTATGTTTCCTGATCTTGGGCTCACCGTCGTGCATCGCGACGACCTGGCTGCAGGATTGTTGCTCGCGCTCGACAAGGGGCGAGTTGGTGAGTCCTATGTGATGGGAGGCGACATCGAGACGCTCCGAGGAGTCATTGCCACAGAGGCAAGGATCCTCGGTCGCAAGGTCCCACGGATTGTCATCCCCGCCGGGCTCTTTAAAGCACTTCACCCGCTGGGTCGCTTTGTCGGTCCAGCCTTTGGGGCTGGCCCGAATCTCAAAGAGGTTGTCAGCAGCGCTGATGGGGTTACTTTCTGGGCGACAAGCGACAAGGCAAAAGCCGAGCTCGGCTACCACTCAAGGGGACTCGAAGAAGGCCTGCGGCAGACCCTCACCGCAGATGGGCTTCTCAAGTAGAGCCGAGTTGCGCAGGTTGAGCCTCTCTGGCTCACGGTATGGTCAAGCTCAGTGCCCGCCTTCCGCCTAGACAGCGACTTCAGCCCAGCGGCTGATCAGCCCGCCGCAATTGCCGACCTTGCCTCCGGCCTACGAGCTGGAGAGCGGTATATGACGCTGCTTGGAGCTACGGGAACGGGCAAGACGATGACGATGGCATCGACCATTGCTGAGGTGCAGCGGCCGGCGCTGGTGATCGCGCATAACAAGACCCTCGCAGCGCAGCTCTGCAACGAGTTCAGGACCTTCTTCCCTGACAACGCAGTTGAGTACTTCGTTTCGTACTACGACTACTACCAGCCGGAAGCTTATGTCCCCAGCAGGGACCTCTACATCGAGAAGGATTCTGCGATCAACCAAGAGATTGACCGGCTCCGGCATGCGGCGACAGCAGCGCTGTTCGCACGGAACGATGTGATCATCGTTGCCTCGGTGTCGTGCATTTACGGAATGGGTTCGCCCGAAAGCTACGACGCCAACCTCCAGACTCTGAGAAAGGGCGAAACGGTTGACCGTGAGGACCTTCTCGCTCGCCTGATCCGCAATCAGTACAGGCGCAATGACATCGCGCTTGAACGCGGAAGCTTCCGTCTTCGGGGAGACACACTCGAAATCATGCCCGCCTACATGGAAACAGCATTCCGGGTCGAGTTCTTCGGCGATGAGGTTGAGCTCTGTCAGGCATTTGACCCCTTGACCGGCGAGCTGATTGAGGCTGACTTGGGTCACGTGGCCGTCTGGCCCGCGACCCATTACAACGTGGACCCGGACCTGATTCAGCGTTCGGTAAGGGAAATTGGC
>JBAXHG010000096.1:0-6453 GCA_037139015.1 Actinomycetes bacterium | reverse complement strand
TTCAGGGAAAGGCTCAGGGAGACAGGCATGGCGAAGAAGAAGAAGGGCGGGGTCAAAGATCCCATTACGAGCGGCATCATTGCCACGAATCGCCGTGCTTCGCACAAGTACGAGTTTCTGGACAAGTACGAGTGCGGAATGCAGCTTCTGGGCACTGAGGTCAAGTCATTGAGGCAGGGGACTGCCCAGATGGCAGACGCCTACGCCGTGGTCGAGAAGGGTGAGGTTTGGCTCCTCAACCTGCACATTCCGCACTATGCGCCTGCCGCCGGAAACAACCATCAGCCCGATCGGGCAAGGAAACTTCTGCTCCACAGGCGGCAGATCGAAAAGCTGACAGGCCAGACCGCTGAAAAGGGGCTCACGCTCGTGCCGACCAAGCTGTTTTTCTCCGGTCCCAACGCCAAGGTTGAGATCGCAGTTTCACGCGGTAAACAGCTTCACGACAAGCGGCACTCCCTGAAGGAAAAAGAGATGAAGCGCGAGATGGACCGGGCGGCCCGACACCGACGTTAGGTGGTGGCTGTACCGCGCTCCTTGTCACGGGACGCGCTGACGGCTAGACTAGGTGGACAACACACCAACGGGGACGACAGGCTTCGACGCGGTTGTTTCGCGGGGGTGGTTGCGAGTCGAGGTGCTGGATGGCCTCGTTAAACCTCCAGCAAAAACCATAAGTGCGGACTCACATGAGTACGCCCTCGCTGTCTAGCAAAAACTAGACGAGCGGGGTATCGGCCCCTGAAGCCTGCGGCGGGGATCGCCGGTATCAACAGCAGGATCACCCGGTGAGGAAAGACCTCGCCAATCCGGGGACATTTTCAGGAGGACTGGTCCCAGGTAACCCCGCCGGTGTGGCGACCCAGGGACGAGATCAGAACATCGGACACACTCGTAGACGCCACTCTTAGCGCAGCTGCGGACGCGGGTTCGACTCCCGCCGTCTCCACTAACACCCAAGCGGCCCCGAAAGGGGCCGCTTGCCTTTCCAGACGAACCCCGAAAGGGGCCGCTTGCTTTTCCAGACGAACCCCGAAAGGGGCCGCTTGCCTTTCCAGACAAGGCCCGAAAGGTTCTGTCCCTGCCTATTTGTCTGTCTTGGCTGGATGCCCGCTAGAGACAAGAGAGACCCAGACGGTGCGCTCATCGTCGTCAATCACAAACCAGATACGTCCCCCGCTGGTGAACTCGTACTGCCATTGCTCCAGGCCTCTGCCTGACCTGACGTTCGTTCCAAGCTCTCCCCGCAGCCTGTGGTGACGGCCTGGGTCTGATGAGCCCCGCGGGTCACTGGCAGCAATGTCGTAGAACTTCGCCAGCGCATGGGCGACGCGCGAGTTGGCTAGCTCCTTCCAGGCTGCGTCGGCTTGCCGGTTTGCGAAGCGAAGGGTCCACTCGTGCTTCCCTGTTGGGCGAGGAACTTTCGCACCCCTGCCTTTGGTCATTCAGACCGGGCGGGGCGCTGTACGGCTCGGCCGGCTTCGATCGGGGCTCTGAGCGCGCTGTTCAGACCGGCGTCGGCGTGGACCTCAGCTGTGTTCTTCCACTGCCTCAGCGTAATCCCCGCTGGAGTGAAGTTTCCAATTTCAGCGCAGGCCTTGATAACGCGGATGAATTCCTCCGTGAACAGCTCAACTTCGCTGGCAGGCAAGAAGGTTGTCCATGGAAGCACCTCTTCGATTTGCTCTAGGACCTCGTGACGTGTGGTCTCGTTGGCTAGGAGAACAGCCATCATGCGACCGCCTGCTGTGAGGCTTTCCTCGTCTGCCTGTTGCCTGTCGGCTCTCTTGATGTAGATGTCCGCGCCGTCGCGCCGCTCGAGCAGCAGGTCATGATCGTCGACTTCGGAGAGCGCCGAACCGCTGTTTCTGAGGAAGTGACTGATGGACATCGTCATGGTCATTTATCCAACATACATGTCTTGTTCAGAAGTATCAATCTTGCCGCCATTTGGATCTAGCCTGAAGCTACCCGGACCGGACCGTGACTTAGAGCCGCTGCACTGTTTCCGCACACAATTGCCGCGTTCCCGGCGCGGACCGGGAGCATCACGTGTCAGTTCCCGCTCCCACAAGAGGTGGATCAGTTAAGCGGGCTCGCCTAGAGCAGTAGACCCCGGTGGGGGCGCTTCGTCTTGGGCCTGTCGTCGCGCCTTAGTTGCGAGCCGGCGCCCCTGAGTAATGGTGATGGGAGCTCCTTCACCTAAACTCTGCAGCGCAGATCAAGTCTCTCCACGTGAGGAGCTGGGCATGGCTAAGGATTACGACTACGACTGGCTGATCATTGGCTCCGGATTCGGTGGGAGCATCAGTGCTCTCCGGCTCGCTCAGAAGGGCTACAAGGTCGCGGTTCTTGAGTGCGGCAGGCGCTTTGAGGACGAGGACTTCGCTAAGACCACCTGGGAGGCAAGCAAGTACTACTGGATGCCCAAGTTCGGGATGAAGGGCATCTTCCGGCTGACCCTGTTCAAGGATGTATTCGTTGCTTCGGGGTGCGGAGTTGGTGGTGGCTCGCTCGGCTATGCGAACACCCTTTACCGCGCACGCCCCAGCTTCTACGAGGACCCGCAGATCAAGGGGCTGGCTGACTGGGAGTCTGAGCTTGCGACTCATTACGACGAGGCAGAACGGATGCTTGGCGTTGTCCAATATGACGAGGACACCGATGCTGACCTGCTGCTGAAGGAATACGCGGAGAGCTTGGGCCGCGGTGACACTTACGCCAAGACCAATGTCGGCGTGTTCCTTGGTGAGGCAGATGTGACCGTTCCCGATCCGTTCTTCGGCGGCGAAGGCCCCGACAGAACTGGCTGCAACCGCTGCGGGCAGTGCATGATCGGCTGCCGCTACGGCGCAAAGAACACGCTTGTCAAGAACTACCTGTACTTCGCTGAGAAGCTCGGGGTCACAGTCATCCCAGAGCGGGCAGCTCACGACATCGAGCCGCTTGGCTCGGCCGATGGGTCTGACGGCTACACAGTCACTCACGAGAAGAGTGGGTCGTGGGTAAAGCGTGACCGCAAGCAGCTTCGGGCCCGCAATGTGATCGTTTCCGCTGGCACGCTCGGAACCAACCGGCTTCTCGCCTCAGCAAAGGGGCGTGGGTCACTGCCAAACATTTCAGATCGCCTTGGCTATCTCGTACGGACCAACAGCGAGTCGATTCTTGCTGTCACCGCATCTGACGACTCACGAGACTTCTCAAAGTCGGTCGCGATCACTTCGTCGATCTACCCGGATCCTGACACTCATATTGAGCCAGTCACTTACGGAGGTGGGGCGGACTCACAGTCATTGCTGTACACGCTGATGACTGAAGCTGGGAAGCGCGGCACTCAACCTTTCGAGCTGCTGAAGAACCTGGCCAGCCATCCAGTCAAGGCCGCAAAGGCGATGCGGTTCAAGAATTACAGCCGCCGAACGATCATCGTGCTCGCGATGCAGTCGCTTGACAACTCAATTCGCCTCAAGGTGAAGCGCCGTTGGCCTAATGGGAATGCGGTGCTGACGACTGAACAGGACCCGAACAATCCCAACCCCGACAAGATCCCCGCCGCGTACCGCTGTGCTGAGTGGCTGGCTGAGAGGATCGGCGGGACTGCGCAGGCTGTCGTTACCGAGGCTGCCTTTGCGATCCCGACCACTGCTCACATTCTTGGCGGTGTCGTTGTCGGCAAGGACGCGGCTCACGGTGTCATTGATTCCGACCATCGGGTCTTTGGCTACAAGAACCTGATGGTCTGTGACGGCTCAGCCGTACCGGCCAACATCGGGGCCAATCCCAGTCTCACAATTTCGGCGATGACTGAGCGGGCCATGTCACATGTGCCTGCGGCTCAAGTCGACGCCTTGGAAATGGGCACGCCGGTCGATTCGTTCCTATCTGCGCAGGAACCAGCGCCGAGTTTCGTCCGCTCCCCAAACGATTAGGGGGAAAGGGGCCATGAAGGCCAGCTCCTTCACCCCGAGCGGAGCCGTACCGAGCAGACCCTGAAACGCCGGTACGTAGACGAGCACGGCCGTCAGCACCAGCTCAAACGCGATTCCCCAGAGCAGCAGCTTGTTGCGGAACACCCCGATCGACCGCAGTGACGCGCGGTCGGTCCGTGCAGCGAACGCGGTTCCAACCTGACAGAAGACCATTCCCACGAATGTCATCGTGGTCGCCTGCAGGTAGACGCTGTGAAGTGCAGATCCCTCGCCCGTTGGGTCGCCAGGACTCCAGCCGTTGCTCAAGAGAACCCAGAAGAACCCACTCATCTCAAGGACTGCGGAGATCAACCC
Organism: Actinomycetes bacterium; assembly: GCA_037139015.1. Lineage (GTDB taxonomy): Bacteria > Actinomycetota > Thermoleophilia > Solirubrobacterales > Solirubrobacteraceae > WLNJ01. Next base: position 2,170 of record JBAXHG010000096.1, on the reverse strand, counting down.
GACAAACAGCCAGGCGCGCAGCAGCATTTCTCCCTGAATAACGCCCTCTGTGGACTTTCGCGGCCGTCTGCTCATAAGTCCCGGTTCAGCTGGTTCCCTGCCCAGAGCGAGCGCTGGAAGCGTCTCAGTGCCGATGTCAACGGCCAGAAGCTGTGGGACTGTCAAGGGAAGGGGGATTGCGCCGCCTCCCAGAGCGAAGACCAGAAATGGGACTACCTCCGGCGTGGCGTGGGCGAAAATGTAGAAGACAAACTTCCGGACATTGTCGAACACGCGGCGCCCGGCCTTGATCGCCTCGACAATCGTCGCGAAATTGTCATCAATCAGCACCATCGTCGAGGCCTCACGAGCGACGTCTGTTCCCGACTTGCCCATTGCAATTCCGATATCGGCACGCCGCAGCGCAGGCGCGTCATTGGCGCCATCTCCGGTCATGGCGACTACGTTGTCCTCTCCGCTGAGCAGGTCGGCGATCCTCAGCTTGGTCTGAGGCGAGCTCCGGGAGAAGATCATTGGTTCGGGGTTGTCGAGATACGACGAGAGTTCAGCGTCGGTCATCGCATCTGCCTTTGCTCCCTCAAGTACCTGAACATCGTCGCCAACGATCCCAACATCCTTTGCGACCGCCTTGGCGGTGAGGCTGTGGTCTCCCGTGATCACAATCACGCGGATGCCGGCGCGTTGGCAGGCTGCGACCGCAGCAGGGACCTCTTTCCGTGGACGGTCCACAAGCGAAACGAGCCCAAGGAAGGAAAGGTTCTGTTCCGCATCAGCCCGGGAATCCGGTGTTGGCTCTCCGTCATTCAGGACTCTGCGCGCGACCGCGAGGACCCGCAGTCCATTGACGGCAGATTCGTTTACGGCCGCGTGGATTGCTCCAAGCTCAGCTTCAGTCATCGGAAGGTCTTTGCCTTCTGTGTCAGCGACTGAGGAACACAGCGGAAGGATCACTTCTGGAGCTCCCTTCGTGCTCACCTGTCTGGCCCCACCCACCTGGTCGACTGTTGTCATCCGCTTAAGTTGTGGGTTGAAGCTGAAGCGCACGACGCGGCTGGAGTCCCGCAGGTCAGCGTCCGTCTGGACGCCAAGGTCTGCGGCTGCCTGAAGCATTGCCACCTCAGTTGGGTCTCCGCTTGGAGGGTCAGTATCAAGACGGGCGCTGGAGCAGGCCGTCATTGCTCTTGCAAGCTCAAGGTAAGGCTGTCCAGAGGGAGTCCAAAGGGAGTGCGCACTCATCCGGTTCTCTGTGAGGGTTCCCGTCTTGTCGGTGCAAATGACGGTTGTTGACCCAAGGGTTTCAACGGCGCTGAGCCGTTTGACGACGGCTCCTCGGCGGGCCAGCTCACGAACTCCAGCGGCCAGGGCCAGGGTGATCACAGGCAGGAGCCCCTCGGGAACATTGCCGACGAGCAGGCCAATTGCAAACACTGAGGCGTCTGCGAGGGAGAGTCCCGCTCCAAACATTCCGAGGGGAATGAAGGCGACGCCCAGCCCGACGGCAACGGCGGCAATCAACCATGCGACCCGCCGGACTTGGTCTTCAAGCGGACTGGCCTCAACCGTCACCCTTTCGGACAGTGCTGCAATCCGGCCAAGCTCTGTCTGCATTCCTGTGGCAAAGACGAGCGCAGTGGCTTCGCCCTCGGCACATGATGTGCCCGAGAAGATCACATCCCCAGCTTCCAAGAGCGGGAGGGTGGGGTCAGTGTCAGTCGCCGAACGGAGGACGGGCATGGATTCCCCAGTCAGGGTGGACATATCCATCTCCACAGCACCCTCGAGCAGTCGGGCGTCGGCCGAGACCCTGTCGCCCTCGGCGATCATGATCACGTCACCGGGGACAAGGTCGCGAGCTTCGATCGTGCCCGGGCGACCATCCCGCATTACGTTCGCCTTGGCCGGGATGTACGCGGCGAGCGCCTCGACGGCCCGTTCCGCCTGACGCTCCTGAATGAAGGCAAACACGGCATTGAGGACGATCACGGCGACAATTGCGATCCCGATGGGCGTCACGTTGGCAAGCCAGGCAAGCCCAGCTGCTGCCCAGAGAAGAAGCGCAAGCGGATGGGTGAACTGCTTGACCAGTTGCCCGGGCCACGTCCTGCCCACGCGTCGCGTTATCTCGTTGCCACCGTGCTGAATGAGGCGACGGGCCGCCTCGCCAGTTGAC
>JBAXHG010000095.1:0-6522 GCA_037139015.1 Actinomycetes bacterium | reverse complement strand
TGCTTGAGCCAAGCCTGAATCCGGTTCCAATCCGGAGGCACTGGGGGTACTTCAACTCCTGTCGGCTCGGTTGAGCCAACAGGAGGTTGCAACTATTGAGCTAATCGGCTTGGATCAGCGGAAGTTGCTTGGAACGGTTGTCTGGCCTGAGGAGTTGTTGCCCCAACAGGCAACCTTGTTCGTGGTCTTCATCGCGCACATGAAGGATCCACCCGCGCTGAGCTGAGTGACCGAGCCCAAAGTGCTCGGAGCCGACCCTCCGGCATTGTTCTTCCCCCAGCAGACGACCTTCTTGGTGGAGGTCTTGATCGCGCAGGTAGCAATGCCGCCCGACTCAACCTTGCTGGCCGCTCCCAATGAGCTGGGGACGGTCCGCTGCCCGAAAGCGTTGTAGGTCCCCCAGCAGACGACCTTGCTGTCTGAGGTCTTGATCGCGCAGGCGTTTCGCTCGCCGGCATTTACCTGCTTGACCGTTCCGAGGCTGCTCGGGACGGTCGTCTGTCCGTAGTCCTTGATGCCCCAGCAGACGACCTTGCTGTCTGAGGTCTTGATCGCACAGGTGAACTTGTTGCCCGCCTCGACCTGCTTGGCCGCTCCAAGGGTTCCTGGGACCGTGCTCTGGCCAGAGTCGTTCGCCCCCCAGCAGACGACGGTGCTGTTCGAGGTCTTGATCGCGCAGACGTGAGCCGCCCCCGAGCTGATCTGCTTGGCCGAGCCAAGGCCCGCGGGGACGTTCACTTGGCCTTGGTTGTCGTACATCTCGCCGCCCCAGCACCTGACTTGGTCCGATGTCGTCAGGGCGCAGGTATGGAAGGCACCCGGGCTTATCTGCTTGACCGTTCCCAAGTCGGTTGGGATGGTCGACCCGCCGTCAAGGTTAAATCCCCAGCAGGTCGCCAGCGAGTTGGAGTTGATCGCGCAGGCATTGCTAGCGCCGGAGGCGATCTGACTCTCCGCAGCCTGCGCACCCGCGGGGGCAGCGAGAATGAAGAGTGAACAGACGGTGGCGAGCAGACCTGCTCGGGTTGACATGCGGGAATTCATAAGGGCCTTTCAGTGGGGGGTGTCATCCTGCGTATGGACCAACAAGTCTCAGGGCAGAACGCTCCAGAGGATCAAGCCCATTGCAGTATGGACAACGGAGAGTATCTGTAGCTACTGAAAGGTCAAGACTGGAGTTGAGCTCGGACCAGCTGAGTCAGCTGGCTCATTGGGCTCAGGCTTCGGGTCAAAATCCTCCCACCAGCGCCATCCATCGTCCGGTCCGTCCGGGTCGATTGGCGTCTGCGGGATAGGGAGCGGGCTTGGTCGGATCGCGTTCCGCACGGAGCGGGCGAACATCCCAACCTTCAGGATTGCAATGAGAAGCAGCGCTGTTTCTGCAAGAACATTTGTCATCGGTAATCAGGTTACGGGCGCCTGATCCCGCCAGTGCGGCAACGCGCTCGCCTTGGCGCGTCAGCGCTCCTGGCCGAGATCCCCGCTCAGTCCTGCAATGTGACCCGGGGCTTGTAACGGCTGTGCAGCATCAGTTGGTTCCCGTCGGGGTCGGCGAAGAAGGCCATGTGGCAGACGCCCGTGTCCAACGGGTCACCAAAGAACACGACCCCGTCAGCCTCCAGCGCCGCTTTGGCGGCCGGCAGGTCATCGACATGAAGCGCAAAGGGGTTTGTGTTGCGATGGAACTCCATGCCCATCTTTTCGAAGTTGGTGAGGCTGATGGTCACGTTTCCAGTCTCTACTTCGGCGAATCCACGATCTGGCATGTAGACGGATCTCGTCAATCCCAGTTTGCCCTCGTAGAACTCAAGCGCTCGGTCAACGTCCTGCGTTGGAATGGTGATGAAGTCGACGACTGTGATGTTTGGTTGTTCGCTCATGGGGCAAGGGTGCCGCAGAACCAGCCACTCTGCAATGGCACCTGTTTTTAGTCGGAGCTGGGGCGCGGCAGAGTGCGGTCAATCCAGTCGACCATCAATGGGACCTGCCTCGGGTCAATGTTGTGGCCTGCTTCTGACTCGTGGTACTCCAAGTCCATATCGGTCTGCCCGATCAGTTCATTGGCTTTGTGGGCAAAGTCAACTGAGATCACGGGGTCTTGGCTGCCATGGGCGATGAACACCTTTGTGTCAGGGCGTGTTGCAAAGTCCGGCTGCCAGCCTTCGACGGTGGGGATGAAACCTGAGATTGCGAGGATGCCGGCCGGAGCTGGGCGTCCCGCACCAAGTCCGGTGGCGTAGCTCATGACAGTTCCCATGGAAAAGCCGCCGAGAATTGTCTGCTGGGGCGAAAGACCGGTTGACTCCCAGAGAGTCTCGTGAAAACGGGAGAGGGCCCCGTAGGAGGCGGAGAAGGACGCCGGGTCCGGGTGGCCGACCTTGGGGACCATGTACCAGTGGTGCCCCTGCCAACCCTCAAGGGTCAATGGGGCTCGGGGGGAGACCACATGCAGTCGTTGCGTCGGATCAAAGACATCAGCCAAGCCGATCAGGTCCTGTTCGTCGGACCCGCGCCCGTGGTGGAGGACCAGCAGGCCTTCGGCTGGTCCAGCAGCGTGGCGTTCAACAAAGATGATTTCACTCATGGCCGGGACTCTCGCACACCTTCCTTCGCCTCCCTGGAGTCAGCCATGCGGAGGACGAGGGCTTTCCGGTCAGTGGCGCCGGTTGGTCGGGTCAAGGCACTGTCGTAGGCATCAACACGTTGTTAACGAAACAAGACCTTCGATGGGGTAACTTGCTCAGGTGAAATAATTCAACTGAGGAAATGGTGCCCTGATGCCCCTTCGATGGGGTAACTTGCTCAGGTGAAATAATTCAACTGAGGAAATGGTGCCCTGATGCCCCGCAGACACAGCTCTCTTGTCAATCAGATTACAGTCGCGAGCTTGGCCGTGGCAATAATTATGGGACTGACGGCGACATCTGCTTTCGCTTCCAGTGCTCCGGTAGCGGCAGCAGGTGGTTACTTCACCTGCGCCAGCGACTTGACAGGCAAGGCGACCTGCTGGGGAAGGACTGACAAGGCGCAGACATCCGCTCCCTCCACAAAATTCACAAGCCTGACCGCGGGCTATTCGCACGCTTGCGGACTGACCGTGGCTGGTTTGGCAGGCTGCTGGGGAGACTCGACTGCGGGACGCACTATTCCTCCGGCCGGGGTTTCTTTTGCCGAGCTTTCAGCGGGCGGGGCGAACACCTGTGGAGTTGCTGCGGACGGCACTCTCTCTTGCTTCGGGGACAACACAGTCAAGCAATCGACGCCTCCTGCCGGGCAGTTTGATCATGTGGCCAGCGGGTTTGACAATGCCTGCGCCATCGGGGTTGACAGGTCAATCTCCTGCTGGGGAGACAACGCGCGCGGACAAAGCACGCCGCCTGCCGGGGCGTTCACAGCGATCGCTCTTGGTGACGGCATCGGCTGTGCTGTGCGAAGCCTCGGTTCAATTGCCTGCTGGGGAACCGGTTCCTCCGTTATTTCCTCGACCATTCCAAGTGGCAGGTTCACAGTCCTCTCAGTCGGAGGCGATCACGCCTGCGCAGTCCGGACTGACGGAGCAATTTCGTGTTGGGGAGGCAACGCATATGGGCAGACAGCTGCCCCATCGGGCACCTTCACCTCAATCACGACGGGAATCGCACATTCCTGTGCCGTTCGAGTGTCGGGTGCCGTCGCATGTTGGGGAGGCAACGCCTACGGACAGAAGACAGTCCCTGTGGCAGCAGCCTCCACTTTGGTGGCGGCGGATGCTGACCCCGTCGACTTTGGTGACGTGACAATCAGCAGGCGAAGTGCTGCCCTTTCCATCACGCTGACCAACCGGTCGCCCTCGTTCCTGCTGGAGACCTTGCAGCCAGGGACCTCAACGCTCTCCGGTTCAGCCGCGGCCGATTTCACCATTCTCTCCGATGGATGCTCCGGGAAGACATTGGCCCCGGGACAGGCCTGTGCGATCCGGGTGCAGATGACCCCGTCAGCTCTCGGAAACAGGGCGGCGAGTCTTTCAATCCCCCTCAACACGCTTGCTGGATCGCTCAGCGTCCCCTTGAGTGCGGTTGGCATGATTGCCCCGACCGGTCCGACTGGCGCAACTGGTGCGACAGGGGCCACGGGAGCAACCGGCGCCACAGGCGCAACGGGAGGAAAGGGGGCTACGGGCGGAACCATTTTGAGTGGGACAACCGCGCCGACCGGAGGTTCCGACGGCGACTGGTTCTTCCGCAGTGACACTGGAGTCCTCTATGGCCCGAAGGCCCGCGGGGTATGGCCGTCTACTGGGACCAGCCTGGTTGGTGACAAGGGAGATAAGGGCGACAAGGGCGCTACCGGAGCAACCGGAGGCAAGGGTGCCACCGGCGACACGGGCGCCACGGGAGCAACCGGAGGCAAGGGTGCCACGGGAGCAGCGGGTGCCAAGGGCGACACGGGCGACAAGGGGGCAAAGGGCGTCAGCGGATCGGTGATGCTGACTGGAACTACAGCCCCAACGGGTGGCGTTGACGGCGACTACTTCTTCCGGACCGACACGAAGGTCATTTACGGCCCCAAGGTTGGCGGAGCTTGGCCATCAGCTGGAACCTCCATTGTGGGTGACGCCGGCGCCAAGGGTGCGAAGGGCGACACGGGAGCCACTGGGGCCCCTGGCCCGAAGGGCGACACCGGCGCCCCGGGAACTGGCAGCAAGGTGATCTGCAAGAACACTGCTGCAGCCAAGTCCAAGTGCGCTCTCTACTTCCCTTCGTACGCTTGGGCGGTTGAGGGCTCCAAGGCCGCATCCGTTGCTGCTTTTGCGGTTCGCCATGGAAGTCACATCGTCGCTCGCGGGCGCGTGCGTCTGAGCAACTCGCGTCAAGCGAAGGTTTCTGTTCGACCTCGCCTCCGTCGCGGAACTTACTCCGTCACCGTCCGCCTCGCGAGCGGTCAGCGGATCGTCTGGAGCATGAAGATCAAGTGAGTAGCTGGCTGACAAGAGCCTCCGGTCGCGTCACCGTTCCCAGTGCCAGCCTTGGGCTGGTGCTGGCTGTGCTTGCAATTGTGGGGGCCTCAGGTCAGGCAGGCGCTGATGATGGACAGTCACAGGTACTTTCCGGTTCACCAGCCGCTGGTGGTCCTTCTGTTGATTCCTCAACGGGAGCCGGTACCGCCCCGAGCAGTCACGATCCGACTCCACCAACTGGCGATGAGAACGCAGGGGAGTCCTCGGACCCTTCAGGCGGCGATGGAGGATCGGATAACTCAAGCGGAGGAGGTGGAATCGATGGGGGAACCGACGGAAGCGGTGGTCCCAACGATTCAACTCCCGACCCCGAGGTCAAGCAGGTTGAGCAGAATCCGACGAAGTCACTTTCCGTCCCGAGGAAGCAGCCGACGGCCGTCACCCCGCTTGCCCTCAGCGGGATTGACCTGAGTGCCACTGCGCCATTTGACCTCGCTTCACTTCCCGTCGGCGGAATGGCGACCTTGACGGTAACGATCCGCAACCTTGGGCTTGCCCAAACATCGGGAGCTTCAGTGCGCATCGCGTTTCCTCGGAGCCTGAGTTTTGCTTCGGATGCAGGCGTCCCAAGTGGATTCGATCCCTTCACCGGCATCTGGACCGTCGGGCAGATGGACCCTGGTGCGGAGGTTACGCTCAGCATTCCAGTCCGGGCAATGGGCGTCGGCACCGACTCGGTTTCTGTGCAGGTTGATCCTGCCTCCGGAACTGATGCGAACCCTGCGAACAACCATGCAACGGCCCCACTGTCTGTTCTTGCCACTGCTGATGTGTCGGTCTACAGCTATTTCGACACTGCCAACGCGGAGGTTGGGGATACCGTGAGCTCAAGTGTCGTGGTCCTCAACCGTGGGCCAGACGAGCAGCAGAATGCTTCAATCAGCGTTGTGGTCCCCGCTGGACTCAAGTTGGTCGCGGCTGTTCCGTCAAGCGGCTCATGGGACGCAGCTGCAGGCAAATGGCTGATCCCGACACTGCGCGACGGAAGGTCGGCAAACCTTGCCGTTTCAAGCGTTGTCACAGCACCAGGCGACTCGGTTCAGTCGGCTGCGATCGTTGGCTCGAAGCGGATTGATCCGGATCCCTCGGGAGACAGCTCAGTGGCAGTCGTCCATGGTCTGAGCAGCGACTTTTCAGTCTCCCAGTCGCTGACAAGCACCCCGATGCATCCCGGGGACACAGTGACCCTGCATCAGACGGTCACCAACCAAGGACCAGATGCGGCAGGGCCAACTGGAGTTCAGGTGAACTTGCCAAGCGGCCTCACTCTGGTGTCAACTGACGCTCCGGGTGACGCGTGGGCCCAGAGCACAAAGGTATGGACTGTCCCCGCTCTTGCTGTAGGCGCATCGGCGCAGGTCAACGTGAAAGTTAAGGCGGATGCTCTCGGCGAAATGACGGCCAGGGCCACCGTCGTCAAGTCCAAGCGCTTCGACCCCGCGACGGGCAACAACGGGGCAGCCACCACCTTCCATGTACCGCAGGCAGACCTGTCACTTCACGCGACTGGCCCTGGAATCCAAGTT
>JBAXHG010000094.1:0-6583 GCA_037139015.1 Actinomycetes bacterium | reverse complement strand
ACTGCGTAGGGACGCCCGTCCTTCGTTCGAATCTTGGAGATGTCTGCGCAGAACATTCCGGGATGCCGGACCAGCCCCGCCCCTGCTTCCTTGAGTGCTTCACTGACGCGCCTGTCCCGAGCGATCGCGAACGGGGACGCATCGCTGGTTGCGTGGACCTGCGTCGCCCCAAGCTCTGCCACCAAGGCAGGAAGCACCTCAGCAGGATCTCCTTGGCGAACGGCGAGCGTGCCGCCCCTCTCCTCGAAAGCGCCGCGCAGCTCCCGGAGCGTTTCCAACAGAGCATGGGTTCTGTCTGCGGAGGCCCAACGCCCCAGATAGACACCCTCATCCAAGACGAAAACAGGCAGAACATTGTCAGCGCAATCAAGTGCCGCCCAGAGTGCAGGATGGTCATGAATGCGCAGGTCACGGCGCAGCCAAAGGATTGTTGTGGAGGCCATCTCACTTGAAATTACGCGTACGGGCGCGTTCGCGCTCAACTGAACGTCTGCCTCAAGCTCATTCCCTCCTACACTCGTGGCGATGGCTGCCAACACCGAACACAACTTCCCGCTTTTCCCCCTGGGACTTGTCGCGCTCCCCGAGGAGCCAGTGCCGCTGCACATTTTTGAGGATCGCTACAAGGAGATGATCAGCCACTGCATCGCCAACGAGTCCGAATTTGGGATCGTCTGGCGGGAAGACGACGAACTGCATGACATTGGCTGCGCAGTTGAGGTCGAGGAAGTACTCGAGACAATGGAGGACGGCAGGATCAACCTGGTCTGCCGTGGAACTCGCCCGTTCAGGCTGCTTGAGCGCGGAGACGACATTCCCTATCCCTCCGGGACAGTTGAATTCCTTGAGGACTCCTCCGACTCAGGTGAGGACACCGGAGCCGAGACACGGATTGTCTACTCAGAGCTCTACACCGAGGCCACCGAGCGCACGATCGCCAATGAGGACCTTGTCGAAATGTCCTCCTACGACATGGCGTCCACAGTGGACTTTGGCCTTGAGGCCAAACAGACCCTGCTTGAACTTCGAGATGAAACAGCCCGCCTTGCCCTCCTCGAGCGGCTTTTCAGGGCAGCGCTTAAGCGCGTCGCAATGATCGGCAAGGCGGAGGCTCTGGCTGGAAGCAATGGTCGGGTTCGCTTTGGGACCGACAAGCTGCCAAAGCCCGACATCGAGAACTGACCAGCGGAAGCGTTGCTTCAGCGGCTGAGGCCGCAGGTTCCCTTTGCGATCTTGCGGGTCAGGTAGACAAGCTCCTTGAATGACGCGGGAACGTTCGGGTCCCCGTCCTTCCATTCGATCTTGCCAGCACCGAATGTGACCTTGAAGTTGTAGACCGAATGGCTGAACCCAATCAGGGTCCTTGGCTTGTCTTTGTCCTCTGCCAAGCGGACCGAAAGGTCGCGCGCTGCGAGCAGCTGGTCACCGGGCAATGCCTTGGGAGTCCCTCCGTTACAGGTCGCCGTACCGGAGTCACTGACGATCAACTTCAGCTTCGCGCCCGGAATGGACCCGGATCGATCGACCTGAAAGAGGTCGGCTGACTGCTGCGTGCCGCATGAGGCAAGCAGAAGCCCAGCTGTCGCCAACGCGATCAGAAGCGGAACGCGTGCGGTTATTTTGCGGAGAATCACTCTGCCCATGCTGCCGCACCTCCGCGCCGGGGGTCGCCAGCTCCATCCAGAGCACCGTCATCAGCGCGTGAAACCGCTTGAACACCGCCAAAGAAGAGGTTCGGTGCCCGGAACTCGGCAAGGCCATGGCCGAGGTTGCGAATTGCGTCCACGTCCACACCCGGTTCGGCGTAGATGATGCCGTCCTCCAAGTGCATGCGCGGAGCCTCTACCGCCTCGCTCACGCCCAGCCCCTTGTCCAGAACTCCCACGATGGTCTGGACTATCGCGGAGCGGATGCGATTCGATCCCGCGCTTCCCACGGCCAGCAGTGGCCCGCTCTCATCGACGACGATCGTCGGCGTCATCATGCTCGGCAGTCGGCGGCCTGGAGGGTGCTTGTGAAAGCCGTGTGGGTTCAGGTCCTGTTCTCCCAACATGTTGTTCAGGTGAATGCCAGTCCCTGGCACCACAACGCCGGAGCTGGACCCGTTCGAACAGGTGACAGAGCAGGCAAGGCCGTCGGAGTCGAGGGTGCTGACATGGGTTGTTGAGCCGAGCCTCGCCCCGAGGAACCTGTCAGCAAAACCCGGTTCCGCAAGCCCGTCCAGAAACTCAACTGTGCGCGCGTCCTGCGCCTCTTCCATCGCCGCGATCAGGGCCGCTGGCTCTGGGATGCCACTCTTCTCCCCAAGGCGTGACAACGCCAGGGCGATCAGCGTTCCTCCAGCCGACGGCGGTGGGGTAGTCAGGACATTCCGTCCGCGGTAGGGCGTTGAAAGCGGTTCACGCTCGGCAACCTCATATGCGGCAAGGTCCTCATTTGTGATCAGCCCACCCCGTTCTTGAAGCCAGGCCGCGACGCGCTGGCCAAGCCTCCCCGTGAAGAACGGCTCAGCCCCTTCCGCCCCGAGTACATCGAACGCATCGCCAAGCTCGGGGTTGAACAGTCGGTCTCCTTGTTTCAGAAGGTTTCCGCCGGGAGCGAAGATCGCTGCCGCCTCTGGAGTTGAGGTGATGATCCCGTCGAGGATCTGGAAGAGGTAGGCCATCTCCGCAGTTACGTCAACTCCGTCTCGTGCAAGCGCGGCGGCCGGGCCCGTCAGCGCAGCAAGCGGAAGGCGCCCGAACCGTTCCGAAGCCAATGTCAGTCCGGCGGCAGTTCCATAAGTTCCGGCGCTTGCCGGTCCGGCGTTGAACACCTGGGTCGCATCGCCAAAGTCCACCTGCCATGGGAGGAGATCCGCGCGTTGCGAATGGTCCGCGCCGCGGCCTGGCGCTTCAACAAAGAAGTCAAGGCAGGTCGCCTTGCCGTCAGGCTCCGCGATCATCATCAAACCCCCGGCTCCAAGGCCGGTCAGAAGTGGCTCAGCGGCAAACGAGGCAAGTACCGCAGCTACGGCCGCGTCAACAGCGTTGCCTCCGGCTTCGAAGGCCTGCGCTCCGGCCTCAGCTGAAACTGGATGACCTGCTGCTGTTACTCCGCGCGCCATCAGCGCTGCGGGGGCTGGTTCGGCCTACCGACCCGAGAGAAACTCGGGTACGTCAAGGTCATCGCCACCGCTTCGGGAAGGCCTGCGTCGTTCAACGCGCATCTCGCCCGTGGGCTCACCCAATGCTGCGGCTACATCCCTGCGGGCTTTGCGCGCGGCGCGCTCGTTGGCATAGCCGGTCGCTACAACCGTGACCCAAACCTGGTCACCGAGTGTGTCGTCAACCATTGCGCCGAAGATGATGTTCGCCTCTGGGTGAGCAGCGTCGGCAACAACCTTTGCTGCCTCGTTGACTTCCCAAAGCGCGATGTCGCTTCCGCCAGTAACTGAAAGAAGAATCGACTTGGCACCTTCAACGCTGGTTTCAAGCAGTGGAGAGCTGATGGCGGCTTCGGCAGCATCAAGTGCCCGCCGCTCGCCTGAACCCATGCCAATGCCAAGAAGGGCAGAGCCAGCATCGGTCATGATCGTGCGTACATCGGCGAAGTCGAGGTTGATCAGCCCTGGAAGAGTCACCAGGTCGCTGATGCCCTGAACGCCTTGACGAAGAACATCATCTGCGACGCGGAACGCGTCGACCATTGATGTGTCGCGCTCAAGTACTTCAAGCAGCTTGTTGTTTGGAACAACAATGAGCGTGTCCACCTCAGCACCAAGTGCCTCAACTCCGGCATCGGCAGCCTTGCTGCGGCGACTGCCTTCGAAGGAGAATGGGCGCGTGACGATGCCAACAACAAGCGCACCTGACTCACGGGCAATGCGAGCAACAACTGGAGCTGCACCGGTTCCGGTGCCGCCGCCCGACCCGACTGCAACGAAGACCATGTCGGCTCCACGGAGCGCGGCCTTGATCTCATCATGGTCGTCCATTGCTGCACGGCGCCCGACTTCTGGGTCGGAGCCAGATCCAAGTCCACGAGTGACCTCTTCGCCAATGTGAAGTGTGTGATCTGCAGTGGACTTCTGAAGTGACTGAACATCAGTGTTCACTGCGATGAAGTGAACGCCCTGCACGCCAGCTTCGACCATGCGGTCGACTGCGTTGACGCCTGCGCCACCGACGCCAACCACGAGAATCAGTGGGCTGCCGTTGTTGAGGTCAGCTGCCGTCGGTTCTGGATGATGAACTGGTGCCGCAGCACGGGTTGCCGGAGCGACTGGGGCAGGAGCAGCTTGAGCCTCCGCGGCACGCTGGTCTGCGACCTGTGCGTCAGCAGCACGAGCTTGACCCTCGGTCTGCTCTGGGATGGGCTCCGACTCGGTGTTGCGGAAAAGTGAGGCCAATGGGCCCTCGCGCATGCTGGACCGCTTCCTATTGGACATACTCCATCACTTCCTTTGCCAAGTCGCGGTACGACTGTGCCGCCGCGCCTTTGGGTTCATATTTCATGATCGACATTCCTTCAACTGGCGCCTCTGCGAAACGCACGGTGCGGTTGATGCGTGACCGGAAGACCCGGCCACTGAAGTTCTCCTCGAGCAGCTCAATTGCCTCCTGGGCGTGAAGCGTGCGAGCGTCAACCATTGTCTGAACAATGCCCTGAATTCGAACCGCAGGATTGAGGTTTTCGCGCACCATCTGGAGTGTGTTCTCCAACTGCAGGAGTCCTCGCATGGACAGGTACTCACACTGAACGGGCACGATGACCCGGTGTGCCGCGGTGAAAGCGTTGATCGTCAACAGGCCAAGGCTTGGTGGCGTGTCAATGAAGACAAAATCGTAGTCGTCCTTGACGGTCGAGAGCGCGCGCTGGAGGGCGCGTTCGCGTCCAATGGTTGAGGACAGAGCGAGCTCTGCACCGGCAACATCAATTGAGGACACGGCCACGTCAACTTCACGCTTGTGAATGACCTGGCTCAGGGGAATTTGCCCGAGGAGCACGTTGTACATGGACTCTGGAAGGTCGTCAGGCAGTCCTTGGCTTACCGACAGGTTTGCCTGAGGGTCAAGGTCAACGCAGAGCACGCGATGGCCTGACTCAGCAAACGCAACAGCCAGGTTCAGCGTGGTTGTCGTCTTGGCAACGCCACCCTTCTGGTTGGCGAGCACTATGACCTGCATATCGCCAAGCGGAGCCGAGTTGATCGGAATGAAAGGCGAATGCGCACGCGCAACCGGGGCCGGAGCGGCGATGGGCTCAGCAACCTGAGGTGCCGGCTCCGCTGCTGCTGGAACTGGCGCGACTGGTACTTGAACCTCAGCCTGGCGAGGCGCCTGACCGATCAGTGATGAGGCGGAAAGCTTCGGGGCATCGGGTTCAACAACAGGAACCGCTTCAGCCTGCACGGCCTCCGCCGGCGCGATGTCGGTTGTCGAGGGCTGCGGTACGGCAGCAGTAGGCGCCGTCACCGAAGTTTCCTCTGGTGCCAGATTTGCCTGATTGGCGTCGGGTTGAGCCATTGCTGCATCCCCCATTCGGGTGTTTGAGCCATAGAAGTCCACTAGGCGGGGTATTTCGCCCGAATTGGCGGGATTCCTTCCCGACTTCTTTCGAAAGAGCCGAAGAGCCACTGGACGACTACGCTAGCGGGGTACGTGGTCGGATCAAAAAGAACACCCACAAGGAAGCAAAAGGTCGCAACTAGCGGGCAGATTGCATCCCTGCTCGCTGAGTCAAGAGTCTGCGTGGTCGCTGGTCCGGGCGGAGTGGGCAAGACAACAGTTTCCGCAGCCCTTGCCATGGAGATGGCGCGTTCGGGACTTCGCGTGGCCGTTGTCACCATCGACCCGGCCAAACGTCTCGCCTCAGCATTGGGCCTTGAAAGTTTGGACAACACGCCTCACCGTGTCGAAAACGCTCGGCTCTCCAAGGGCGGCGTCAAACTTGAACAAGGCGGCGAGCTCTGGGCAATGGCACTGGATCCGAAGCGCACCTTCGACGACCTGATCACACGACTCTCGCCCGATGCAAGCAGCAGGCAACAGGTCCTCGACAATCGGATCTACCGCGAACTCTCCGGTGCCGTAGCCGGCGCCCAGGAGTTCACTGCAGTGGCCAAGCTTTACGAACTTGAGTCAGAGGGGAACTTTGATCTGATCATCCTCGACACTCCCCCATCGCGAAACGCCCTTGACTTCCTTGATGCACCAGCGCGACTCTCAAGGTTCTTTGACGGCCGGGCGATGCAGGTCGTAATGAAGCCCGCAACCGTCGGCTTGAGGATCGCCGGGGGTGGAACAGGGATCCTGATGGGAGTGATGAAACGCTTCACCGGCGTTGACCTGTTCTCTGACTTGGCTGACTTCTTCAGCGCGATCAGCGGAATGGTTGACGGCTTCACCGAACGTGCGCGAGGCGTAGCGGCACTCTTGGCAGACTCGCGCACCGTATTCGTGATTGTCACAACAGGCGAAGAAACCCCTCTTGCAGAAGCCACCTATCTGGCTAACCGACTCGCAGATGACGGACGCCCTTTGAGCGCGCTGATCGTCAACCAGGTCAATGCGGACCCGAACATCAAGCGCAAGGCGGTCCG
>JBAXHG010000093.1:0-6732 GCA_037139015.1 Actinomycetes bacterium | reverse complement strand
CCGTGAAGGGTCCCTGAAGGTTCGTTCCGGTGAAGAAGGCCCGGCTCCGAGTATCTGACCGGAAGGTCACGGTAGGACCACTGCTGTGCCCCAAAGAGATGTGCGTGTCCAGGACAGTTCATCGGCTTGAGGCCCATCTGGCGATCTTCGGACTCGGTCAGGAACATGTTCTCCCGATACTTGTCCCAGTGTCCTGACAGCCGCCAAAGCTCAGCGTCATAAAGCTGTGGTGTCTTTACCTCTTGGTATCCACGAGGCTCGCCCATCTCCCGGCTGAGGGAAACGAGTTCGTTGAAGAGCTTCGTTCCTCTCGGAAGCCAGAACGCAGACCCAGGCGAGACCTCGCTGAACCGAAAGAGGCCGAGTTCACGGCCAAGCTTTCTGTGATCCCGGGCCTTGGCTTGCTCCAAGAGTTCGAGGTGCTCTTCCAGATCCTTCTTTGAAAGGAAGGCTGTCCCGTAGATGCGGGTCAACATCGTTCGCGTGCTGTCACCTCGCCAGTAGGCACCGGCAACTGACTGCAGCGCAAACGCCTTGATGCGCCCTGTCGCTGGAGCATGCGGCCCCCGGCAGAGATCAACAAAATCACCATTGCGGTACAGCGAAACGGTCTGGGCGCCCTCATTGGTGATCAGGTCCTCAATCAGTTCAACTTTGTAGTCCTCCCCCAACTCCCTGAATCTGACGAGAGCATCCTCCACGCTGAGCTCGCTGCGCTCGAAGGGCTCAGCCGCTTTGACATGAGCCCTCATCCGCTCTTCGATACGCGGAAGGTCGTCCTCAGAAAGCGTCACACCGTCTGGAAATTCAAAGTCGTAGTAGAAGCCGTTTTCAATGGCAGGACCGATTGAGACCTTGGTTCCTGGGAAGAGGTCAATCACCGCGGTCGCGAGGACATGGGCAGCGTCATGGCGGATCAGGTCAAGTGCCTCATCGCTCTTCTCCGTGATGATCGAAATCGTGGCTCCGTCAGGAAGTTCACGCGAAAGGTCGCGGATCTCACCGTTGACTGTGATGGCCAATGCCGCCTTGGCTAGACCAGGGCCAATGGCCAAAGCCGCATCGGCGCCTGTTGCCTCAGAGTCAAGCTCAAGGACCTTTCCATCGGGAAGAGTTACGTTCATCGAGCTTGGATGCTAACCGGGAACGCCTTGGTGCCCAGTTACGCCGCTCAACCGACGGAGCTCCGCGTCGAGCGCGGCACGCGCTGAGTCACTCTCCGCCTGACCTGGAAGCTTGTGACGCGGGCGGATCTTCCGGTCGTGCCAAAGCTGCCCCGCATTCTCGAGAGGCTCAGAGGCGAGCGCAAGCCAAGCTATGGAATCAGCGCCTTCATCTGCCGACCTGAGGAACGGTTTGGTCAGCTTCCTGAAGGTTGGAAGCGAGCTTTGAACACCAGGGGTATCCGCCCACCCCGGATGCACAGCGTGAACGGTGACCCCAGCCTCTGCCAGCTGAGCGCTCTGCAACTGGGCAAGAGCTATCTGAGCGCGCTTGGTACGGGCGTAGACCGCGGCCCCATCGTAGGAGTCACCTGCAAGGTCAGCTTCTGGCAGGGCCAAACCCTCGCTGTAGGCACCTCCCGATGTGACCATCACAACACGACCCTTGGCGGATGTGAGATTCCCCATCATCAGATGCTCCAGAAGGTATGGGCCAACAACATTTGTGGCCCATGCAAGCTCAAGGCCGTCCTCGGTGATTGACCGTTCGTGAAGTAGAACCCCCGCGTTCAGCACCAGAGCATCCACTCCACCCAGACTCTTTGAAAGGAGTGCTCCCAGTCGCCTGACATCAGCGAGGTCAGACATGTCGCATTCCTCAAACCTCACCACTCCGGCGCCAGCCGCAGCAGCTGCCTCGGTGACTTCCCTGATCGCATCGGAAGCCCGCTGCCTGCTGCGCGAGATCATTGTCACCGACGCTCCAGCCGCAGCACACATTCGAGCGGCGGCTCTCCCAAGGCCGGCGCTGGCCCCAGTAATTACGACCTCTTTGCCCTCCGCGCTAGGAAGTGGCGCAAAGGCTCTTGACCTGGCTGCATAACCGAGCTTCGAAAAGCCGGGGGCAATTGTCAGGTCAAGTACCCGGTCCAAGAGACCTGGATTAGTCGAGGAGGCCACAAGCCAAGAGTAGAGGCAGCGCCTGCTGGCGTCCTCCGAGCCAGCGTCGCGTACCCTTTGCGCCCATGCCAAGTCAAACCCTCAACCCAAATGCCCCCTTGATCGCCGGCGTCGCCCAAGGCATGTGGCGCGCCGACTGCCCTGGTCCCGTCGCAATGCTGGCCGATGTCATCCGCGGAGCCGTTGCCGACTCCGGCGCCAGCGCAGCAGCCATGGACAGCCTGGACGCGCTTTGTGTGGTCCGATATGTCAGCGCCGACCACGCTGACCCAGCGAGACTCATTGCTAACGAGCTGGGAGTTGAGCCACGGCTGAGAATCCATACGGCCATTGGGGGTGACACACCGCAGGCAGCAATCGGAGAACTCTCCGCACGAATCGCCGCTGGAGAGATCGATGTCGCCGTCCTCTGTGGAGGAGAGGCCTTGAGAAGCCTTTCATCGCATCTCAAGACCGGAACTGATCCGGGTTGGCACTCTGACCTGCCTGAGACTGACCCGCACGAAACACTGGGAACCGACCGACTGCCAAACAGTGATGCCGAAACGGCCGCCGGCTGTATCGCACCGCTGATGATCTACCCACTATTTGAACACGCTCTCTGGGCAAATGAGGGAGGAACCCTCGAGGAACTCCAGTCGCGCGTTGGCAGCCTTCAGGCCCGCTTCTCAGGCCAAGCCGCGTCCAACCCCCACGCCTGGGGCCCGACGGGCCACTCCGCCGAGTTCATCGCCAGCGCCTCCCCTCAAAACCGGGATGTGACGCTGCCCTACACAAAGCTCATGAACTCCAACATCCAGACAGACCAAGCCGCAGCGGTATTGCTGATGTCCGAAAGAGCAGCGGATCGGTTTGCTGTTGCCCCTGAGCGACGCGTTTATCTCCATGGTTCCTCTCACGCAACCGAGCCATGGTTCTTCTCCGAGCGAGAGGACCTTGGCCGCTCCCCAGCAATGGGAGCCGCAATCCATTCCGCTCTGGGTCAAGCCTCAAGCTCACTCGATGACATCCATGCGCTCGACCTGTACTCATGCTTCCCGTGTGCGGTCCGCATCGCCGGCAAGGAGATCGGCTACGACCCAATCTCCGATCCGCGCAGTCCTACTGTCACAGGAGGACTCGCATTCGCGGGAGGACCAGGCAACGCCTATGTACTCAACTCAATCGCCGCGATGGCACAGCAGCTCCGCAGTAACCCGGGTGAAAAGGGTCTCGTCACCGCTGTTGGCTGGTACCTCACCAAACATGCAGCAGGCGTCTATTCAACCTCGCCCCCAGTTGATCCCTTCGTCGCTCCGCTCAAACATGAGGAGCCGGAGGCCGAACGTCAGGTTGCCGTTGGGGCTGATCTCGGATCTGCCATTGCCGAGACGGCAACTGTGATTTATGAGCGTGACGGAACCCGCTCCTTTGGAATCATCACCGCATTGCTCGGCGATGGGCGACGAGTCCTTCGAAGCACGACTGACCCTTCGCTACTTGAGTGGATTGACTCAGGTCGCCCTGTCACGGGCCAGCGAGTCTTTTTCGAAGGCGCTGAAGGCTTCGCCCCACTGACCTAAGAGTCGCTAGGTCAGGCTTTCTTGACGACGCTTGACTTGAGCTGCATTGGACCAAATCCGTCAACTTTGCAGTCAATGTCGTGATCCCCGACACCATTTACAAGTCGGATGTTCCGAACCTTTGTTCCAACCTTGATGGAGGTTGAGCTGCCCTTGACCTTCAGATCCTTGATGACCGTAACCGTGTCGCCGTCGGTGAGTTCATTCCCGACCGAATCCCTGATCACGGGGTCTCCTTCGGAGCCCGCTTCATCTCCTGATGCCGCCTCACTTACAGGCAGCCACTCGTGACCACACATCGAGCAGACGAGGAAGCTGTCCCGCTCGTAGTGATGTTCGCTGGAGCATTCCGGACAAACTGGTGCAGTTTCGGTCATGCCACGAGTCTGACAGAGCCCGAGGGCTCAAGGCTTCGTGAAGTGGGCGATACTGGGCTCGAACCAGTGACCTCCGCCTTGTCGAGGCGGCGCTCTCCCAGCTGAGCTAATCGCCCTGGGAATGGGCAAGGCTACCACCGGAGAGCGCTCTCGCGGCGTCAGGCCCGAAAGTCGATGCTCACTCCGTCGCCTCACTCTCAGTCAGCGAGACGAACGGTCAACACTTCGCTGGATTGCTTCCTCAACCCAGGGCGCAAGAGCTCGGACGGCCCACCGGCTGAAGTGAATGCCGTCGGATCGCATTGGGTAGCCACGCAAGAACGACGGGCAGAAGTTCTTGCTGCAGATCCTGCTCTGCGTTGAGACATAATTACCGCCTCCAGCCCTTACGGCTGTGCCGAGTTCAAAGTCGGCTCGCCGATCGGCAGTGGACAGCAATCGGTTGCATCTGCTCGCGAGTCTGTCGGCCTTGAGGCAATCCTCGTAGGCCGGCATCACAAGCGATGGACCAATGAAGAGGACGCGTGGCGACTCTTTCAGGAGCCGCGTGATGAATGGAGTTGTCTCCTGCAGCTGTCGGCTTCCCTGCCTCACACGCTGGTAGGAAGCAATCACCAGTCCAGGCCGTTTGCGATTCAAGACACGATTCACCAGCATCCGATGGGCATCGCAGTTATTACCGTGGGAATCAACCTGTCCGGTGTCACCAACCGTCCAAGGCTGACAACTAGTGATTGTCAGCGGCATAAGCCTCACATTCTTCGGGAGCAGCCTTTGAACCTCGTACACCCATTGCAGTGCGAATGAATTTCCAACAATCGCAACTAGTGGTTTGACCCCAGACGGCCATCTAAGGTGCCCGTACCCGAGCCCCCTGCGCGTGCAGTTGGTTGCTTGCCTATAGCTGGTGATCGTTGTCGAATCGGGACAGCGCTTCTCGAGTGCCGTCCCGGCGTCCTGGAGAAAGTTCCGGTCCGCAGTGTGAACCCCAAGCATCTGCCACTCGAACAACCGCTGCCCCAATGAGACCTCATTTGCAGTCAGCCTCCGATGGTTCCTGGACGCCGAAACGGCACCCAATGTCTCGGCTTTGGTCCACTCAGCCCCTCCCGGTGGGAGTGGCGCGATCGAATGCGAGATTGGTCGGGCAAAGGCAGCAATCACGACAAGGTTGAACCCGACCAGCGCCACCATCAGGG
The DNA here is from genome assembly GCA_037139015.1 of Actinomycetes bacterium. Taxonomy (GTDB): domain Bacteria; phylum Actinomycetota; class Thermoleophilia; order Solirubrobacterales; family Solirubrobacteraceae; genus WLNJ01. The sequence goes on along the minus strand of JBAXHG010000093.1, from coordinate 1,471 downwards.
CTCTCCTCAAGGCTGGCCTTCTACGATGCGACCCGTCACCCCGGGCCTTTCCGTGAGCAAGGCCCACGAACGGCCGCTCAATCAGCCTCTGGCTCAAAGTCGCGACGATAACTGCACCAGCAAAAAGACCGACACGTACCCAAGGCCGTCCGCTTGACGTCCCATAGAGAATCCCGGCAAAGACAATGATCGGCCAGTGCCAGAGATAGAGCGAATAACTGATTCGTCCGAAGAATCTTGGCAGCCTTGCTGAAAGTGCCCATCCAGCTGGGTTTGAAGCCTCGGGGGTTAGCCCCGCGCAGATCAGCAGTCCAGCGCCCAGAGTGGGCAGTAGACCCTGTGCCCCCGGATAGCCGGATGAGGCGTCACAAAAAGCAAGCCCCCCAGCGAGCAGTGCTATTCCGCATATCCCCGCTACGTCAGCGACCCGCCCCTTGAACACCTTGGCAAGTGCTGGGGTCAAGGCAATTGCAGCACCAAGCGCCAGTTGCCAAGCACGAGTGAGCGTCGAATAGTAGCCCCCGGCCGGGTCAGAAGTAGCCGACTGAACCGACCAGATAAATGAGGCCAAACCAATCAATAGAACGGCCGCACGGACACCCCCGAGCCAACCAACTCGTCGAATGAACCGAGTGCAGGCAAATGCCACCAGTGCGAAGCAGACGGGCCAGACCAGGTAGAACTGCTCCTCAACGGCCAACGACCAGAAGTTCTGCAGCGGTGACTCAGAAAGCCCCCTCTGAAAGTAATCTGAGGCCTGATGAATTAGCTGAATGTTGGTTGCGAAGAAAGTTGCCCACAGAGCGTCTGACTGCAGCCTTATGAATTGGATCCGACCAAGAGTCAGCTTCCCCAACAGCAGCACCGCAGCAATAGTCAGCGTTGCCGCGGGCAGGATCCTAAGTATCCGCCGCCGATAGAACCCCCTGATTGAGATCCTTCCGCGAGCTCCCGCGTCAACGTGCCTGAGATATTCGGCAGCCAGCAGGGCCGTTATAAGAAATCCAGAAATAACGAAGAAGACGTCGACGCCAATGAATCCCGAGCCGAAGCCGGGAACATCCAGGTGGTCGAACACAACTAGTAGAACCGCGATTGCACGCAACCCCTGAATGTCTGGTCTGAACCGGATCAATGGGCCGTCGACTTGGGAGTCGGCCAATGCCTCAGCTGCTGTGCGACCCGATTCTGGATCGTGATCGGTTAGCGATGCTGACATCCGTTCCCATTGTGGCATGGAGACAAGCAACCCCGATGAAGGAATGGCCTGCAAAACCGAAAAGAGGCTCATCCCGATAGGCTTCCTTTCCCTTGGCGACGTGGCGGAGTGGCTACGCAGCGGCCTGCAAAGCCGTGTACACCGGTTCGACTCCGGTCGTCGCCTTTGGTCGCAGGGGGTGTATCCTTCTCGGCTGTATGCGGATGTAGCTCAGTTGGCTAGAGCGTCTGCTTGCCATGCAGAAGGTCGAGG
>JBAXHG010000092.1:0-6772 GCA_037139015.1 Actinomycetes bacterium | reverse complement strand
CAGGACAGGCAGATGGTGGTCACGATCACCAACAGTGGGTACATCAAGTCGATTCCATCGGATACCTACAAAAAGCAGCGCCGTGGTGGTGTCGGAATCACCGGGATGGGAACCAAGGAGGGAGATTGGATCGAGCATCTCTTCGTCTCCTCAACCCACGACTACCTTCTTTTCTTCACCAATCGGGGGAAGATCTACCGCCAGAAGGTTTACGAGCTTCCAGAAGGCGCCCGGACAGCCCGTGGTAGTGCCCTTGTCAATGTTCTCGAAGGTTTGGGTGACGGCGAGCGCGTTCAGTCAGTGCTCTCAACCAGAGACTTCACAGAGGGCAAATATGTTGTCTTCGCAACCCGCAAGGGCATGATCAAGAAGACGGATTTCCTCGCCTACAACACGCCAATCAAGTCAGCGGGAATCATCGCCATCAAGATCCGCGACGACGACGAGCTTGTAGCGGTCCGTAGAACTTCAGGTGACGACGAGCTGATCATGATTTCCAAGTCCGGTCAGGCCGTCAGGTTCAACGAGAACCAGGTTCGCGGCATGGGTCGCGACACAAGCGGCGTGAAGGGCATGAACGTGTCCCAAGAGGGCAATCAGATCATCGCCATGGACGTTGCTGAGGCTGACCGTGAGCTCCTGGTCATCACGGAGAATGGATATGGCAAGCGGACTCCGATTGACCAATATCGTGAGACCAAGCGTGGAGCCATGGGCGTCAAGACAATCAAGCTGACTGACGAACGAGGCGGACTTGCAGGCGCTCTTGTCGTCAAGGAACATCAGGAGCTCGTGTTCGTCTCGCAAGGCGGAATGATCCAGAGGACAAGCGTCCGCGGAATTAGCCAGCAGGGCCGCGCAACCCAAGGTGTTCGGGTTATGAAGGTCAAGGACGACGACATCGTTGCAGCCGTGGCGCTAATTGCAGAGGATTCAGCTGACGGCGATGTTGAAGACGACGGCCAGGATGAGCTTGCACCAGTCGAGGGTGGTCAGGAAGAGGCCTCAGCTGACGCCCCCGCTGAGGCAGAAGCACAAGCTGATGAAGTACCTGCGGAGACGTCTGATGACGTCGACGCGCCAGACGTCGAGTAGACACTTTTCTTCCGTCCGGAGCCTCGTTATTCTCGTTTGACCAGAGAAAGGAGGTGGTCCAAAACGTGTCAAATTTAAGTGGGACTCTGGAGGTGTCCGGCCGCTAGCCAGGTTGCTGGCCACGGTTTGGCGGAATCCAGCCCGTGACACCGTGCACTCCCTCGCCGAGAGTGGTCCCCATCGGCGCAGTTGAGGGAATGCACTTCCAGCTCCAAGCGAACAATGGGGCGTCGTCCTTTCGGGGACGGCGCCCTCCTCTTTGGAGTGACTAGCTGGCTTAGCTCTGTAGAGGGGAAGCCGACGCGCTTGGATACGAACCAAGCAGTGAGACAGCGTCCGCGCGAGCCGCAAGTCCTGAAAGCGCCTGGTCCACCCTCGTGTCGTCTACGCCGCCGTCAATGTCAGCGAAAAAGACGTAACTGCCGAGGCCGTCCCTGCGTGGCCTGGATTCAATCCTGGTCAGGTTGACTCCCCTGCTACCGAACTCAGCGAGGCAATCGACGAGCCAGCCTGGTTCCTCAGCACCCGAACCCCAGAAGACAATGGAGGTTCTGCGTGGCATCTGCGGGTTAACACCTGGGGGAAGGTCACCGTCAGAGTCGGTTGAAAGCCAAACAAAGCGGGTTGTGTTGCCGCCCTCGTCAACTCTGTCCTCGAGAACTTCGCAGCCATATAGGCGAGCGGCGAGCTCTGTGCCCAGCGCAGCGGTCATCCCGCCAAGCGCTGCCACTGTTTTGACAGCGTCGGCTGTTGACGATGCCGGCACCACAGTGGCCTCCGGGAGGTTCTCTCGCAACCAGGGACCGCACTGGTCAGCTACGAAGGGAAGTGTGTGCACCTGAGTAATCTGGTCGAGCGCGATCTGGTCTTTGGCGATCAGCCGATGACGAACCGTGTGGATCACCTCGCCCACTATTGGCGTCATCCCATCTCCTGCAAGCAGCTCGTCAAGTGTGGGTGCCACGCCGCCTTCAAGAGAGTTCTCCAGGGGCACGAGGGCAAGGTCTGCCTCTCCAGAGGTAACTGCCTTCACAGCGTCATGAATTGTTGCTGTCAGAAGCGGTTCGACATCAACGTTTGCGGAGACCGCAGCGGCCTCAAGGGCTTCCTGACTGACGGTTCCCTCAGGTCCCAGACAAGCTACGCGGAGGCTCATGAGGACACCTTGAAGAGACGTCGTGGTGATGTTGAGCCTTGGCGGATGGGAATTCCTCTCGAGTCGCAGATTTGCTCTATGCCCGCCCCCGGGCCGGCGCTCGAGGGTGGAATAAGGCGATGGATCAGGTAAACGTAACCGGGTAGGTAAACGTGTTGTTGTCCGTCTTGGTTTCTCCCGGGACACTCCCGATAGTCACCGTAACAGTCACCTGCTGGCCAATCGGCGGGGCGCTTCCAAGCGGAACCTGAACAGTCTGCTGCTGTCCGGCGGTGCTCCTGGCGACGACCTTCGTTACGACGATCGGCGCAGGTCCGCCCTCAACCTTGATTGTGATCTGGACATTTGACTCGTCCACGCTTCCGCCATTGGTGAACGTGACACCGAAGGCAGGCGGGGGACTTCCAGGAATGCTGTTCGTTGTGTCTGGAGAGAGATCCTGACCCCCTGCTGAAACGCTGTCGAGGCTGTGACCGTGGTTGCCTGGGGCCGCCGTTCCGGAAGCTGATGTCGTTCCGCCTAGCTGCGTTGTGACGAACGCTGGACTGAGCCAATCAATCGTTGGCAGGAAACTGGTTGTGGCAACCTGCTCTCCGCCGGCGCCAACGGCTATTCCATCGTCATCAAGCGCCGCAGCAATCGCTGGGGCCACCTTGAGGGTGTAAACGACATCTGAGGCGTCAAAAGCCCTCATATCTGCTGCGATCTGGCCTACAGCCTTCTGACTGTCACTGGAGTTCCTCGAGATCGCTGTTTGTACCTCACGGGATATGCGGTGAACTCCGTCACTACGGAGCTGCATCGTCAACACGAGGTTGGTCTGTGCCTTCTTGAGGCTGTCGGGAGCGTCGAGGCGTTCAGCTTGCTTTACCTGTTCGTCTGCGAGGACGCCAAGTTGATTGATGTTCTCCTGAAGCGCTGTTGTCCCCTTTGAGGAAGCCCCTTGCATCTCTTTGAAGAAAGGCTTACCTACCTGGCTGTCGGAGTCGGCAACCAGCTGTGAGGCCTTGCGGTTGAATTCCTTGAGCTGTGATGTCGTTCGGGAGTCTGAACAGGTCTTGACTCCGATAACCAGCATCAGGAGGATCAGAAGCCCGGCACCAGCTGCGATCAGTCGGCGGGTTACGACTGACTGATGATCCGGCGCGCGGTCTCCTCCCGATCCTCGGGTAGGTGGAGTGGCCGGAGTGGCTTGTGTGGGTTCGTCGTCAAAGAACGACACGTCATATCCTTTGTGCGCGGGCATTTCCCGCTGCACAGGGCAGATTATGGCGCGAATATCGGCGTCTGCGCGTTCTGCACGGACCTCTGCGCAGAGGTCCAGCGGAAAACTGGCCTCCATCTGGCATGGCAGGAGCCGGAAGAACGGCGGCGAAACCATCCTAGATGGCCCGAACCAGGGAACCCAAAGCACCCCCAAGCGCTTTCGTGCTTGACAGATATCGGCTCGAAGAGCCAATTGGATCCGGCGCGTTCGGAACGGTTTGGCGCGCCCAGGATGAGCGGCTTGACAGGGAGGTCGCGGTCAAGGCAATTCCCAACGAGTTGGCTGGAGAGCGAGCAGAGCGTGAGATCCGTGCTGCAGCTCGACTCTCACACCCTGGAGTCGTGACCTTGCATGAGGCGAGCACGGATGAAACCCATACCTACCTTGTCTCCGAATTCGTTCGGGGAATGACGCTCGGCCAGATTTACGCGGAGGGACGTTGTTCCGATAGGGACGTGGTCCGCATCGGAGCCTCAATGGCAGCTGCGCTTGATCACGCTCACAAGCAAGGAGTGATTCACCGTGATGTGAAGCCCGGGAACATTCTCATCCCAGACGCTCCCCGCTCCGAGGCCGGGATTGTCAAGTTGGCTGACTTTGGAATTGCTCGCCTCGCAGGCGAGTCGTCACTAACCAGGACGGGCGACGTGATCGGAACCCTCGCTTACATGTCACCGGAGCAGGCTTCAGGGAAAGAAAGCGGTCCGGAAACAGACCTTTGGGCCTTGGCGATTGTTGTCTTTGAGGGATTGGCTGGGGTTAACCCGGTCCGAGGGCGAACTGCAGCTGAAACCGCCCGAAATTTGACATCGGGAGAGCTCCCGTTGTTGGCGGAAGAGCGTCCTGACTTGGCCATTGGTCTCGTTGAAGCTGTTGATAGAGCGCTTGAGCCCGACGCCGAGGACCGGGGAACAGTTGCCGAGCTCGGGGCAGCGCTGGCTGCTGCTGTGGCGGGAACAGATGATGAGCCCGGAACAGTCGCTCCCGCGGTGCGGAGGAACGAGGGTGAGATTCGCGTCAGCCGGACCGAGATTGGGACAGCAACGGCTGTGGTTCCGAAGGGACGGGGAGTCGGACCATCCCGCCACGAGGCCCACCCGCTCGAGGAGAGCGGTGGCAATTTCCAGTGGGTCAGGAGAGCTGTTGGGGCCCTTGCAGCAGGTGGCCTGTCTCTGCTCTGGACTCTTGAGCTTGCCTCAGCGTCCAACCAGAGTGCGATTTGGGCGACGGCTGGTGCAGTCACGCTTGCAGTGGGGCTGTTTCCTCGCCTCGGTTGGCTTGCAAGTGTTCTGGCCGCGGTAGTCGCATCAGCGGTTACCGGGCAGACAGGTGAGGCTGTGGTTCTTGCAGCAGCTCTGCTGCCCTGCGTTCCCTTGCTTTGGGGTCACCCGGAATGGTGGTCTCTTCCATCGTTGGCTCCTCTGCTCGGATCGCCTGGCTTTGCCGGAGCTTGGCCAGCAGCAGCTTCCTTTGCTGGTGGCATCTGGATTCGCTTCGCGGCTGGAGTGGCAGGGGCTTGGCAACTTGGCTGTGCTGAGCTGCTGCTTGGGCGCACGTTGCTTGGGGGACCGCCGGCAAGGGCCGACTCTTCTGCCGTGTGGGGCAACAGTCCCTCTGACGCGATAACGCACGGATTACTTCCACTTCTCAAGGGTCCACTTCCCGCAGTAGCTGGAGTGTGGGGCATTGGCGCGGCAATTCTTCCACTGGTGGTTCGTGGGGAAAATGCTGTGTCAGATGCCTTGGCTGGGGCAGCATGGGCAATCACCGTGGGGCTTGGAACTGCTGCTGTTTCGGGAGGTTTGTCGCGCGGAGTACTCGCCGGGGCACTCGCGGGCGCCTCTGTGGTTGTGGCTCTGAAGGGATTGCCATCTTTGAGATATCAGGGAACCGAAGACGGACCTCGTACCATGATCAGCAGGATGCGTCGGACACGATGAGCGTTTTTAGGAACCTCGAGAGCAGGATCGCCGGCCTTGTAGAAGGGACGTTCTCTCGCGCCTTCAGGTCGGAAGTCCGTCCTGTGGAGATTGCCCGCCGCCTTGCTCGCGAAATGGACGAGAACAAGAAGGCGTTTGTTTCACGCGTTTACGCCCCAACCAGCTACGCAGTGTTTCTCGGGTCGGAGGACTTTGATCGGTTCTCACCACATGAAGCTGAGCTGAAGGCTGAGCTTGGGTCATACCTGCTTGAACATGCTCGCCGCGAAAACATGGTGCTGAGCGAACGGCCAAGGATCAGCATCGAATGTGATGAGCGCCTTGGCCTTGGAGAGTTTGGGATCAAGACGACCCCTGTGGACCGCGAAGCTCTTGCTCAGGACAGCGGTTCATCTGGGTCCAAGGCACGCGCGCCACAGCCAAGCTCAAGGCCAGCCGCGGCACTGCCTCCGAGGGCAACTCCGGTTCCACCACCGGTTTTGCCTGTGGTGCCACCAATTGCCCCACGGATGTCTCCACCAGGGACAGCTGGCTTGGGCGGCTCTTCGACGGAAGCACCCACATCAGCAGCTGGGCCTCCAGTTCCAGCGTCTGCTTCGAAGGCGACGCTGTCAGCTGCGGGTTACCTGATTGACCTTGATCCGGCGGGGATGGTTCTTGGCCGCAGCCGCTCATGTGATGTTGTGCTTGAGGATCCAAATGCATCACGTCAACACGCGCGAGTGGTTATGGGTGGGCCTGGTTGGATGCTTGAGGACATGGGCTCAACCAACGGAGTGAGTGTGAACGGCACGAAGGTCAACGGCGCAATGCGGCTGAAGTCCGGAGATGTGATCAGTCTCGGACACACCGAACTTGAATTCCAAGCAGGCTGACAATGCTCGAACCTGTCTCCCTCGCACTCCAATTCGGGTTCCTCGCGGTCCTCTATCTGTTTCTGCTCTGGGTGTCCACGAGTGCCCTGCGCGATGTGACGAAAACAGGGCGACCCTCATCAGCCGTGGACCCCGATGCAACTGGTTTTCATGAGGCAGTTCAGTCCATGGCGGTTCCAACTGCAGGCGGCGACGCACGGCTGATTGTTGTCTCGGCGCCGGGACACGAGAAGGGTTGGAGTTACGAGATAGGAACTGGAGCGACGCTTGGGCGTGGAGATGTGGAGATAAAACTTGAGGATCCGTTCGCCTCGACCAGGCACGCAAGGATTGTCCGGGAGGGAGCGACTTTGGTTTTGGAGGATCTTGGTTCCACGAACGGAACATGGCTCAACGACGGGCAGCTTGGTGGACCAAGCCCCCTTCACGCGGGTGACAG
>JBAXHG010000091.1:0-6913 GCA_037139015.1 Actinomycetes bacterium | reverse complement strand
CCGATGGGACCGTCCCGACAGCTGATGGTGTGACCGTCCACCCGACGCCGATCTACGAAACATTGGTGATGGGCTACGTCGCGCTCTGCCTCTGGCGTTTGAGAGGGAAGCTGAAGCCCGGGTCACTGTTTGCTCTCTGGATGGTCGCTTCCAGCGTGGAGCGGTTCCTCGTTGAATTCCTGCGCAGGAACGATGCTGCACTGATTGGGTTTACGCAGCCGCAGCTTTGGGCGCTCGCCATCGGATTGGCCGGGGCGACCTGGCTTGTCGTGAACTCGCGTGATGGCGGCCTGCGTCGCGCGACTGAGGCCACCACGAAGACCTAGTCAGCGTCTGCTGTTCTCAAGTACTGAGCGAGAAACCTGACCGTAAGTGCAGTGATCTCCGAGTCATGTTGAAGCGAGCGGTGATGGCCGCCCGGAACTTCCAGATACCGCGACCCGGGGCAAAGCAGCGGGGCAAGCTCCCGAGAGCGACCGACAGGAACCACTTCGTCCCCGCTGGCGTGCAGCAACAAGGTGGGCATGGACGGTGGGGGAGGATCACCCTTGGAAAGCTCAGAGCAGAGCAGCTCAGCATCGGCATCAAATGGCAGGCGTCCACTTCGGACACCTTCTGAAAGCTGGGCGGCTGTTGTGGGGCAGATTGCAACAATCGCTTTTGCCCCCAGCGCTTCAGCTGCGGCAAGCGTGACCCAACCACCCATGCTCGATCCCCTCATGCCGATCGGCAGCCCGTCAAAGAGCCGTCCGATCTGAACGGCGTCAGTAACGATGCGCCCATCCATCGGACCATCGGATTCACCATGCCCACGCTGGTCAAAGCAGATGGCTGCCAGCCCAGCCCCGGTCATCTCACGCGCAATGTCGTAGTGGTTCTCCTTGCGCGAACCAGCCCCGTGGAAGATCACAACGCCACCAGTTGGAGGCCCATCGGGCTCAAAGCGGGCCCAGGCCAGACCATCCTCAAATCCTGTTTCTGATGGGGCTGCTGGGGCAGGGCGGGAGTTGCTCATCCGTGGAGGATCGCATCAGAACCGCAGGAACTGTCACGCCGACGGCATCTGCCTGCCCGCGCGTGCGATCATCGGACAAATGGAAACCCGCACCTTGCCATCCACGCTTCCCGCACACAGCTCAATCAATGAGCAGGGACACCTTGTACTCGGTGGGTGTGACGCAGTAGACCTCGCCCGGGAATTTGGGACGCCCGCCTATGTAATGGTTGAGAGCGAACTGCGCGAACGCGCGGATCGGTTCCTCAAGGCACTTGCCGCGAGTGGAATGAAGGGCACGATCAAGTACGCCTCAAAGGCCTGCCCGGTTGTTGAAGTGGGGAAGATCTTCTCCTCAATGGGTCTTGGCTGTGACGTCACCTCTGGTGGAGAACTTCGTATCGCCCTGCTCGGTGGATTCGCACCCGAGGACATTCTTTTCCACGGGAACGCGAAGAGCGAAGCCGACCTGAATGACATCTTTGACCACAAGGTTGGGCTTGTCGCGATTGACAATGCTGATGAAGTCGCAACCATTGCTGCTCGTGCGAGGGAAGCCGGGGTTATTCAGAAGGTTCTTCTCCGAGTCACCCCAGGAGTCACCGGTGACACGATCGCCGCAATCTCAACTGGCCAAGAAGACTCCAAGTTTGGGGTCAACCTCCCCGACGCACCAGCTGTCATTGAGGCAATCCAAGGCGAGAACTCGCTTGAACTCAGGGGACTTCATCTTCATGTGGGAAGTCAGCTGGGGGACACGGGCTCCATCGCCCGCGCTGCTGCAGCAATCGCTCCCCTTGGGGACTTCCCAGTCGTCAACCTCGGCGGTGGCCTTGGCGTTGGCTACTTGGACGGAAGCCCTGATGGCGACATTGAGGAGTTCGTCGCAGGGGCTGCAGCAGCGGCAGCAGAGCACTTTGGGCCAGATGTTGAGCTGATGCTGGAGCCGGGGCGCGCCCTTGTTGCAACAGCAGGAGTGACTCTTTACACCGTCGAGACCGTCAAATCGAATGTCTCCACCTATGTTGCTGTCGATGGTGGGATCAGCGACAACCTCCGCCCGCTCGCATACGGCTCCGCATACATGGCTCTAAGCGCAGACCGGGTCAATGACCAACCAGACACCCCATGCCGTGTTGTTGGCAAACACTGCGAATCCGGTGATCAAATCGCCACGGAGGCAAGTCTGCCGGCTCCCAAGCGGGGGGACCTTGTTGCCGTCCCCGTAACTGGCGCTTACGGTCATGCAATGGCGAACAACTACAACGGAGCCTTGAGGCCCCCAGTTCTGATGGTTGAGGGTGGCAAGGCTCGCGTCGCTGTGAGGCGCGAAACTTGGGATGACCTCCTCGCACGAGAGACTGCAGGTAACTGATGAACGAACCACTCCGCATAGGACTGCTTGGACGAGGCACCGTTGGGGGCGCATTTGAAGCCCTTGTCGCGCAGCAGGCTGACTCCGTTGCCGCGGTCACTGGCCGCCGGCCCGAGATCAGCGGCGTCTTGACGCGCTCAGTTGGCGACTTTGACGAGATTCTCGCCAACTCCGATGTGATCGTGGAACTCATGGGTGGGCTTGATCCAGCCAAGGGAATGCTCGAGCGAGCCTTGAGCGAAGGGAAGCATGTGATCAGTGCCAACAAACAGCTCATCAGCCGTCACGGCGAGGAACTGTGGGCGCTCGCAAGCGACAACGGCGTTCAGCTGCGATTTGAGGCTGCTGTCGCGGGCGTTGTGCCAGTGATCCGTGTCCTCGGAGGGTCCCTTAGCGGAGCGCGCATAGAACGCATCCACGGGATTGTCAATGGAACCACGAACTTCATCCTCAGTGAAATGGCAAGAACCGGAGCCGATTACGAGACCGTGCTCGCAGAGGCACAACGGCTGGGCTACGCGGAAGCAGACCCAACGGAAGATGTGGCCGGACACGACGCAGCAGCGAAGATCGCGATTCTGACCAGACTTGCCTTCGGAATCTCCGTTGACGTGGACTCCATTCCGTGTGAGGGAATCGAGCGGATCCAGCCGGACGACATTGCCTATGCCAGTGAACTTGGCCTCAGCCTGAAACTGATTGCAACGACTGAACGCGTGGGGGATGGAATCTCCGTTCGCGTTCATCCGGTGTTCCTCTACCCAGGTCACCCGCTCGCATCTATCGGAGGGGCCTTCAACGCCGTCACCATTGAATCTGACGACATCACTGAGATCACCTTGTCCGGACCAGGCGCTGGTGGCCCCCAGACCGCGTCGGCCGTCCTCGGTGACCTTGTCGCGATCGCCTCCGGTGCTGTGACGGACATCCCGCCTGCTACTGACCCGTTGCCGGTCGTGACCGACACGGAATCTGCCTTCTATCTGCACCTTGAAGTCGAAGATCGCCCGGGTGTCCTGTCACAGGTTGCCGCGGTCTTGGGCGACCATGGGATCTCCGTGAGATCAGTCGTCCAGCGCGGACTTGGCGAGAACGCACGACTTGTGATGGTCAGCCACAGGGTTCCCGACGCAGCCTTCAGTGCTGCCCTCAACCAGCTCTCCGGCCTTGAGTCTCTGCGGGCCGAGCCGCGTGCCATCCGTGTCATCGAAGAGGATTTCGGATCTTGAGATGTCCGGACTGATTGAACGACATATGGATGTTCTCCCCTTCGAAAAGGGAGACCCGATCATCAGCCTCGGCGAGGGGAACACTCCACTCGTTTACGCATGTGAGATCAGCGAGCGGGTTGGTGCCCGAGTGTGGCTCAAACTTGAGGGCTTGAACCCAACGGGCTCATTCAAGGATCGCGGTATGACCTGCGCTGTCTCGGCTGCAGTCCGGGACGGGTCAAACGCTGTCATCTGCGCTTCCACAGGGAACACTGCGGCCAGTGCGGCTGCCTACGCGGCAAGGGCGCGCATCACCTGCGCGGTTGTCGTCCCCGGAGGCAAGATCGCCCAAGGAAAGCTTGCGCAGTCGCTGATCCACGGTGCCAGGGTAATTGGGCTTGATGGCAATTTCGACGATGCCCTGCGTCTCGTGCGCGAGCTTGTGGAAACAGAACAGGTTGCTTTGGTCAACTCTGTAAACCCATTCCGGATCGAAGGTCAGAAGACTGCTGCCTATGAGATTCACGAATTGCTTCCGAAGCTTGCAGCGCTCTCTATTCCAGTAGGTAATGCCGGCAATGTCACTGCATGGTGGAAAGGCTTTCAGGAGCTGGGGGCTTCACCAAGATTGTTTGGCTTCCAAGCAGCTGGAGCCGCCCCGCTTGTACTCGGACATCCCGTTGAGAATCCGGAGACGATTGCCACAGCCATCAGGATCGGCAACCCAGCGCGCTGGGATGAGGCTGAGACGGCCTTCTCCCAATCAGGCGGGTCTGTCCGGACGGTTACGGACGAGGAAATTCTTCAGGCGTACAAACTGCTGGCCACCACTGAGGGGGTCTTCTGCGAGCCGGCGTCCGCAGCATCTGTCGCCGGACTTCTCGTACACGGCACTGGTGGAGTGGAAGATGTGGTCTGCGTCCTGACCGGCAACGGTCTGAAGGATCCCGACACGGCATTGGCCCAGGGCGGTGGAGTGACACCTTGTGAAAAGAGCGTTGAGGCCCTCCGCGAGGCGGTTCTTGGATGAGCCCGACAACTGTTCGGGTTCCAGCCACCTCAGCAAATCTCGGTCCAGCATTTGACTCTGCTGCGGCCGCACTGAACCTTCACCTCACACTTGCTGTGGAAGCTGCAGAAGAGTTCTCACTGACCGCAAACATTGATGTTCCGACCGACCGGAGCAACCTGCTCGTACAGGCATTTGAGCGGGTGCTTCCCGCTGATGGTTACGCCTTCAATGTGGATTCAAGGATTCCCATGTGCGGCGGCCTTGGCTCTAGTGCCTGCGCATCACTCGCCGGAGTACTTGCCGCGAAAGCCCTTGGGGGCGCAGTTTCCGACCCACTGGCGCTTGCGATTGAGGTTGACGGTGTCGCCGACAACGCCACGGCTTCCTACTTTGGCGGGGTGGCTGTCCATGTAGGGGGACAGGTTGTCCGGCTCGATCCGCCGCCAGGAATTGGCCTTCTGCTTGTCAAGCCAGAGAGGTATGTCAACACTTCCGATGCCCGCGAGGCACTTCCTTCCGAGGTTCCAATGACCGATGCCGTCGCGAACGCGGGTTACGCCACGCTGCTTGGCGCTGGGCTTGCCTCCGGCGACCCTGAGCTTCTGGCCCGTGGACTACACGACAACCTGCACCAGCAGCGACGGTCGGAGCTCTACCCCGAGTCTTGGGATCTCCTCGGCAAAGCCTCATCGCTTGGCGCACTCGGCGCAACAATCTCAGGCGCTGGCTCCGCGGTTCTTGTCTGGGTTGAGGCCTCGCACCGGGAAGATGTCAAGGGACGGCTCGTGAAGGCAGTAGAGAGCTGGGCTGAGGTTCTCCCAGTGTCCTTCGAGCCCAACGGTGCAACCGTCAACGGCGAGCCGGTGGCGCTGTGAACATCGCGGACGAATTCAGGCGCTGCGTCGAAGAGCACGATGTCGAGGGTGCCCGGAAGCTCTTCGCTGACGACATCGTCTTCTGCAGCCCAGTCGTGCACAAGCCCTACTCGGGGCTTGACACGATCATGTTCCTGCTCGGCCATGTTGAGCAGACATTCGAGAACTTCAAATATGTCGATCAGGCAAGTGACGGAAACAGCCACATGCTGCGATTCACGGCCAACGTGGGGGACAAATCACTTGAAGGCGTTGACCTTCTGCAGACGGATGACAGCGGCATGGTCAAGAACTTCACTGTGATGATCCGCCCGTTGAGTGGGGCCATTGCGCTCGCTCAGGCGATGGGTGCGCGAATTGAAGCTGCCGGCGGAATGCCTGCGGCTCAGTCCGACTGAACCATTTCCAGAAGCAGCTTGGCGGCCTCCGGATGGTCAACACGTCGGGCTATCTCCGCTGCAATCTGCAGGTAGTCAACTGCCAAGTCTGGCCTGTGGTCAATGATTGATTGGCCGCGCTCCGCTGATTCGGCGTAGGCAATTGAGGCACGGATAGGCGGGTCAATCAGACGGTCCCCAACATGTTCAAGGAGTGCAGCTCGAGCCTCCCTTGAATGAACTGTCCGCAGGTCGGCAATGTTGAGGATCACCCCGAGCCAGTCCAAAGTTGGGTTGAGGCCTTCACGGGCAAGAGCGATGACCTCCAAGGCTTGTTCAACGCCTTGCATTGCGAAGTACTGGGCCTCTGCGGAGATGAGCGCATGGTCTGCCGCGACCAGTGCATTGACCGTGAGCAGTCCAAGAGCGGGGGGACAGTCGATCATCACCAGGTCGTAGTCACCGCCTACATCTCCCAGCGCCTTGCGAAGGGTAAGTTCACGGCCCATCTTCCCGCCAAGGACAAGTTCGGCTTCCGCGAGACCAAGGTTCGCCGGGATGACGTCGCTGTGAATGGCCTCCGGTGCCGTAGCGCGTCCAAGGAGGACCTCGGCGATCGTTGGAGTCGCGTCCGGGTCCAGGTCGAAGTAATCCGAGAGGTTGCCCTGCGGGTCAAGGTCAATTGCCAGCACGCGAAGGCCCGACCGGCGGAAAGCGTCGGTGAGCGTCCGCACCGTGGTTGTCTTGCCCGTGCCGCCCTTTTGGGATAGAACCGCGATCGTCCGTGCCATTGAAGGGAGTGTACGCGCAGGCAGGCGGATTTGGCCAGCATCATTCCTGATGCCGCACTGAATAGACTCGCTCTTGCATGAACCGAGTAACAGTTGAAACGACCATTGCCCGCCCGCGTGAAGAGGTTTACGACTACCTCGTGGACATCTCCAACATGTCCGAATACACGGATCATTTTCTCAGCGGCTGGCACCTCACCCGTGAGAACCCTCGGGGCAAGGGCTCTTCTCTGGTGTTCTGGAAGGAGGTTGGATTCCCGCAGGAGGCAAGCTTGTGA